>NZ_LJGW01000635.1 GCF_001751255.1 Streptomyces nanshensis | reverse complement strand
CGGTGCGTCGGCCGCCGCGGCGGACCCGCGGCTGCGCAGGCTCGCGGACCGGCTGCTCGACGAACTCGCCCTGCTGCCCTCCCCGTTGGCCGGGAACGAGCCGACGGACCTCGCCGCGATCCGGACCCTCTGCGAGGCATGGCCCGCGCCCCTCGCGCACGAGGAGCCGGGCACCGCCGCGGACTCCGCCCCGTACGACAGCGACCCCCACGACAGCGCCCTCCGCGAACGTCTGGAGGCGGCCTGGCTGGGCCGCGCCGCGGGCTGTCTGCTCGGCAAGCCGGTCGAGAAGATGCCGCTCGCCGGCATCCGCGAGATCGCGCGCGCCACCGGCAACTGGCCGCTGAACGGCTGGTTCACGCAGGCCGGGCTCGACGAGGAGACCGTGCGGCGCCTGCCCTGGAACCGGCGCAGCGCGGCCACCTCCCTCGCCGAGAACATCGACGGCATGCCGGAGGACGACGACCTCAACTACCCCGTGCTGGGGCTGCTGTTGCTCCAGCGCCACGGTCACGGCTTCTGCACGGACGACGTCGCGACCCTGTGGCTGGACGAGCTGCCCGCGGGCCGTACGTTCACCGCCGAACGCGTCGCCTACCGCAATCTGCTCGACGGCTGCGTCCCGCCGGAGACCGGCGGCCGCCGCAACCCCTTCCGGGAGTGGATCGGCGCGCTCATCCGCGCCGACGTCTTCGGCTGGACGCACCCGGGCGACCCGGGCACGGCCGCCGAACTGGCCTGGCGCGACGCCACGTTGAGCCACACCGCGAACGGCGTGTACGGGGAGATGTTCACCGCCGCCGTCGTCGCCGAGGCCGCGTCCGGCACCGCGCCCGACGTCCTGAGCTGTCTGCGGACGGGGCTGCGCGTCGTACCGCCCGGCTCCCGGCTGATGCGCGCCGTCACCTTCGGGATCGAGACGGCGCTGGCCGAACCGACGGGCACCGCCGCCGGGTTCGAGACCGTCGTGGACCGCCTCCACGAGGAGTACGGGCACCACCACTGGGTGCACGTCCTGCCCAACGCCGCGCTGCTGGCCGCCGCGCTCACCCACGCCGACGGCGACTTTACCGGCTCCATCTGCCGTGCCGTCTCCGGCGGTTGGGACACCGACTCGGTCGGCGCGACCGCGGGCAGCGTCGCCGGACTGCTCGCGGGCTCGCCCGAGGCGCTGCCCGCCCGCTGGACCGGACCGCTGAGGAACCGCCTGGCCACCAGCGTGGGCGGCTTCGACGGCACCGGCTTCGACGCCCTGGCCCGTCTCACCTGCCGGCTCGCGTCCCCGGCCCCCCGCACGCCCGCCGACCGACAGGAGATCCCCGCACCGTGACTCCCACCCCGCCGCCACCGCCGGCGGCACCGGACACACCCTCGCCGTCCCCCGACGCGCCGTCCGTCGCGGTGCTCGGCAGCACCAACATGGACCTCGTCGCCTATGTGGCGACCGCTCCCCGACGCGGTGAGACCGTCACCGGCCGCGCCTTCCGCACCGTCCCCGGCGGCAAGGGCGCCAACCAGGCGGTGGCGGCGGCCCGTTCGGGCGGCTCCGTCGCGATGATCGGCGCCGTCGGACGGGACGACTTCGGCCTGCGGCTGCGGGATGCGCTGGACGGCGCGGGCGTCGGTACGGACGGACTGCGCACCGTCGAGGGCGAGAGCGGCACCGCGCACATCGTCGTCGACGACGACGGGGGCAACGCCATCGTCGTCGTACCGGGCGCCAACGGCACGGTCGACGGCCTCGCCGACGGCGACGAGGAGCGCATCGCCGCCGCGGGCGCGCTGCTGCTCCAGTTGGAGATCCCCCTCGCGGGCGTCCTCGCGGGAGCGCGGGCGGCACACGACCACGGCGTACGCGTCGTCCTCACGCCCGCGCCCGCGCAGCCGCTGCCGCCCGAACTCCTCGCCGTCACCGATCTGTTGGTGCCCAACGAGCACGAGGCGGCCGTCCTCACCGGCAAGTCCGACCCGTACGACGCGGCGGACGCGCTGCTCGCCCTCGTCCCCGAGGTGGTCGTCACGCTCGGCGCGCGGGGCTCGCTGTACGCCGTACGCGACGCCGACCCCGTGCTCGTGCCCGCGCCCCGGGTGAAGGCCGAGGACACCACCGCGGCGGGCGACACCTTCGTCGGTGCGCTGGCCGTCGCCTCCGGCGAGGGCCGTGCCATGCCGGAGGCGCTGGAGTGGGCCTCGGCGGCGGCGGCCCTGTCCGTGCAGCGGCCGGGCGCCTCGGCGTCCATGCCGCACCGCGCGGAGACCGACGCCTTCGCCGCGTCGCTCCACGGCGGACACGGGCAGCACGGACACCACGGCCGTCACCAGGACGACGGCCCACACGGAAACCACGGGACCCACGGAAGCCGGACACCTCGATGAACGACGTGCACGACCGCACCGACGCGGCACACACCGCGTACGCCTCCCACGCCGGAACGCCCCCCGCACCCCTCGACGGCCTCCGCGTCCTCGACCTCGCGACCCTCTTCGCCGGTCCGCTCGCCGCCACCATGCTGGGCGACTTCGGCGCCGACGTGATCAAGGTCGAACACCCCCGCAGACCCGACCCGTCGCGCGGCCACGGCCCCGCGAAGGACGGCGTCGGACTGTGGTGGAAGCTGCTCGGCCGCAACAAGCGCAACGTCACCCTCGATCTGTCGACACCGGGCGGACGCGACGTCCTGCTGCGCCTCGCCGCCGAATCGGACGTCGTCGTCGAGAACTTCCGCCCCGGCACGCTGGAGAAGTGGGGCCTGGGCTGGGACGAGCTCTCGGCCGTCAACCCGCGTCTGGTGCTCGCCCGCGTCACCGGCTTCGGCCAGTTCGGGCCGTACGCGCGCCGCCCCGGCTTCGGCACCCTCGCCGAGGCCATGAGCGGCTTCGCCGCGATCACCGGCGAACCGGACGGACCGCCGACGCTGCCGCCCTTCGGGCTCGCCGACTCCATCGCCGCACTGGCCACCTCGTACGCCGTGATGGCGGCGCTGCGCGGACGGGACCGCACCGGCACGGGCCAGGTCGTCGACATGGCGATCATCGAGCCGATGCTGACGGTGCTCGGCCCGCAGCCCCTCTGGTACGACCAACTCGGCTATGTACAGCCGCGTACGGGCAACCGCTCCGCGAACAACGCGCCCCGCAACACCTACCGCACCGCGGACGGCGCGTGGCTGGCGGTCTCGACGTCCGCGCAGTCCGTCGCGGAGCGGGTGCTGCGCCTGGTGGGGCGGCCGGAGTTCCTGGACGAGCCGTGGTTCGCCACGGGCGCGGGGCGCGCCGCGCACGCCGACGAGCTGGACGAGGCCGTCGGCACCTGGATCGCGCGGCACGAACGGGCCGAGGTCGTCGAGGAGTTCGAGCGCGCCGAGGCGGCCGTCGCCACCGTCAACGACATCCGCGGCGTGCTGGACGACGAGCAGTACCGGGCCCTCGGCTCGATCACCGAGGTCGAGGACGAGGAGCTGGGCACCGTCCGGATGCAGAACGTCCTCTTCCGGCTCTCGGAGACCCCCGGCGCGATCAAGTGGGCGGGCCGTCCGCACGGCAGCGACACCGACGCCGTGCTCGGCGAACTCGGCCTGAGCGAGCGGGAGATCACCGCCCTGCGGGACGGCGGCGCGCTGTGACCGGCGGCCGGCTGCGCGAGGCCCCCGGCGGCGCCCCCGGCACCCAGCCGGAGCCTCTGCCGCTGACCTGGCTCTACGCCCCGGGCGACCGTCCCGACGTCGTCCGCAAGGCACTCGTCTCCGGCGCGGACGTCGTGATCGCCGACCTGGAGGACGCGGTCGCCGCGGACCGCAAGGGCTACGCGCTGGACGCCACCGCCGAGTTGCTCGCCGACGCACGCCCGGGGCCCGTGCCCCTGCACGTGCGCGTCAACGCCCTCGACGGGCCGCTCGCCCGGGCGGAGGTCCGCCGGCTCGCGGGCCTGCCGGGTCTGGCGGGACTGCGGCTGCCGAAGGTGGAGGGCCCGGAGGACGTCGTACGGGTCGCACGCTGGGCGGCGGAGGCGGAGCCCGACGCGGCGCCCGCTCGTCACGACGAGGCCGACGCCTCCGACGGCTCGGGTATCCCCGCGCTCCACGCGCTGCTGGAGTCGGCGCTCGGCATCGAGAACGCCTTCGCCGTCGCCACGGCGCATCCCGCCGTACGCGGCATCGCGCTCGGCGAGGCCGATCTGCGGGCCGTGCTCGGCGTCACCGGGGAGGCCG
>NZ_LJGW01000636.1 GCF_001751255.1 Streptomyces nanshensis | reverse complement strand
CGTTCGCGTTCCATGCGGGGCCGGTCCCCGCACAGAGGCCCGGCCGCCCGGCACCGCTCAACGCGCAGGGCCCGCACGCCACTTGCTCGTGACGTGCGGGCCCTGTCGTGCGGCCGCCGGGCGCATCGCCCCGCGGTCCTGTGGACGCGGACCTCAGACGTGCTCGTTCTGAAGCTGCGCCTCCGCGTCCAGCGTCGTGCCGACCGCCTGCACCACGGCGGCGATCTTGAACGCCTCCTGGACGGTCTCCCGGTCGACGCCCGCCTTGCGCAGCACCTGCTCGTGCGAGTCGAGGCACTGGCCGCAGCCGTTGAGCGCGGAGACCGCGAGCGACCACAGCTCGAAGTCGGCCTTTTCCACACCCGGGTTGCCGATGACGTTCATCCGCAGGCCGGCGCGGAGGTTGCCGTACTCCGGGTCGGAGAGCAGATGCCGGGTGCGGTAGAAGACGTTGTTCATCGCCATCACCGCGGCCGCCGACTTGGCCGCCTCGTACGCCTCGGGGCTGAGGTGCTCGCGCGCCTCGGGCTCCAGTGCGCGCAGCACGGAGCCGGAGCGGGAGGCGATCGCGCAGGCCAGCACGGTGCCCCAGAGCCGCTGCTCCGGGAGCTGCGAATTGCCTATGACGGAGCCGAGGTTGAGCTTCAGGTCCTTGGCGTAGCCGGGGAGCGCCGACTTCAGGTCCTCCAGAGCCATCCGGCGCTCACTCCCCCGCCAGGAGCCTGGAGGCGTCGAGGGTCTCCTCGCCGGGCGTCCAGTTGCAGGGGCACAGCTCGTCGGTCTGCAGGGCGTCGAGCACCCGCAGCACCTCCTTGGGGTTACGTCCCACGGAGCCGGCGGTCACCATCGCGAACTGGATCTCGTTGTTCTGGTCGACGATGAAGACCGCGCGCTGGGCGAAGCCGTCCTCGCCCTGCACCCCGCAGTCCCGCATCAGTTCGCGCTTGGAGTCCGCCAGCATCGGGAACGGCAGGTCGCGCAGGTCGTCGTGGTCGCGGCGCCACGCGTGGTGGACGAACTCCGAGTCACCGGAGACGCCGAGGATCACGGCGTCCCGGTCGGCGAACTCCCCCTCCAGGCGCCCGAACGCGGCGATCTCGGTCGGGCAGACGAAGGTGAAGTCCTTGGGCCAGAAGAAGACCACTTTCCACTTGCCCTCGTGGGTCTTGTGGTGGATCTGCTCGAACTCCTTGCCCTTCTCCAGCGAGACACAGGCGGTGAGTTCGAACTCGGGGAACTTGTCACCTACGGTGAGCAACGTGCACTCCTTGCGCGGTGGAATGCCCAATTTCCGGTGCATTCCTGGTGGTTGGTCATCACCAACAGTGCCACAGGGCTCAATGATCACAAAAACCCGCCCGTACGCATAGCAGCCGCCGACGGACGGCACCGGGTTCTTGTCGAGTCAGGATGAGGCCCTACCGGATCCTCACACGGCTCACTAACCTCCGTCGAAACTCGAGATGTGTGGGGAGAGGGGGCGGCATGCGGTCCGCCATGACGTCGGGTCGGGCGATCGGCACGGTACTGATCGTCTTCTCGCTCGTAGCTACACTCGCCGCGCTCGTGCTGCCGTCCGATATGTTCGAGGGGAACCGGGCCAGCGCGCTCGCCCGCGCCGGATGGCAGGACGACGGCAAGGGGACCTGGCAGACGAAGTACGGCCCGCTGACACCGATGGACCGGGACTTCATCCGCAAGGTGCGCTCCGCCGGGCTGTGGGAACTGCCCGCCGGACGTGCGGCGCAGGAGCGCGGCACCACCGAGTCGGTACGGGTCGCGGGAGACCATCTCGTCGACGGGCACACCGAATTGGACAAGCGGTCCATCAAGTGCTCGCGCGCGATGAACGTTTCGCTGCCCAACCAGCCCAA
This sequence comes from Streptomyces nanshensis, assembly GCF_001751255.1. Classification (GTDB taxonomy): domain Bacteria; phylum Actinomycetota; class Actinomycetes; order Streptomycetales; family Streptomycetaceae; genus Streptomyces; species Streptomyces nanshensis_A. The sequence continues at coordinate 2,329 of NZ_LJGW01000636.1, read as the reverse complement.
CGGTTCCCAGAAGGAGTATCTGGGCGACATGGAGCGGGCCTCCGGCAAGAAGTTCGACAGGGTGCTCGTGGAGCATCTGCGCCGGCAGCACGGCATCGTCTTCGGCCTCGTGGGCCTGGTACGCGACCAGACGCGCAACTCGATGGTGCGCTCGCTGGCCACGCGTGCCAACACGATCGTCCTGGACCACATCACGGTCCTGGAGGACACCGGCCTGGTGAAGTTCGAGGACATCAACGACGTGACGTGACCGGTGCGTTGGGCGTGCGCGCGCGGTGCGTCGTACGCGTCGTACGCGTCGTACGCGTCGTACACGAGCGGGATCACGTGAGTGGGACGGGGCCCGGGAAGTCAAGTCCGGGCCTCCCACAGTGGCCACTGCGGCACACTCTGTGATTGTCTGCATGAAGCGGGCGGCATTCCAGCCATCCGGTTTCTCCTGCGCGTGCAGAGGTGGGGCAACTGTGAACTGTGCGGAGCATCCTGGAAGCGAGATCGGACAGCGGTACGGACACGAGACCGACGCGTCTCTCGTCGCCCGCGCCGAGGCCGCGCTGATGGCGGCACACGGCTGTACGCCGCAGGTCGCTGCGGGCATCCTCACCGGCGTCGCCCGCAGCGCCGGCACCGAACTGCGCGCCGTGGCCGAGACGGTGGCGGCGGTGGCCGAGAGCAACGCGCAGGCCCCGCCGGAGACCGTACGGGCCGCGATCACCTGCGCACTGCGCAACGTCCTTCCGTAGCGGGCGCGTTGAGCGGTACGGGGGCCTGCCGTCAGGCGCCGTGCCGCACCCAGCCCGGACGGGACCACTCCAGACACAGCACCGTGGCGTCGTCCCGCGGATCGTGGTCGGTGCGCTCCAGCACGGACTGCGTCAACGCCCGTACGGCCTCACGGGGATGAGTGTGCCGCGTCGCCGTGACGAGGTCGCGCAGCTCGCTGTTGCCCCCGTCGCGCTCGTACTCCAGCATCCCGTCGGTGAGCAGCACGAGCCGGTCGCCGGGGCGCAGATCGATGCTCTGGACCCGGTAGCCGGTGTCCGGCGAGATGCCGAACGGCAGGTCGACCAGCGGCTGCAGCTCCTCGACGCGGCCCTCGCGCAGCCGCAGCGGCCATACATGTCCCGCGTTGATGAAGGCCGTACGCCCGCTGTCGAAGGCGACCGTCAGCAACTGCCCGGTGACCAGGGCCTGTGCCCCGTGCTCGGCGAGGGAGCGGCGGATCTGGGCCGACTCGTCCAGCACGACCCGGTGCTCCTGCGCGGCGTGTTCGAGGACGGCCATGTTGGCGGCGTCCGCCTGGTCGACGAGGCCGAGCCCGGCACGGCGCGCGTTGCGCATCGAACCGACGACGGCGCTGGCGAGCTGTGCGGCGCGTACGTCGTGGCCCATGGCGTCGGTGAGCGACATGAACAGGCCGCCGCGGTTGAGGGTGTAGTCGAAGGTGTCGCCCCCGACGTTGGCGGCGGGCTCCAGCGACCCGGCGACGATGAACGGTCCCGCGTCACAGGTGAAGGAGTCGGGCAGCAGCCGGTGCTGGATCTCGGAGGCCAGGGAGAGCCGGGTGGTGCGGCGGCCCCACTCGAAGAGGTCGGTGAAGCGGCGGTTGACGATCACGACGTAGGCGAGCGCGTGCGCGGCCTCGACGAGGAGTTCCAGCGTGGCGGCGTCCGGGGGCGCGGGCAGGGTCATCTCCAGGACGCCGATGGAGTCTCCCCGGTCGCTGACCGGCGCGACGACCCTCGTGCCGCCGCTGCGGGATGTGCCGCGGGACGCGCCGTGCGCATCTCCGACGTCTCCGTGGTCGGTGCCGCTGTCGCCGACCCAGGTCTGCTGGGAGACGATCACCCGCTCGTACACGGTGCCCGCCAGCGGGACCGTCTCGGGGCCGCCGCCGACGGCCTCCTCCGGAGCGCCGGTGAGCCGGACGACCGCGTTGCCGCCGTGGTCGGTGATCAGGAAGGCGATGTCGTCCGCCGAGAACCGCTCCCGCAGCAGCCCCGCGAGCACGCCCACGGACTGCATCGGCGGCGCGGCCTGCACCGCCATCAGGAGACCGCTCAGCCAGTCGGAGTTGCCTGCCGTCATCGCGCGCCTTCCCGTCGGGATCACGCCCGCCCGTACGGAACGTCCGCTCAGGAGAGAGCGGGCAGACACCTCGCCTTCCGAGAAGTATCGGGTCGTACGGAGGGGGCGGCGAGGCACGCTGCGCTGTTCGGGCTGCGGCCGGCGGCGGGTGAAGGCGGGAACGGGCCGGGAGAAGGCGGGGACGGGGGTGCGGCCGGGCCGCCGCGCGAAGCGCGTGTGTCACTCCTCGCGCGGCGGCCGG
>NZ_LJGW01000630.1 GCF_001751255.1 Streptomyces nanshensis | reverse complement strand
TGCCGTGCGCGGTACGGCCGCGGCGCGTGCGCGGGGCCGCTTCACACGGAACTTCGTGGTGCAGGGCAGCGCGGCCGACTGGGCGGTGCTGATGCTCGCCGCGCTCCGCCAGGAGCTGGCGGGCTCGGACGCGGAGCTGGTCTTCTTCCAGCACGACGAGGTGATCGTGCACTGTCCCGCGGAGGAGGCGGAGCGGGTCGCCGCCGCCGTGGCGGAGGCCGGCGAGCGCGCGGGGCGGGCGGCGTTCGGCGAGACGCCGGTGCGGTTCGCCTTCAGCACGTCCGTCGTGGAGTGCTACGCGGACGCCAAGTGACGCGGGGCGAGGGCGAGTCGGCGTACGAGGGGACGACCGCCCCCTCCCGGTCCGTACGCCGGCTCAGTCCGGGAGCGCGGCGCGCACCCGTGCCGCGACGGCCGCGGCCTCCTCCTCGCTGCCGTACCGGCTGCGCGGCCAGAAGAAGCCGCGCAGCCCGTCCTTGCGGTTGCGCGGGACGACGTGCACATGGAGGTGCGGCACGGACTGGCTGACCCGGTTGTTCTCGGCGACGAAGGAACCGGCGGCCTCCATTCCGGCCTCCACGGCAGCGGTGATCCGCCGTACCCGGGTGAAGAACGGGCCGACGTCCGCGGCGGGCAGATCGGTCAGCGTCTCGTGGTGCGCGCGCGGCACGACGAGGGTGTGCCCGGGGAAGAGCGGCCGCGCGTCGAGGAACGCCACCACGTCCTCGTCCTCGTGGACGCGGTGGCTCTCGCGGCGGCCAGCGACGATGTCGCAGAAGATGCAGTCCACTCCCCCAGTCAACCTTCCCGGTCCGTGCCGGGCCCGCCGGGGGCGGCCCGGCGGGAACGACCGGCGGGGGCCGGGGGCGTTCAGGCGCCCATGTCGCAGCAGCCCTCCCGGCGAAGCTGGCGGCTCACGCGCCGCCAGACGGCGGCCATGTCCTCCTGCGCACCGTCCGGCCCGTCCGCTGCGTCCGTGCCGCCGGCCGCAGCCGTACCGGCGCCCTCCGGGAAGGACTCCGTCAGCTCGGCGGTCTCGAAGAGTTGGCCGCCGCGCAGCACCTTCACCGTCCGTACGAGGTCGTCGAAGTCGGTGAAGGGATCGCCGTCGACGAACGTGAGATCGGCGAGCTTGCCCTCCTCGACGGTGCCCAGATCCGCTTCCGCGCCGAAGACCCGCGCGGGCACGGCCGTCGCGGTGCGCAGTGCCGCCGCCGCGGAGAGGCCACCGCGGTGCAGGGCGCGCAGCGCGAGGTGGAGGTGGAGTCCGACCGGTACGAGGGGCTGGTCGGTGCCGAGCGCGATGGATCCGCCGCCCTCCAGCACCCGCCGGTAGACCGCCGTCTCCCGTGCCAGCGTGGCCAGTTGGGCACCCGTCGGCGGGGAGGCGGCCAGCTCCCGTACGGCTCCGGTGTCCCACGGGGGCATCAGCCGTGTCACCCGCGGATCCTCCGCGAGGTCGGGGTCGGCGCCCAGCAGCGGCGCCGCGGTGAACGGCGTGGCGATGAGGTGGAAGCGGGCGCCGTGCGCGGTGTAGATCTCCTCGACGTCCTGGTAGGCGCGTCCTGTCGCGGTCGTCGCATGCCCGAACTCCAGGCGCTGCGTGGCCTGGAGATGCGTCGTCAGGTCGCCGCCGAGCTGGATTCCGGGGGTGCACAGATGGCTTCCGGCGCGGACGCCGAGCCGTTCGTGCGCGAAGCGTGCCGCCTCCGCCATGATCCAGCCCGGTGCCCGTACATACGTCTTGACGAAGTCCCAGCCGAGTCCTTCGGCGCGTTCGAGGGAGCGGCGCAGTCCTGCGCGGGTGCGGTGCGGGCGGCCCATGCTGTAGGCGACGCGTGCCCCGTCGAGGAGTTCGCCGGTCGCCAGCAGCCGCGGCCCGGCCAGCACACCGGCCGCCACCGCCTCGCGGATACGGGCCTGTTCGTAGGCGAAGCCGCCGAGGGAGACGGCCGTAGTGATGCCGTACGCGAGCTGGGTGGCGGTCTGCCGGGCGCCGTAGGTGCTCTGCCAGGGGTGGGTGTGGGAGTCCCACAGACCCGGCAGCACCGTCAGCCGCTCCGCGTCGACCCGGCGGGCGGCGGCTCGGCCCGCGCGGTGCGGGAGGACGGCCCGTACCCGTCCGCCGCGTACCACCACGTCGACGTCCTCGCGGACCTCCTCGCCGGTGCCGTCCCACAGCCGCCCGGCCCGTACGACGGTGTCGCGTGCCCGCGGCGGCCGGTGGCCCAGGCGCAGCGGGACGGTGCGTACACCGCCGCCGCGCACGTCGAGCAGCCGCAGCCGCCCCGCCGACAGATACAGCAGCGCGCCCGAATCGCCGCGCCAGGAGGGGTGGTCGGCGCTCTCGCGGGTCAGCCGCCGCGGCTCGCCGCGGGGTGTGCCGTCGGGCCGTACGGGCAGCAGCCACAGCGCGGACTCGCTGACGACGGCGAGGTGTTCGCCGTCGGGCGACCAGACGGGGCCGCTGTCGTAGCGGTCGGAGAGCGAGGCGTGCGGGGCGAGGGAGTGCAGCGTGTCCGCGCCGCTGCGGGAGTCGACGACGCGGATGACGTTGTAGCCCTCGCGGAAGCGCTGGTTGAGGCGGTTGCGGTCGCACAGCGCGAGATACCGGCCGTCGGGCGACCAGCTCGGCCTGCCGGGCAGCCCGGCGGCGCCCAGCGGCGCGGCCAGCACGCGCTCGCCGACGCGGTCACGCCCGCCCTGCCTGCCGTTCCCCTGATCCTCTTCGAGGTCGCGTACGAGGAGGTTGCCCTCCATGTCGAGGTACGCGAGACGGGTGCCGTCCGGGGAGAGCGCGGGGAAGACCCGTCCGCCGCCGGCGAGCCGGGTGTCCGCGCCGGTGCGCAGATCGTGGCGGCGCACGGCGAGGAGTCCGTCGCGGTCGTCGGAGTAGACCAGGCCGTGCCCGTCCGGTGTCCAGGCGGGGGCGAGCGGATAGCGCGTGGGGCGGCCCGCGACGACCTCGCGGGGCCGGCTGAGGCCCGAAACCGGCGCCACCCAGAGCGAGTTGAGCGCGGCGAAGGCGACCCGGGGGCCGTCGGGGGAGAGCGCGGGCAGATGTACGGCCTTGACGGGACGGCGACCGCCGCCGGGTTCGAAGCCGTAGTCCTTGACGCGGTAGCGGGGCCGTTCGACGTGCGACGCGGCGGTGAACGGGATGCGCTCGGCGTCCTTCGGCGCGGACGTACGCACCACGCTGAACCGTCCGTCGACGGTGAGCAGCAGCTCCTCCGCGGAGGTCCAGCGGGGCGGCACCGGCGCCAACTCGCCGTCCACGGCCAGCTCTTCGCCGTCCACCAGCAGCGTGCAGGAGGCGGCGGGCGCGGGTGTGGTGCGCAGCAGCGCGAGCCGCCCGGCGGGCGATACGGCCGGGGTCATGAGGTCGGCGTCCGCGTCGCCGGTGTACTCCGTACGTACCGTGCCGGTGCCGTCTGCCGCGACGGAGGCGACGGTGCGCGAGCGCAGCACCGGACCGTTCTCGCCGTCGACGGGGGTGCCGCGCACGAACAGCACCCGTCTGCCGTCGGGCGACCAGGCCGGGTCGAAGTCCTCCCAGGCGCCGTCCTGTTCGGGGCCGTCCTGGCCAAGGAGGCCGGTGAGCCGGGTGAGTTCGTCCGTACGGACGTCGAGGACCCAGATGCGGTACGGGCTGCCGGTGACGGGGTCGCCGCCGCGCTCGGAGGAGAAGGCGATGCGGGTGCCGTCGGGCGACCAGGACGGGCCGCGGTCGTCGAAGGGTCCGTCGGTGCGCTGCCGGAGGCCGGAGCCGTCGGGGCGCAGCGTCCAGATGTGGAATCCGCCGCCCTGGTAGGCGCAGACGGCGATCCGGCGGCCGTCGGGGGCGAACTCGGGGCGGGTGGGCTCCAGTTCGGGACCGGTCAGCGGTTCGGCGCGGCCGCCGCCGCGGGGCACGGACCACAGGACGTTCTGCACCTCGGCCACGAGCCGGTCGCCGCCGGGGGCGAGCGTGGCCGCGCCGTTGGTGGCGGCGGTGAAGGAGAGCGTGACGGGGACGCTGACGGAGGTGCCGGCGGAGGCCGCGCCGCCCGGTGCCGCGGTCGCGGCGGGGG
>NZ_LJGW01000641.1 GCF_001751255.1 Streptomyces nanshensis | reverse complement strand
CCCGCCGCGTGTGTACGGCGGGCTCAGGGGACGAGGGGCGCCAGCGGCGTGCCCCGGTGCCAGACCCGGGCGGTCAGCGGGACGCCGGGCCGGTAGGCGAGATGGACGTGCGAGGGCGCGTCCAGCAGTTGCAGATCGGCGTACGCGCCGGGCGCGAGCCGTCCGACGTCGGTACGGCGCAGCGCGCGGGCGCCGCCCGCGGTGGCGGCCCAGACCGCCTCGTCCGGCGTCATCCCCATCTCCCGTACGGCGACGGCGACGCAGAACGGCATGGACGAGGTGAACGACGAGCCCGGGTTGCAGTCCGTGGACAGCGCCACCGTGACCCCGGCGTCCAGCAGCCGGCGCGCGTCGGGATACACGGCCCGCGTGGAGAACTCACAGCCAGGGAGCAGCGTGGCGACCGTGGACTCCGCCTGGGCGAGGGCGTCGACGTCGGCGTCGCTGAGATGTGTGCAGTGGTCGGCGGAGGCGGCGCCCAGTTCGACGGCGAGACGTACGCCGGGTCCCTGTGAGAGCTGGTTGGCGTGGACGCGCGGCACGAGGCCCTTGGCCGTGCCCGCGGTGAGCACGGCGCGCGCCTGGTCGCCGTCGAAGGCGCCCTTCTCGCAGAACACGTCGACCCAACGGGCGTACGGGGCACAGGCGTCCAGCATCGGGCCCGTCACGAGGCCGACGTAGGCGGCCGGGTCGTCGGCGTACTCGGGGGCGACGATATGGGCGCCCAGATACGTGACTTCGTCGGTGTGCGCGGCGGCCACGCGCAGCGCGCGCGACTCCTGTTCGGGGGTGAGCCCGTAACCCGACTTGGTCTCCATCGTCGTGGTGCCCTGGCGGCGGGCCTCGGCGAGGAACCGGGCGAGGTTGCGGCCCAGTTCGTCGTCGCTCGCCTCGCGGGTCGCCGCGACGGTCGTACGGATGCCGCCCGCGGTGTAAGGGCGGCCGGACATACGGGCGTTGAACTCGGCCGTGCGGTCGCCCCCGAAGAGCAGATGGGAGTGGGAGTCGACGAACCCGGGGAGCACGGCGCGGCCCGCGGCGTCGTAGGCGGTGTCGGCGGCGGGCGCGTCCGCCGCGCGGCCCGTCCACGCGACGCGCTCGCCGTCGAGGACGAGGGCCGCGTCCTCGACGACGCCGAGCGGGCCGCCGTCCCCCTGGGCCGGGTCGTTGGTCACCAGGGTGCGGATGTTCGTGACGACGGTGCTGCTCATGTGCGGTGTCCTCGGATTGTCGTCGCGGATGTCGGTCGGTATGCCGGAAGTCCGGTCGGTACGGGAGAAGTTCGGGTCGGTACGCGGGAAGTCTCGCCGCTACGGGGGAAGTTCGGGTCGGTGGGCGGAAGTCCGGTCAGTACAGGGCGCCGACGGCCTCGGCCAGGCTCCCCGCGACGTCCGGGACCAGGGTGTGGTGGCCGTCGCGGACCAGATGCCGGCCGCCGACGACCGTGTGCCGCACGTCGGCCGACGTCGCCGCGAAGACCGCCGCCTCGGCGGCCATCCGCGGGGGCGGGCCCACCGTACGGACCGAGTCCAGCGCCACCGTCGTGAAGTCGGCCAGCATGCCCGTCTCCAGGCGGCCCGCCTCGGGCCAGCCCAGCGCGGCGTGGCCGTTCTCCGTTGCGGCGCGCAGGAGTTGGGCCGCCGTCCAGTGGCCCCGGGCGCGGGTGCGCAGCCGCTCGTCCAGTTCCAGGGCGCGCGCCTCCTCCAGCAGGTCGACGACGGCGTGGCTGTCGCTGCCCAGCGACAGCGCGGCGCCCGCGCGCTCCAGCCGGGGCGCGGGGCCGATGCCGTCGGCCAGGTCACGTTCGGTGGTCGGGCACATGCACACGCCGGTGGAGGCGCGGCCGAGCAACTCCACGTCCTCGTCGGTGAGATGGGTGGCGTGCACGGCGGTCGTACGGCGCCCGAGCACCCCGTGGTCGGCGAGCAGCCGGGTGGGCGTGCAGCCGTGTGCCTCGTGGCAGGCGTCGTTCTCGGCGGTCTGCTCGGAGAGATGGACGTGCAGCGGTGCCGAGCGTGCCTGTGCCCATTCGACGACGGGCGCCAACTCCCGTGCGGGGACGGCCCGTACGGAGTGGATCGCGGCTCCCGTACGGGCGTGCCCGCCCTCGCCGGTGCGCAGCGCGGAGGCCCGCTCGGCCCAGGCCGCCGCCGAGCCGTCGGAGAAGCGGAGCTGCTGGCGGCCGGGGGGCTCGCCGCGTCCGCGGCGGCCGAAGCCGGAGGCGAGATAGGCGGTGTCCAGGAGCGTGATGCGGATGCCCGCGTCGGCCGCGGCGGCGATCAGGGCGTGGCCCATGGCGTTGGGGTCGTCGTACGGCCCCCCGCCGGGCGCGTGGTGCAGATAGTGGAACTCGCCGACGCAGGTGATGCCGGCGAGCGCCATCTCGGCGTAGACGGCGCGGCCCAGGGCGTACGCCGAGTCCGGGGTGAGGCGCCCGGCGACCTGGTACATGATCTCGCGCCAGGTCCAGAAGGTGCCCGAGCCGACCTGGACGGCGCCGCGCAGCGCACGGTGGAAGGCGTGCGAGTGCGCGTTGGCGAAGCCGGGCAGGGTGAGCCCGCGCAGCGGTTCGGCGCCCTGCGGGGGTGCGCCGACTCCCGTGCGTACGGCGGTGATACGGGCGTCGTCGCCGGTCTCCAGCAGCACGCCGGGCTCCACGGTGCCGTTGAGCCAGGCGTACTGGCACCAGTAGGCGCCGCGCGGACCGGGGTCCCCGGTGGAGACGGTCGTCATCGGCAGGCCAGCCCTTCCAGGACGTCGGCGAGTGCGCGTACCCCGGCGGCGCAGTCGTCCTCGGCGGCGGTCTCCGCGGGCGAGTGCGAGACGCCGGTGGGGTTGCGTACGTACAGCATCGCGGTCGGGACGGACGCGGAGAGGATCCCCGCGTCGTGTCCCGCGCCGGTGGGCAGCAGCGGCGCACCGCCCAGAGTGCCGGCGATCCGGTCGCGCAGGCCGTGCGCGAACTCCACGACGGGCGTGCGGGATTCGGGCGTGACGCGGACGTCGACGCCGTCGGCGCGTGCGCGCTCGGTGGCCGCGTCCTCGATGCCGGCGACGACGGCGGCGAGGGTCTCCTCGTCCGCGGCGCGGGAGTCCAGCCAGCCCCGTACGAGGGACGGCACGGCGTTGACGCCGTTCGGCTCGACGGCGACCTTGCCGAACGTGGCCAGCGCCCCGGCGCGTTCGGCCTGCGCGCGGGCGGCGAGCACGGTCGCGGCGTAGGTGAGCATCGGGTCGCGGCGGTCGGCGAGGCGTGTGGTGCCCGCGTGGTTGGCCTCGCCGTGGAAGTCGAACCGCCAGCGTCCGTGCGGCCAGATCGCCGAGGCGACGCCCACGGGGCAGCCGTCCGGTCCGGCCGAGGAGCCGGGGACGCGCAGGGAGCCCATCGCCTCCAGGGCGTCCGGGTCGGCGAGCGCGCAGCCCTGCTCGATGTGGAGTTCGACGAACGCCCCGATGCGGGCGAGCCGTTCGGGGTCGGCGCCGATGCCCTCGGGGTCGTGGCCCGCGCGTTCCATGGCCTGGGCCAGGGTGACGCCGTCGGCGTCGCGCAGCGCGTGTGCCTGTTCGAGGCTGAGACCGCCGGTGCTGAGCCGGGAGCCGACGCACGCCAGCCCGAAGCGTGCGCCTTCCTCGTCGGCGAAGTTGACGATGCCGAGCGGGACGGTGAAGTGGGCGCCCCGAGCGCGGAGTTCGTCGAGCGCGGCGAACGCGGAGACGACGCCGAGCGGTCCGTCGAAGGCGCCGCCGTCGGGCACCGAGTCCAGATGGGAGCCGGTGACGACGGCGTTGCCCAGGACGACGTCCTCGGCGGTGGCCACGCCCAGCCACGCCCACTGGTTGCCGTTGCGGTCCGACTCGTAGCTCAGACCGCGGGATGCGGCCTGCGCGCGGAACCAGGCGCGGCAGTCGGCGTCGGCGTCCGTCCACGCGAAGCGGCGGTAGCCGGCGCCGGGGCCGCCGTCCCGGCCGACGGGCGCCAGTTCGCGCCACATCTCGTGGAACGAGGCGGGGGCCTCGGCCGGTGCGCGGAGC
>NZ_LJGW01000632.1 GCF_001751255.1 Streptomyces nanshensis | reverse complement strand
CAGCGTCACCGGCCGCCCCGCGGCGGCCAGTTCGAGGGCGACGGCCCGCCCGATGCCCGACCCCGCGCCGGTCACCACCGCTGCCGTCGCCGTCGCCGTAGTCGCCGCCGTCTCCTCGTCCGGTCTCGTCATGGGCGCAGCGTACGCGGGGCCGCGGGCCCGCACGGGGGACGGCGGTAAGGCCCCGGTGCCGGAACGGCGCCGCCCGCACCGCGCCCCCTGACCTCCGTCCGCGACCTCTGTCCGCGAACACCGTCCGTGACGGCCCGCCCTACGGACGGCCACCGAACGGCCACCCCGCGGACGCGTGTCTGACCGGCTCCGGCCTTTCCCGGAGGGTGCAATCGCATGTATGACGCAGCCATCGAGCGCAGACAGCGAATACCGTGCGGCCGCACGGCGGTTGTGCCGTCGCCGGCTGCTGACCGGGACCGCGGCGGCCGTGACGCTCGCCCTCGGCATCGACCTCCCCCGGCCGGCACACGCGGCGGCGAAGCTCGACCCTGCCCGTATCGACAAGGACCCCTTCACCCTCGGTGTGGCCTCCGGCGACCCGCGGCCCGACTCCGTGGTGCTGTGGACGCGGCTCGCCCCCGAGCCGTACGAGCCGGACGGCGGACTGCCGCGTGAACCCGTCGCCGTCCGCTGGGAACTGGCCCGCGACAAGGGCTTCACCCGGGACGTGCGCAGCGGAGAGGCCACCGCGCACCCGGAGTTCAACCACGCGGTGCACGTCGTGCCCGAGGGGCTCAGCCCGCGTACCGGCTACTACTACCGCTTCCGTACCGGCATCTGGACCAGCGCCGTCGGCCGCACCCGTACCGCACCGTCCGCCGCCGACGCCTCCGGGTCGCTGCGCTTCGCGGCGGTCTCCTGCCAGGCGTACCACGACGGGTACTTCACCGCGCTCGGGCACCTCGCGCGCGAGGAGGACGTGGACGCCGTGCTGCACATGGGCGACTACCTGTACGAGTACGCCGTCGACGCGCACGGCGGCGACCGCGCCGATCCCACGCTCCGACTCCCCGACCGCTTCAACAAGGAGACCGTGACGCTGGAGGACTACCGGCTGCGGTACGCCCTCTACCACCGGGACCCCGACCTCCAGGCCGCCCACGCGGCCCACCCCTGGATCGTCACCTGGGACGACCACGAGGTGGAGAACAACTACGCGGACGAGACCCCCGAGGGCTCGCCCCCCGAGGCGTTCCTCGCCCGGCGGGCCGCCGCCTACCGCGCGTACTACGAGAACCTGCCGCTGCGCCCGCCGCAGCAGCCGTCCGGATCGTCCCTCCAGCTCTACCGCAGGCTCCAGTTCGGGCGCCTGGCGCAGCTCGACATCCTCGACGGGCGCCAGCACCGCGACGACCAGTCGGCGGGCGACGGCTGGAAGGTCCCCACCGACGAGACCGCCAGGCCGGACCGGACGATGCTGGGCACCGCACAGGAACGCTGGCTCGCCGACGGCTGGGAGAGCTCGCGCGCAGTGTGGAACGTGGTGCAGCAGCAGACCGTGCTCTCGCGGCGCCGCAACCGTACGAGCGGCCCGTACCCGCTCTCGATGGACGCCTGGGACGGCTACCCGGCGGCGCGCGGCCGCTTCCTCGACGCCGCGCGGAAGGCGGGCGTGACGAACCTCGCGGTGCTCACCGGCGACGTCCACGTGCACTACGCGATGGACATCAAGGAGGACTTCGACGACACCGGATCCCGTACCGCCGGTGTGGAACTCGTCACCACCTCCGTCGCCAGCGGAGGCGACGGCGTCGCCGAGCCCGGCGACTGGCAGACGCTGCGCGACGCCAACCCGCATATGAAGTTCTACGACGGGCGGCGCGGCTACGTCCTCCTCACCCTCGACCAGCGCCAACTCCGCGCGGATTACCGCACGGTGGACCGGGTCACCCGGCCGGGGGCACCGGTCTCCACGGCCGCGTCCTTCGTCTCGCGGGCCGGCGATCCGGGTCTGAAGGAGCTCTGAGAGTGCGCTGAGAGTGCGGTGACGGAGCTCTGACGGAGGCTCTGTACGGGGCCCGCGTACGGTACCGGCCCGGTCGTCGGCGAGGAATCGGCTGGGCCGGTGACGGACGCGTCTGGGAGAATGTGCCAGTCATCAACAATCTCCTGGAGAGGTGCATGTCCGAACCCGGTCCTGCCCGAACGGCCGCTTCCACAGCCCCTGTCGGCGACGACACCGTCGCTCCCGCGCCCGGCCCGGACGCCCTCGGCGTACCCGGCGGCACCGGCCGCACCCTCGCCTCCGCCGCCGGGCGCCCCGTGGACGAGCCCGGCGGGAGGTCCGGCGAGCAGCCCGAGGAGGTGCTCCTGCGGACGCCGGCGGAGACGCCCGCGGACAAGTCCCGTGCGGCGTCCGTGCCGGCGCCCGCCGTCCGTCTCGGCGCCCGCCGCCGTGCGGGTCTGCTCGTGACGTTCATCCTCGGCGGCCTCACGGCCCTGCCGGCGCTGTCGATGGACATGTACCTCCCGGCGCTCCCCGCCGTCGGCGGCACCCTGCACACCCCCGCCGCCACCGCGCAGCTCACCCTCACCGGATGTCTACTCGGGCTCGCCGTGGGGCAGTTGGTGGTGGGGCCGATGAGCGACCAGTTCGGACGCAGGCGCCCGCTGCTCATCGGCATGAGCGGCTACGTCGTCGCCGGGGTGGCCTGCGCCTTCGCGCCCACCGTCGAGACGCTGATCGTCTGCCGTCTGGTGCAGGGCCTGACCGGCGCCGCCGGCATCGTCATAGCCAGGGCCGTCGTACGCGACCTGTACGACGGCCTCGCCATGGCCCGCTTCTTCTCCACGCTGATGCTCATATCGGGCCTCGCGCCCATCCTCGCCCCCGTACTGGGCGGCCAGATCCTCCGCTTCACCGACTGGCGGGGCGTCTTCCTCATCCTCGCCGGGATCGGCGTCGTCCTGACCACCGTCGTGGCCCGCTGCCTCCCGGAGACGCTGGAGCCCCACAGGCGGCACAGCGGAGGCGTCCCGGACGCGCTGCGCACGATGCGCGGCCTCTTCGCCGACCGGGTCTTCACCGGTTATCTGCTCGCGGGCAGCTTCGGTTTCGCGGCGCTCTTCGCGTACGTCTCGGCCTCGCCGTTCGTGATCCAGGAGATCTACGGCGCCAGCCCGCAGACCTTCAGCCTGCTGTTCATGGTCAACTCCGTGGGTCTGGTGGCCGCCGGCCAGATCAACGGGAAGCTGCTCGTCGGCCGGGTGCCGCTGGACCGGGTCCTCGGCTTCGGGCTGTGTGTGACCGGCGCCGCCGCCGTCGCGCTGCTGCTGATGACGAGCGGCGTCTTCGGGCGGCCCGGGCTGCTGCCGGTCGCCGCCGCGCTGTGCGTCCTGATGACGGGCATGGGCTTCCTCATGCCGAACGCCAACTCCCAGGGCCTGATGCGTGCTTCGCACGCCGCCGGGTCGGCGTCCGCGCTGCTGGGCACCTCCCAGTTCCTGATCGGCGCGATCGCCTCGCCGCTGGTCGGCATCGCGGGGGAGCGCACCGCCGTACCGATGGCGCTGACGCAGCTCTGCGCGCTGTGCGTCGCGGCGCTGGCGTTCCTCGGGCTGTGCCGGCCCTGGCGCTCTGCGCGAAGCTGAACGGGCGTTCTGCGCGAAGCTGAACGGGCGCTCTGCGCGAAACTGAGCGGTGTGCTCTGCGCCGAGCTGAACGGGGCGGTGGACGGGCCCCGTTCGGGCCCCGCCGCCGCTCCATAGACTGTCGCGGTGATCGAGGAAGAACTGCGCCGTGCCCTCGCGGCGCTCGTCGACGGGCTGCCGCCGCGGCAGGCGGCCGGTGCCGTCGAACGGCTGATGACCGGCTACCGCGCGAAGAACGGCGCCGCCCCCGTGCTGCGCGACCGCGCGGACGTCGTGGCCTACGCCGCGTACCGGATGCCCGCCACGTTCGCGGCCGTCGCCGCCGCGCTGGAGGCTCTCGCCGTACGGACGCAGGGGTG
>NZ_LJGW01000639.1 GCF_001751255.1 Streptomyces nanshensis | reverse complement strand
CCTGCGCACCGAGCGGGCCGCCCGCGCCTGCCGAGGCACCGGGCGACGCGTCGGGCGGCGCTTCGGGCGACCCGTCAAACGACTCGCCGGGTCGGGCGTCCCGCCGCGCACCGTCCTCCGCCGGGGGCTCCGCCCCCTCCCCTGACCCTGTCATCGGGCTGCTCCTCGCCTTCGTACGGACCGGCTCCGCGAGGGTTGACCCCCACCCTGGCCGCACTTACGTTAATTCATAATTAATGGATTGACCATGGTCAGGCGTGCGGCACGACGACGATCAACCGACCGGCGAGGCGAAGGTGTTCGGCAGCATGACGACGTCAGACAAGCGGCTCCACTTCGGCGGCGACTACTACCCCGAGCAGTGGCCCGAGGAGGTGTGGGCCGAGGACACCCGGCTGATGAAGGAGGCCGGCGTGACCATGGTGACGGTCGGCGTCTTCGCCTGGGCGAAGGTCGAACCGCGGCCCGGTGAATGGGAGTTCGGCTGGTTCGACCGCGTCATGGACAACCTCGCGCAGGCCGGTCTGCGGGTCTGCCTCGCGACGATGACGGCCTCGCCGCCGCCGTGGCTGACGCGGCTGCACCCGGAGGTGCTTCCCGAGACGGAGGACGGACGCCGCAAGTGGCCCGGCAGCCGTCAGCACTACTGCCCCTCCAGCCCCGTCTACCGCGAGTACGCGACCCGGCTCGTCGAGCAGGTCGCCACGCGCTACGCACAGCACCCGGCACTGGAGGTGTGGCACGTCGGCAACGAGTACGGCTGCCATGTCCGGCAGTGCTACTGCGACGTGTCCGCCGCGGACTTCCGCCGCTGGCTGAGCGCGCGGTACGACACGGTCGACGCGCTCAACGACGCCTGGTCCACGGCCTTCTGGTCGCAGCGCTACGACTCCTTCGAGGAGGTGCTGCCGCCGCGTCTGGCGCCCACCTTCGCCAACCCCTCGCAGCAGCTCGACTATTGGCGCTTCAGCGACGACGCGCTGCGGCAGTGCTATCTCGCCGAGCTGGAGGTGCTGCGCCGCCTCACGCCGCATGTACGGGTGACGACGAACCTGATGCCGCACCACAAGCCGGTCGACGCGTTCGCGTGGGCACGCCATCAGGACGTGATGGCACTGGACTTCTACCAGGACCCCTACGACCCGGAGACCCATCTCGGCGCCGCGTACAACTTCGACCTCATGCGCTCGGCGCGCGGCGGCCAGCCGTGGCTGCTGCTGGAGCAGGCGCCCAGCGCGGTCAACTGGCGTCCGCGCAACGGCCCGAAGCCGCCCGGCACGATGCGGCTGTGGAGCTGGCAGGCCGTCGCGCAGGGAGCCGACGCCCTCATGTACTTCCAGTGGCGCCAATCGCTCGGCGGCGCCGAGAAGTTCCACTCGGCGATGGTTCCGCACGGCGGCACCGGCACCCGGATCTTCCGCGAAGTGAGCGCGCTGGGACGGGAGTTGGCGTCCGTACCGGAGATCGCCGGTACCCGTTCGCACGCGGACGCGGCGCTGGTGACGGACTGGCAGAGCTGGTGGGCGCTGGAGCTGGACTCGCACCCTTCGACCGCGCTCGACCAGACGCTGATCAACAGGGCTCATCACAGACCGCTGTTCGAGGCGGGCGTGGCGTGCGACGTCGTACCGCCCTCGTCGGACCTCTCCGGCTACGGGCTCGTCGTCGTCCCCAATCTGTATCTGCTGCGCGAGACGGACGCACGGCGGCTGCGGGAGTACGTGGAGGGCGGCGGACATCTCTTCGTGTCGTTCTTCACCGGCATCGTCGACGAGCGGGACCGCGTCCATCCCGGCGGATACCCGGCGCCGCTACGGGAGTTGCTCGGGCTGCGCATCGAGGAGTTCTGGCCGCTGGAGGAGGGCGCGAGCGTGCCGGTCGAGGGCGTGCCGGGGGCGGCGCTGCCCCCGGACGTCTTCGGGGAGTCCGGTGCGCGGGCCGATCTGTGGTCCGAGGCCGTGGAGTTGGAGGGCGCGGAGGCCGTCGCGGTCTTCGGCGGCGACGGCGACCTGTCCGGGCGTCCCGCCGTCACCCGGCGTACGTACGGCGCCGGGACGGTCTGGTATGCGGCGACCCGGCTCGAACAGGGCGCCATGCGGGGCCTGTTGGACCACGTACGGGAAGCGGCGGGGGTACGGCCCGTGCTGCCGGGGCTGCCTCCGCACGTCCAGGCCACCGTCCGCGAGGACGACCGGCACCGCTGCCTCTTCCTCCTCAACCACGGCGGTGAGAGCGCGGTGGTCGAACTGCCCGAGCCGATGCACGACCGGCTGGGCGGCGAGCCCGCACCGGACGCGGTCACCTCGGTGACGCTGCCGCCGCGCGGAGTCGCGGTCATGGAGCGCCCGCGCTGAGAGGCGCACGCCCGCCCGGCCCCGGTCCTCCACCCACGGTCCGTCCTCCGTACGCCGCGTTCAGATCCCGGTTAAGCCCCAACTCCCCCCGTACGCAAGCGCCGAGAGGCCCGACAGGTCTGACAGGGAGGCCGGATGCCGGCCAGAAGGAAGGTCCTCTCCTGGGGCGCCGCTACCGCTGCCGCCGCGGCGGCCCCGGCGCTCGCGGGATGCGGCGAGTCGGCCGGCGCGGCCCGGCTCACCCGGCAGGCACCGCGCCGGGACGGACAGCGGGTCGAGCTGGTCTTCTGGACGTGGGTGCCGCTCCAGAAGGCCGTGGCCCTGTGGAACAGGAAGCATCCCGGCATCCATGTCACGGTGCAGATCGTGCCCGCCAACACCCAGGGCGGCTACCAGAAGATGCACTCCGCGCTGAAGGCGGGCAGCCCGCCGGACCTGGCGCAGGTCGAGTACTACGCGCTGCCGGAGTTCATGCTCGTCAACGGTCTGACGGACCTCAGCGAGCACGGCGCCGACAAGCTCAAGAGCGCGTACGTCGGCTGGCAGTGGGACCAGGGCGTCTTCGGCGGACGGGTGCACGCGATCCCGCAGGGCTCCGGCCCGATGGCGTACTACTACCGCAAGGACCTCTTCGAGCGCTGGGACATCGAAGTGCCGCGCACCTGGGACGAGTTCCGCACCGCGGCGCGCACGGTCAAGAAGCGCGGCGGCGGCGCCCGCATCTGTGCGTTCCCGCCCAACAACGCGATGTGGTACGCCGCGTTCCCGTGGCAGCGCGGGGCGCGCTGGATCCGTTCCGAGGGCGACACCTGGATCGTCGACATCGACAGCCCGGCGTCGCTCGAAGTGGCCGACTTCTGGGACGGGTTGCTGCGGGACGGGCTGCTGAGCGTCATGCCGGACACCCAGAGCGCGTGGTACAAGGCCGTGCAGTCCGGACGACTGGTGAGCTGGCCCGCGGCGCAGTGGGGTGACGCGCTGCTGCGCGGCAACGCCCCCGGTACGAAGGGCAATTGGCGGGTCGCGCCGCTGCCGCAGTGGGAGAGGGGGCAGCGGGACTCCGCGAACTGGGGCGGCTCGTCCACCGCGGTCCTCCAGGGCACGCGTCACCCGGCCGAGGCCGTCGAGTTCGCGCACTGGCTCAACACCGACCCCGAGAGCATCGATCTGCTGATCCAGGCCGGTTACGGCTGGCCGGCCGCCCGCGTCGATCTGGACGAGACGGCGCTGGGCAAGCCCGACCCGTTCTTCGGCGGGCAGCGCTACAACGAGGTGTTCCAGGACGCCGACCGGCATGTGGACACCTCGTGGAAGTGGGCGCCGACCACGATCCAGTCCTTCGAGCACATCAAGGACGCCTTCGGACGCGCGACCGCCGGGCAGGGCAGCCTCACCGGCGCGCTGCGCGACGTACAGGGCCGCGTCGTCGACGACTTGCAGGCCAAGGGGCTCAAGGTGAGGAGCGCATGATGGCGCCGGAGCCGGAACGGACGGAGGGGCAGGCGGCGGCCGAAGCGGGGGCGGGCGCGACGACGGCGGGCGCGACGGCCGGGAGCGCGGCCGAGCGGGG
>NZ_LJGW01000637.1 GCF_001751255.1 Streptomyces nanshensis | reverse complement strand
CGCTCAGCGCGGCGGCGGGCGCGGCGCCCGCGGCGAGGCCGGGCGCCAGACCGGAGGCGAGCCGCTCGGCGCGGTCCAAAGTCCTGTTGGCGATCACCAGTTCGGCCACACCGGCCCGAGCGAGCGTCGTGGCCGCCAGGGACGACATCGAGCCCGCACCGATGACCAGAGCGCGCTTCCCGCGCACCCACTCCTCGACGGCCTCGTCCCCCGCGAGCTGTTCGAGGCCGAAGGTGACCAGCGACTGCCCGGCCTTGTCGATGCCCGTCTCGCTGTGGGCGCGCTTGCCGGTGCGCAGCGCCTGCTGGAAGAGGTCGTTCAGTAGGCGTCCCGCGGTGTGCTGCTCCTGCGCGACCGCGAGGGCGTCCTTGATCTGGCCGAGGATCTGGCCCTCGCCGACGACCATCGAGTCCAGCCCGCAGGCCACCGAGAACAGGTGGTGCACGGCACGGTCCTCGTAGTGCACGTACAGGTGCGGCGTCAGCTCGTCCAGGCCGACGCCGCTGTGCTGTGCCAGCAGCGTCGACAGCTCGGCAACGCCCGCGTGGAACTTGTCCACGTCGGCGTACAGCTCGATGCGGTTGCACGTGGAGAGGACGGCCGCCTCCGCCGCGGGCTCGGCGCTCACGGCGTCCTGCAGCAGCTTGCCGCGCCCCTGCGGCGCGAGCACGGCCCGCTCCAGGACGCTGACGGGCGCGCTGCGGTGACTCAGTCCGACGACGAGCAGGCTCATGCCGGCATCACGGCGGGGCGGTCCCCGTCAGATCCCGGTTCGGGGCGCTTGGTGACCGCGGCGGCGGGCGGCGCGGCCGGCGGTGCCGTGTCCTCCTCGGGGGCGTCCTCGCCGGCCTTGCGCTGCTCGTGGAAGGCGAGGATCTGCAGCTCGATGGAGAGGTCGACCTTCCGTACGTCCACGCCCTCGGGAACGGACAGCACGGTCGGGGCGAAGTTCAGGATGGAGGTGACACCGGCGGCGACGAGGCGGTCGCACACCTGCTGCGCGGAGCCCGCGGGAGTCGCGATGACGCCGATGGAGACGCCGCTCTCCTCGATGATCTGCTCCAGCCGGTCCGTGTGCTGTACGTCGATGCCCGCGACGGGCTTCCCGGCCAGGGAGGCGTCGGCGTCTATGAGGGCGGCCACACGGAAGCCGCGGGAGGCGAACCCGCCGTAATTGGCCAGCGCCGCACCGAGGTTGCCGATGCCGACGATGACGACGGGCCAGTCCTGCGTGAGGCCCAGCTCACGGGAGATCTGGTAGACGAGGTACTCGACGTCGTAGCCGACGCCGCGGGTGCCGTAGGAGCCGAGGTACGAGAAATCCTTGCGCAGCTTCGCCGAGTTGACGCCCGCGGCCGCGGCCAGCTCCTCGGAGGAGACCGTGGGGACGGAGCGCTCCGACAGCGCCGTCAGGGCCCGCAGATACAGCGGTAGCCGGGCGACCGTGGCCTCGGGGATACCTCGGCTCCGGGTCGTCGCCGGACGGTGATTTCGGCCAGTTGCCACAGTGCTCCTGCCGGTTGCGCAAAGCGATGAGCGATCTCGCACCGGCTGCGGGGGCCGGACGATGCATCGCGACCAGGCTATGCCTTTGTGAACGCGTGCACAAAGATGGAGTCCGATTTGTCCGGTCAACGTGACCGGTGCCACATGCAACACCCGCGACACATGTCACCCCTCATCTCCCGTCGGCCCGGACCAGCACCGACGACCCCGTCCCCAACTCCCGCGCAGCGTACGGCGGGAGCCTCCGGCGGTCAGCTCTCCAGCGCCTTGCGCAGCCGCTGCGGGTCCACCCGCCAGAAATCGTGCTGCGCACCGTCCACCAGCACGACCGGGATCTGTTCCCAGTACTTCCGGTACAGCTCCTGGTCGTCCTCGATGCTCTTCTCCTCCCAGGACGCTCCGGTCTCGGCGCACACCCGCACGATCACGTCACGCGCGATGTCGCAGAGGTGGCATCCGGGCTTACCGATCAGGGTGACAGTCCTCATGCCCGCCATTGTCACGCTTCTCCGGCGCCCACACGCCACCTCCGCGCTGCTTCACATCCGGGACCCGTCCCGCCGGATCGTTCCGCCGGACCGCGCGGCCGGGCAGCTCCCGGCGCCCGCGCCCTCCGCACGGCGCCCGCCGGGACGCCCCCGCCCCGCGCCCGTACTCGACGGCGACGTTCCGAATGTGTCCCGGGACGCCCACAGTTGGACATCCGTGCGTAACAGCGGTGCGCCGCGGGGTGGCTATCCTCGAGGGCATGCCCTCCCGCCCCTCGCCCCGTCACGCCTGGTACTGGCTCGCCCGTCGCGGACGCGCCGCGACCGCGCGCAGCGTGCTCGCGGGAGAGGCGTCCGCGGACGCGGCGCGCAAGCAGGAGCTGGAGCTGCGGCAAGAAGAGGAGCTGCAGCAGGGCGTGTTCGCGGCCGCCCAGTCGGACGAGGAGGAAGAGGAGCCGGAGTTCCCCGTCGCGGGCGACATCCGCGCCGCCGCCTTCTTCGACCTCGACAACACCGTGATGCAGGGCGCCGCGCTCTTCCACTTCGGACGGGGCCTGTACAAGCGGGACTTCTTCGAGAAGCGCGAACTGGCCCGGTTCGCCTGGCAGCAGGCGTGGTTCAGGATGGCCGGCAACGAGAACGCCGGTCACATGGCGGACGTACGCTCCAGCGCGCTGTCCATCGTCCAGGGCCACCGCGTCGCCGAACTCACCGGCATCGGCGAGGAGATCTACGACGAGTACATGGCCGGCCGCATCTGGCCCGGCACCCGCGCCCTGGCACAGGCGCACCTCGACGCCGGCCAGAAGGTCTGGCTCGTGACGGCCGCACCCGTGGAGACGGCGACGATCATCGCCCGGCGGCTCGGTCTGACCGGGGCGCTGGGCACCGTCGCGGAGTCCGTGGACGGCGTCTACACCGGGCGGCTCGTGGGCGAACCGCTGCACGGACCCGCGAAGGCCGAGGCCGTACGCGCCCTCGCCGCCGCGGAGAACCTGGAGCTGGAACGCTGCGCCGCCTACAGCGACTCGGCGAACGACATTCCCATGCTCTCGCTCGTCGGTTATCCGTATGCGATCAATCCTGACAGCCGGCTTCGCGACCACGCGCGCGACATGGGCTGGCGGCTGCGCGACTACCGGACGGGGCGGAAGGCGGCCAAGGTGGGCATCCCCGCGGCCGCGGGGGTCGGGGCGGTCGCGGGCGGCGCGGCCGCGGCGGTCGCCCTACAGCGCCGCCGCCGTTAGGGCACCGCGCCGGGACCGGTCCGGTGCCCGCCCTACAGGCGTCAAGCCCCTTCCGCCCGCCTGCGGTTCGCTTCCAGCCCGCTTCCGCCTCACGTCCGGCCGTCTTCCGAACCGCTTCGCGCACCCTGCCGACACGCCGTAACGGCGTACCACGCACGGCAGTTGGCGGCGCGTTCCCGCCACCGCGGCCACCCGCGCCCCCGTCAGTGACGCTTCGGACGTCCGGGCACAAGTCATCACGCACGCGACAAGTTATGACCGAGAAGCGATCAGCAATCCGTTCACAGACGGTGCAATACCAGGCATCAATCCGTAACAGAGCAGACCGAATCGGCGATTTCAGCAACTACGCGTAGCACCGTCTGTACGAAGCGTTATTCTCCTCAGACGCAATCGGTACCCACACGTCCCATCCGGGTCGAACGGTCCCGTACTGCACGTTTGGAAGCTCTGCCTCTGGGAGTCCCGTGTACCCACACGTCGGGGTTGACGCCTCGGGCCTGGCTACGCTGCGCAGCACGGTCGTTGCGGCACTGGGCCGGCTGCGCGCGCTTGTCCCCCGCGCGTACGCCCCCGCCCTCGCATCGGCCGTGCCCGTCCCCGCCGGCCCACCGTTCGCCATGCCGCACCGCGCCGCCGGCTCCGTGCCCGGT
>NZ_LJGW01000640.1 GCF_001751255.1 Streptomyces nanshensis | reverse complement strand
TGCCGCCGGTGCCCCCGGTGCCGCCGCCCGGGACGTTGCCCGCGCCGTGCGTCGCCTCGCCCCGGCCACCGGCCCCGCGTACGGGCTGTGCCGGGGGCCCCGCTCCCGGTGCGGGACGTCCGGGCATCAGTAACCCCGCGACTGCTGCTGCCCGTAATCCTCCGGGTGCGGCGGCACGCTCACCCGGCCCGGCGCTCCCGCCGGCACCGGCACCCGCTGAAGGATCTCCGTGACCACCTGCTCGGCCGTCCGCCGGCTCAACTGCGCCTGGGACGTGGGCAGCAGGCGGTGCGCCAGCACCGGCACGGCCAGGGACTGTACGTCGTCCGGGAGCACGTAGTCACGCCCGGCCAGCGCCGCCCCCGCCCGTGCGGCGCGCAGCAGATGCAGCGTCGCGCGGGGCGAGGCGCCGAGGCGCAGTTCGGGGTGCGTACGCGTCGCGGCGACCAGCTCGACCGCGTAGCGCCGCACGGTGTCGGCGACGTGCACGCTCCGCACGGCGTCGATCAGCTTGCTGATCTCGTGTGCGTGCGCGACCGGTTCGAGGTCGTCGAGCGGCGACGCACCGCCGTGCACGTCGATCATCTCCAGCTCCGCGGCCGGGCTGGGATAGCCGATGGAGACCCGCGCCATGAAGCGGTCCCGCTGCGCCTCGGGCAGCGGGTAGGTGCCCTCCATCTCGACCGGGTTCTGCGTCGCGACGACCATGAACGGCGAGGGCAGTTCGTAGGTCTGACCGTCGATCGTCACATGGCGCTCCTCCATCGACTCCAGCAGCGCCGACTGGGTCTTGGGGGAGGCGCGGTTGATCTCGTCGCCGATGACGATCTGCGCGAAGACCGCGCCCGGCTTGAACTCGAAGTCCTGCCGCTGCTGGTCGTAGATGCTCACCCCGGTGATGTCGGACGGCAGCAGGTCCGGGGTGAACTGGATGCGCCGTACCGAGCAGTCGACGGATCTGGCGAGGGCCTTGGCGAGCATGGTCTTGCCCACGCCCGGCACGTCCTCGATCAGGAGATGTCCCTCGGCGAGCAGGACCGTCAGCGACAGCCGTACGACCTCGGGCTTCCCCTCGATCACCGACTCCATCGAGCGGCGCACACGATCCGCCGTACTGCTCAGATCGCTCAGGTCTGCTCGCTCGTCAAAGGTCGTCACCCGGCCCTCCTCGGCCCGTCCCCGTCTTGTGCTGCCCGGCTCATCTGCTGCCTGCACACGCATTCTTCACGCCCACGTGTCCTCGCGTCACGGTTCCGGGGCGATCTCCGGGTCGATCTCGCGAAGCTGCCCCGTCCTCACGTCGAAGACGAAACCACGCACATCGCCTGTGTGCAGGAGGAAGGGCGAAGTACGCACACGTTCCATGGACTGGCGCACGTCCTGGTCCAGATCGCGGAACGCCTCCACGGCCCAGGACGGCCGCTGGCCCACTTCCCGTTCCAGGTCGTGCCGGAAGTCCTCGGTCAGATCGAGCATTCCGCAGCCGGTGTGGTGGATGAGCACCACGGAACGGGTGCCGAGGGCGCGCTGGCTGATCGTCAGCGAGCGGATGATGTCGTCGGTGACGACGCCGCCCGCGTTCCTGATCGTGTGACAGTCGCCGAGGCTCAGGCCCAGCGCCTCGTGCAGGTCGATACGGGCGTCCATGCAGGCGACCACGGCGACGCCGAGAACGGGCCGGGCGTCCATGCCCGGATCCGTGAACCCGGATGCATACCGCTCGTTGGCTTCGACGAGCCGGTCGGTGACGGTTCCGGGACGTTGCTGGTCGGCGGCGGTGTGCTGGGAGAGCGGCTGAGAGTTCCGCTGAGACGTCGGCATGTGACGACCGTAGACCGCGAGCCTGGTCGCGGCGCCCCTCGGGGGAGGACCAATCGGGCTTTCCGGTGGTTCTGTGAGCCGCTCCACAACGGCCGCCGACCCCCTTCCGCCGCGCCTCGGATCTGGTTGACCGAAGGGACGAGTGGACTAAAGTGGCGCGAAGTGGGAGGCGAGACGCCTCCAGGGGCGCGGTTTTCCCGACTGCTTTCCCGACTGCGCAGCGCGTACGTGCGGCTCGGCCTCCTCCCGCTCATGACCGTACGGTTCCCCCTTCCCCGGTTCCGTGCGGTCGCTTCCCCTTCGAGCGGGCGGGGACCAAGCAGCACGTGGGCAGGAAAGGGCGCATGACGACCGAAGAGCAGCCCACCCGTCAAGAGCCCGCCGGCGGCGGCCCGTTCGGCGGATCGTCCGGGGAGCCTTCCGGCGCACCGTCCGGCGGACGGCCCGGCGAAGGGCCCGGAGACAGGCCCGGCGAAGGGCCCCGTGGAGAGTCCGGCGCAGAGTCCGAACCGGCGCCCGGTGAGCGGCACCGCCCCGTGATGCTGCGGCGCTGCCTCGATCTGCTCGCCCCGTCGCTCGCGGAGCCCGGCGCCACCGTCGTCGACTGCACCCTCGGCCTCGGCGGTCACAGCGAGGCTCTGCTCGCCACCTTCCCCGCGGCCCGGCTGATCGCGCTCGACCGCGACCGCGAGGCGCTGCGGCTGGCGGGGGAGCGGCTGGCTCCGTATGCCGAGCGGGCCACGCTCGTCCACGCCGTCTACGACGAACTGCCGGACGTGCTGGAGCGGCTGGGCGTTCCGCGTGTGCAGGGCGTCCTCTTCGACCTCGGCGTCTCCTCGATGCAGTTGGACGAGGCGGAACGCGGCTTCGCCTACGCGCAGGACGCACCGCTCGACATGCGCATGGACCAGACGCGGGGCCTCAGCGCCGCCGACGTCCTCAACACCTATCCGCCCGGCGAACTGGTGCGCCTGCTGCGCTCGTACGGCGAGGAGAAGCAGGCCAAGCGCATCGTCGAGGCGGTCGTACGGGAGCGGCAGAAGGAGCCCTTCAGCCGCAGCGCGCGCCTGGTGGAGCTGATCCGGGACGCGCTGCCGCAGGCGGCCAAGCGCACCGGCGGCAACCCGGCCAAGCGCACCTTCCAGGCCCTGCGGATCGAGGTCAACGGCGAACTCGCCGTGCTGGAGCGGGCGGTGCCCGCGGCCGTGGACGCGCTGGCGGTCGGAGGGCGCATCGCCGTGCTGTCGTACCACTCGCTCGAGGACCGCCTCGTCAAGCGCGTGCTGACGGCGGGCGCCAACAGCACGGCGCCGCCCGGACTTCCGGTCGTGCCCGAGCAGTACCAGCCGCGGCTGAAGCTGCTCACGCGCGGGGCCGAACTCCCCACCGAGGAGGAGGTCGCGGAGAACCGCCGTGCCGCACCGGCGCGGCTGCGCGGCGCGGAGCGCATCAGGGAGGCGCACAGCTCATGAGTGCACAGCAGCGGCTGTACCGGCTCGCCCGTCTCGTACCGTCCGGCAGCTCGACGGCGGCCCGGACGCCCTTCGTGCTGCTGGTCGTGCTGATACTGGGCGCGGGTCTGCTCGGTCTGCTGCTGCTCAACGCCGCCGTCAACCAGGGCTCCTTCCAGCTCAGCAAGCTGGAGAAGCAGACGGACGAGCTGACGGACGAACAGCAGTCGCTCCAGCAGGAGGTCGACTCCTACTCCGCCCCCGCGGCGCTGGAGAAGCGCGCCCGCGGCCTGGGTCTCGTACCCGGCGGCACACCCGCCTTCCTGGCGCCCGACGGCACCGTCAAGGGAAAGCCGGAGCCGGCCAGCGGCGATCCCGAGCAGGAGGAGCGGTGAGCGAACGTCCCCGTGACCCGCGCCGCGGCGAAGGCGGCGCACAGGGCGGCCGCAAGGGCGGCAACGGGCAGGCTGCGCCGGGCAGTTCGAAGCGCCCGGCGTCCCGGGAGCGCGGAAGCGGCCCCGCGCAGCAGGCACGGTCAGGGGGCGCCAGGCAAGGCGCCGCCAGGCAACGGGACGCCAAGCAGGGAGGCGCCAAGCAGGGAGGCGCCGCGAACACGGCG
>NZ_LJGW01000633.1 GCF_001751255.1 Streptomyces nanshensis | reverse complement strand
GGCTGCGACGGCGCTTCTGCTGCTGCTCCAGCAGGCCGCGGTGCAGGCCGGTCCGCTGCTCGTGGCGTACGCGATCGACCGCGCCGTCCCGGCGCTGCGGGGGCAGGGCGGCGGGGGCGCGGACACCGGTCCGCTCGTCGCGGTCGGGCTGGCGTATCTCGCCTGCGCGCTGGCCGCGGGCGGCCTCCAGTACGCGTTCATCGTCGCCGCCGCGCGCATCAACCAGCGGGTGCTGCTGGAGCTGCGCGGCCGTATCCACCGTCACGCACAGGCCCTGGACGTCGACTTCCACGACCGCTACACCTCGGGCCGTCTCATCTCCCGCGCCACCACCGACGTGGGCTCGCTGCGCGAACTGCTGGACGAGGGGCTTCAGGAGCTGCTGGCCGTCGTCGTCTCCGTCGTCTATATCGTGCTGACGCTGCTGTGGCTGGACGCCGGTCTCGGCGCGGCGGCCCTGGCGAGCTTCGTCCCGCTGGGTCTGCTCGTACGCGACTTCCAGCGGCGCTCGGAGCGCGTCTACCGCAGCCGGTCCTCGGCGATGGCCTCGGTCATCGTGAAGTTCACCGAGACCGTCGGCGGCATCCGCGCCGTACAGGCGTTCCGGCGCGAGCGGGCGAACGACGAGGAGTTCGCGCGGCTCAACGGCCGTCATCTGCGGGCGAACGGCGACTCGTTGCTGGAGATGGCGCGTTACGTCGTCGCCTCGCGGCTGACCGCGAACACCGCGCTCGCCGCGATCGTGGTGTGGGGCGCCTACCGGGTGGCCGCCCAGGACCTGGCGCTCGGCGTGCTGGCCGCCGCCGCGCTCTATCTGCGCCGGCTGTACGAGCCGATCGACCACCTGGGGATGTTCCTCAACTCCTATCAGTCGGCGGCCGCTTCGCTGGAGAAGATCGCCGGGCTGCTGGCGCAGCGCCCGTCCGTCCCCGAGCCCGCCTCCCCGCGCGGCCTTCCCCCGCGCCACGCCGGGCGACCAGGCCACGGGCTCAACGGCGGGCAGAACGGCGGGCAGGACAGCAGGCAACAGCCGGACGCGGCAGGGCCGGACGCAGCGGGGCAGCACGCGCGGCGCGGGCGCGACGTCGTCTTCGACGCGGTCTCGTTCGGCTACCGCACGGGCGGCGAAGTGCTGCCGTCCTTCCAACTGACGCTCGACGCGGGGCAGACGGTGGCGCTCGTCGGCGCCACCGGCGCCGGCAAGTCGACGCTCGTGAAGCTGCTGGCCCGGCTCTACGACCCGACGACGGGCCGTGTGCTGCTCGACGGCGTGGATCTGCGTGACGTCGCGGGAGCCGAACTGCGGCGCAACGTCGTGATGGTGACCCAGGAGGCGTTCCTCTTCTCCGGCACCGTCGCGGAGAACATCGCCATCGGACGTCCGGACGCCTCGCGCGCGGACATCGAGAGCGCCGCGAAGGCCCTGGGCGCCCACGAGTTCATCGCCGCGCTGCCCGAGGGCTACGACACCGACGTGCGCAAGCGGGGCGGACGGATCTCCGCGGGGCAGCGCCAGCTCGTGGCGTTCGCCCGCGCGCTGCTCGCGGATCCGGCCGTGCTCGTCCTGGACGAGGCGACGTCCTCTCTGGACATTCCGGGCGAACAGGCCGTACAGCAGGCGATGATGACGGTGCTTCGGGGCCGTACGGCGGTGGTCGTCGCGCACCGGCTCTCGACCGTCGAGATCGCGGACCGGGTACTCGTGATGGAGCGCGGCCGGATCGTGGAAGACGGCGCCCCGGGTCAATTGATCGCCAAGAACGGGAGATTCGCGGATCTGCATCTCGCCTGGCGTGACTCACTGGTGTAGGCCCGCCGCACTTCCGCGACCTGGGGAAATCCTCAACTCCCGCCACAGAAGCGTCCGTTATTCGGAAAACTCACGCGCGGTAACGGACAAATTCTGGTCAAGCCGTGAACGCTGTCTGACGGAATCGGTGACATCCGCGTGTACTCGACAGTAGTGTGACCGGCGGTCGTGCCGTCGCACACGGCTCGGCCACTCGCATTCCTGTTCCACAGTTCTGCACGGACCGTCGCACACAGCGGCCGTCCGGCCCCCACGGCAGAAGGAGCCACCTGGTGAGATCCCTCAGCAAGAAGCAGCGGATATCGGCCCTCGCGGCCACGGCCGCGCTCGTCGTGGCCGGCATCACCGCCGGCACGGCCTCCGCCGGCCAGTCGGCGAAGGAGTCCACTGCGAAGGCCGGTGCGCAGCCGGCCGCCCTGAGCGCGGTGCAGAAGACCCAGCTCATCAAGAAGGCCGACTCCACGGCGGCGAAGGCCGCGGACGCCAAGGCTCTGGGCCTCGGCTCCAAGGAGAAGCTCCAGGTCAAGGACGTCATCAAGAACGAGGACGGCGCGACGCACGTCCGGTACGAGCGCACCTACGACGGCATGCCCGTCCTCGGCGGCGACCTGGTCGTCCACAAGTCCAAGTCCGGCAAGCAGACCGGCGTCGACCGGTCCTCGGACGCCAAGATGGCCGTCTCGACCCAGGGCGTCAGCAAGTCCGCCAAGCCGGCCACCCCGAAGGCGAAGGGCAGCAAGGCCCCGCGCCAGGTCGTCTTCGCGATGAAGGGCAAGCCCGTTCTGGCCTGGGAGACCGTCAAGGGCGGCCTCCAGAAGTCCGGTGCGCCGAGCCAGCTCCACATCATCACCGACGCCAAGACCGGCAAGAAGCTGGACCAGTACCAGGGCATCCAGGAGGCCGACGGCACCGGCACCAGCCAGTACGCCGGCGAGGTCAAGCTCACCACCGACGGTTCGGACGGCAACTTCACGCTGACCGACAAGTCCCGTGGCGGCAGCAAGACCACGAACCTGGAGAACAGCGAGAGCGGTGACGGCAAGGAGTTCACCGACAAGGACAACAAGTGGGGCACCGGCAAGCCGGAGGACGCCCAGACCGCGGCCGTCGACGCCCACTTCGGCGGTGCGGCGACCTGGGACTTCTACAAGGACGAGTTCAAGCGCGAGGGCATCGCCGGTGACGGCAAGGGTGCGCCCAGCCGCGTCCACTACGGCGACAACTACGTCAACGCCTTCTGGGACGACAGCTGCTTCTGCATGACGTACGGCGACGGCGAGGGCAACAAGGCCCCGCTCACCGCCATCGACGTCACGGGCCACGAGATGTCGCACGGTGTCACCTCCGCGACCGCGGGCCTGGAGTACGCGGGCGAGTCCGGCGGTCTCAACGAGGCCACCTCGGACATCTTCGGCACCGCCGTCGAGTTCCACGCCAAGAACAAGGAGGACGTCGGCGACTTCCTCATCGGCGAGAAGATCGACATCAACGGCGACGGCAGCCCGCTGCGCTACATGGACAAGCCGAGCAAGGACGGCAACTCACTCGACGAGTGGAGCTCGGACGCGGGCAACGTCGACGTCCACTACTCGTCCGGCATCGCCAACCACTTCTTCTTCCTGCTGTCCATGGGCAGCGGCAAGTCCGAACTGAACGGCGTCGAGTACGACTCGCCCACCTCCGACGGCTCCACCGTCAAGGGCATCGGCATCACCAAGGCCCAGCAGATCTGGTTCAAGGCGCTGACCGAGAACATGACCGCCAACACGGACTACGCGGACGCCCGCAAGGCCACCGTGAAGGCGTCGGACGACCTGTTCGGCAAGGACAGCACCGAGTCCAAGGCCGTCGAGGCGTCCTGGACCGGCGTCGCCGTCAAGTGACCCGGTCGCTCTGACCGAGTCCCAGTGATCGCTTCCGAGTGATCACGGCCAAGTGATCGCGGCCGGGCGCCCGTCGGGGCGTACGGCCGGGGTCGCGGCCCCTGGCACACCGGCGGGGCGGGTGGCTGCGCGCGACAGCGCGCGGTACC
>NZ_LJGW01000624.1 GCF_001751255.1 Streptomyces nanshensis | reverse complement strand
GAAGACCACCCCCACCCCCGGCAACGGCACCGACTAACCACCGAGCCGAGCCGAGCCGAAAAGCGAAGCGCACACGCACGCGTCCCGCGCCTCCCTCACGGGAGCGCGGGACGCGGTGTTCACGGCAGGCGGTCCGGCGGGCTCAACCGCCCCGGCCCCGGCCGCGGTTCAGGACTCCGTGGGCACCAGCCGTACGGCGATGCTGTTGATGCAGTACCGCTGGTCCGTCGGCGTCTGGTAGCCCTCGCCCTCGAAGACGTGCCCGAGGTGCGAGCCGCAGCGGGCGCACCGCACCTCCATGCGGAGCATCCCCATCGAGCGGTCCTCCAGCAGCTCCACGGCGTCCGAGTCGGCCGGGTCGTAGAAGCTCGGCCACCCGCAGTGCGACTCGAACTTCGTACGGGAACGGAAGAGTTCGGTCCCGCAGGCCCGGCAGTTGTAGACGCCCTCGGTCTTGGTGTCGGTGTACTCGCCGGTGAACGCCGGCTCCGTGCCGGACTCCCGCAGCACCCGGTACTCCTCGGGGCTCAGCTCGGCACGCCACTGCTCTTCCGGCTTGTCGATCTCGTACGTCACGGCCGGTCGGCCTCCTTCTCGGTCTCGCGGTAGCCGGCTGGACGCTCAGCGCGCCTGCGGCAGCCGGGCCAGGATGTCGGGGCCCAGCTCCGTCACGTCACCGGCTCCCATGGTGAGAACGAGATCACCGGGTGCGGCCATTCCCGCGGCCAGCTCCGCGCCCTCCGCGCCGCTCGCCGCGTGCCGTACGTCGGCTCCGGCGGCGCGCGCCGCCTCGATGATCAGCTCGCTGGTGACGCCCGGGATCGGGTCCTCGCGGGCGGGATAGATGTCGAGGACGACGGAGGCGTCGGCCAGCGCCAGCGACTCCCCCATCTCCGTGGCCAGTTCGCGGGTGCGGCTGAAGAGGTGCGGCTGGAAGAGGACGACGATGCGGCCGTCGCCGGCGCCGCCGCGGATGGCCTCCAGGTCGGCCGTCATCTCGGTGGGGTGGTGCGCGTAGGAGTCGATGACCTGGACGCTGTTCGCCTCGCCCTTGAGCTGGAGGCGCCGCCGTACACCGGTGTAGGTGCCCAGCGCCTTGGCCAACTCGTCGGCGGGCACGCCCAGTTCGGTACCGGCGACGAGGGCGGCGACGGCGTTGAGCGCGTAGTGCCGTCCGGGCACGAAGACGGCGAAGGTCAGCTCCTCGCCGTCCAGCAGCACCGTGGTCTCGCTGGTCAGGCCGTGCGGGGTGATGCTCAGCGCGCGTACGTCCGCGTCCTCGGCCTCGCCGTAGGTGCGCACCCGCACCCGGCCGCGCTCGCGCACCCGCCGCGTCAGCTCGCGCGCGCCCTCGTGGTCGGCGGAGACGACGAGCACGCCGCCGGGGCGGATGCGGTCGGAGAAGGTCACGAAGGAGTCGTAGATCTCCTCCATGGACGCGTAGTTGGCGTGGTGGTCCAGCTCGACGTTGAGGACGACGGCGACCTCGGGCTCGTACTGGTGGAAGCTGCGGTCCGACTCGTCGGCCTCGGCGACGAAGATCTCGCCCCGTCCGTTGTGCGCGTTGGAGCCGGGCTCGTCCAGGTCGCCGCCGATCGCGTACGACGGGTCGAGGCCGAGGGCGCCCAGCGCGACCGCGAGCATCGAGGTCGTGGTGGTCTTGCCGTGGGTGCCCGCCACGGCCAGCGGACGGCAGGCGTCCATCAGCGCGGCCAGCGCGTCCGAGCGGTGCACCACGGGGATGCCGCGCTCGCGGGCGGCGACCAGCTCCGGGTTGTTCTCGCGGATCGCGCTGGAGACGACGACGCCGGTGGCGTCCGCCGCCAGATGCGCCGCGTCGTGCCCGATGTGCACCGTCGCGCCGAGGCCCCGCAGGGCCGCCGCCGTCACCGACTCCCGTGCGTCGCTGCCCTCCACCCGCGCACCGCGCTGGGCGAGGATCTTCGCGATGCCGGACATCCCGGCGCCGCCGATGCCGATGAAGTGCGGACGGGCCAGATCCTCCGGAACACTCCGGCGGGAGCGGGACGGGTCGGCTGCCATGCGGGCGCCTCCAGGACTCGTACTCTCACGACTCTCACGAACAGTCGCGCGGTGTGCCCGGCACGGGCACCGCCGTGACGCCGCACCCCGCGCGCTGCTCAGCCTATGCGCTGCGCCCGGGCGGCCGGGGCGCGGCATGGGTCCCGGACGGCGCCCGCACGGGCGGGTGCGCCCTACGGGGTGTGCGCGAAGAGCTTCAGCACCGGGACGCCCACCTTGTGCCGGGCTCTGGTGGCCCAGTCGCGGTGGAAGAACTCCTCGACGAGATGCGGCGCCGTCAGCACGATGACCTCGTCGGCCTTGTGCCGCTCGACGGTCTCGGTGAGCACGTCCAGCGGGTGGTCCTCGATGACGCGTCCTTCGGCCTCGGCGCCGGTCTCGCGGAGCATCGTCAGCGAGTGCTCCAGCGCGCGGAGGGCCGGGCCGTGCGTATCGCGGTCCTCCGGTTCGCTGCCCTCGTGCACCGCCTGGTCGAGTTCGCCGAGGGCGACGTCGTCCAGGGCGCGCAGCAGCCGGTCCTGGTCGCCGCGGGGCTGGATCAGCACGACGAACGAGACGTGCTCCTCGCCGTGCAGCGTCGTCACCAGCTCCACGTCGTCGGACACCAGCGGCTTCTCGATCATCAATACGGTCCTGAACACGGCGGTGCCCTTCCTTCACAGGGAGCCCCGGGGCCCGGGGCTCCGAGACGATCATCCAGCCAACGGCTGCCCGCGTACGGAGAACTCACGCGCCTCCGGCGCCGCCTGTTCCCGGCGGTTACCCGCGCCGCGTCACGCCGCGCGCGAACCGGTACGGCGGTAGCGCGTGAAGAGGAACCCGTCCTCCTCCAGTACCCCGGCGAGGCGGAAGTCCACGGGGACCTCGACGCCGGGCCCGTTCACGATCCGCGGCGCCTCGCCGGAGGTGACGCGCGGCGAGATCGTCAGACACATCTCGTCCAGCGCTCCCCCGGCGACGAGCTGCCCCAGCAGCCGCGGCCCGCCCTCCGTCAGCAGCCGCCGCAGCCCGCGCTCCGCGAGGGCGCCGGGCAGCCGGGCCGGGTCGGCCGTGGCGCCCTCCCCCGCGAAGACGACCTCCGCGCCCGCGGCCCGTGCCGCCGCGACCCGGTCGGAGGGCGCCCCGGCCCCCGTCACCAGCAGGGTCGGCACGAGGGGAGAGGTGAACAGCGGCTGGGAGAAGTCCAGATCGAGGCCGGCGCTGACGACGGCGATGGCCGGTGCCGGGCCCTGTCCGGCCGCCGCACGGCGCCATGCGAAGGCCTTGCGCTCGCGCGGCGGCCCGTAGCCCTCCTGCCGTACGGTCTGCGCCCCGACGACGACCGCGTCCGCGAGGCCGCGCAGCACGCCGAAGATGCGCATGTCGGCCTCGGAGGACAGGGGTTGGGAGCGTCCCTCGTGGTGGGCGGCGCCGTCGAGCGAGGAGACCATGTTGGCGCGCAGCCATACGCCGGGGGCCGCGGGGGCGGCGTCCGGGGCGCCGGAGCCGGGCCCGTGCCCGTACTCCTCGGGGTAGGCGTAGGCGTCGGCGAGTGCGTCGATGCTCCACTGCCCGCCGTCCGCGCCCGGACCGGAAGCGGAATCAGGGCCGGGGGCAGAACCGGAACCGGGGGCGGTACCGGAAGCGGAGCCGTCATCACCGGGGCAGGGGAACAGACGTCGCATGGGCGGCAGTCTGGCACGTCCGCCCCGCTCCCCCGCCGGCCCGCCCCGGCCCGTAAAACCGCACTCCGGGGGCCTCTAGCATGAAGAGCGTGTCCCCTTCCACCGGCCCGGCCGGCTCCCCCG
>NZ_LJGW01000631.1 GCF_001751255.1 Streptomyces nanshensis | reverse complement strand
GCCCCCTCGGCCGCGCCCGCCCCCTCGGTCGCGTCCGCGTCCGTCCCGGCGGGCGCCTCGCCCGCCTCCGGCAGCAGCGCGTCGACCAGCGTGACCGGCACCCGGTTGCTGTTCTGGTACGGCGCGATCCGCTCCAGCAGCAGTTCCGTTCCCGTACGCGCCACGGGCAGCCCGTAGAACGACGACGCCGTCAGCAGCGCCGTCGAGAAGCAGCCGACGACCAGTTCCGGACGCAGCCGCTCGTACAGCACCTCCGCGAGCACCGGGGTGTTCAACACCAGGAGTTCCACGCCGAGTTCGCCGGCCTCCTTCTCCAGCGCACGGGAGAAGCGCGCGGGCGCCACCGGATGCGGCTTGAACACCACGCGGCGGTGGCCGAGCCGGGCCGCGCCGCGCAGCATCCGTACGTGCAGGCGCTCCTCCTCCGCGGCGGTGAGGATCTCCAGCGCCGACATGTACTGCCCCAGCAGCAGCGCGCCCCCCTGCCGGGCGGCGGCCACGGCCGGCGGCACGTCCTGCGACAGCTCCGTCAGTACGGAGGTGAAGGACCCGGTGGGCACGACCTCGGCCCGTACGCCGAACTCCGTGAGCAGCAGCGGCTCCAGGCCCGGCAGCAGATCCAGATGCAGCAGCCGCTCCACACGGGAGCCGACCAGCGGATCGAGCTTGTTGCGGGTGGGGCCGTAGCTCATCAGCCCGTCCGCGTAGACCTCCAGGGGCGCGTTCGGGAAGCACCGTGCGACGGCCAGCGCGGGTTCGACCTGGATGGACTCGACGAACAGCTCCACCTCGTCGTCCCCGAGGCTCCACAGCAGCCGCAGATAGCGCTCCCACATCGGCACGTCGTCCGTACGCGGCGACCAACCGCCGGGATGGAACGGGGAGATGGCCTCGTTCCACGACAGCACCCGGTCGAAGCGGGGACGCAGCCGCTCGAAGCCGGGCATGGTGTCCAGCGCGGGCGTCGTCTCCGGGTTCGCGGCGTTGTTGCTCACGAGCAGCAGCCGCCGGTCGGCGTCGGGGACGATTCCCGCGTCGAGGGCGGCGGCCAGCGTCGCGGCGCCGTAGAGGGTGGAGGCGAAGAAGATCTGCGTACGCATGCGGTCGGTCCGTCCTGGAAGGTGTGTGTCGCTCACGCGGCCTGCTCCTGGGCCCTCTTCGCCTCCTGAGTCTCCTGTGCCTCCTGTGCTTCCTGCGCCTCCCGCGGTCCCTGCTCCTTGCGGAGGAGGGCGGGACGGCGGCGCAGCCTGCGCAGCCGGGAGGCGCGTTCGAGGTCCATCGAGTCCAGCGCTCCGGCGAGCACATCGTCGGGAAGCCGGCGCAGGGCCGCGGCGCTGCGGGCGCGCAGCTCGCGCGCGACCCGGCGCTCGAACCGTCCGCTCGTCAGATGGTGGGAGATGATCGCGCAGTACGTGCGGACGGCCTTCGGCAGCAGCACCTCCGCGTCCCGGTCGCGTGCGGTCTCCTCGACGACCTGGTCGAAGGCGCGGATGAAGTCGAGCTGGCGCACGTCGCCGATCTGCGTGAGCGAGGAGGCCACGCCGCGGCGGTAGTAGACGCCCATCAGCCCGACCACGGCGAAGGACTTCGCCTCGCGGTGCAGCCGCCAGATCCACGGGCGGTCCTCGGCGGTGCGCAGCCCGTGCGTGAAGTGCAGCAGCCCCTCGTCCAGCAGCCGGCGGTGGTAGACGCCGGCCCAGGCGTAGGCGTAGTCGACGGACGTGGTGCGGTCGGCGGGCAGGATCGCCGCGCGCGGATCGGTCACCACGCCCCGGCGGCCGTGCGGGACGCGGGCGAGAGTGCGGGCGCGCGCGGTGCAGCTCACGTGGTCGGTACGGACGAAGTCGCAGCCCAGCTCCTCGATGGCGGCCAGCAGCCGGGGGTAGTAGCCGGGGGCGAGCCAGTCGTCGCCGTCGAGGAAGGTCAGATGGCGGCCGCGCGAGGCGTCCAGTCCGGTGTTGCGTGCCGTCGCCAGGCCGCCGTTGCGTTCATGGCGTACGAGAACGGCCCCGGGCAGATCCCTTTCCGCTTCCGCGAGGATCTCCGGGGTGTCATCCGTCGAACAGTCGTCGACGAGAATGAATTCGATGTCCTCGCGC
Organism: Streptomyces nanshensis; assembly: GCF_001751255.1. Lineage (GTDB taxonomy): Bacteria > Actinomycetota > Actinomycetes > Streptomycetales > Streptomycetaceae > Streptomyces > Streptomyces nanshensis_A. The sequence goes on along the minus strand of NZ_LJGW01000631.1, from coordinate 1,718 downwards.
GCATTCGCACGTAGGCTTCTGATGGCTTCGGGGGCGTAGGACTGCACGTTGTAGAACGGCACGATGACGGAGAGATTGACCACCCGGCAGACCCTAGAGGCGCCCCTCGCCGCCTTTGTGGCCTGCGCGGCAATCGCCGGTGAACGGCGCGTGGCGGGATGGTGAATCCGTTGCGGGGCGGGCTGGTTGGCCGGTCGGCGGCGCGCTGTTAACCCGCTGTTGTATTTCCGTTGGGCCGGGCTGCGGAATTGCTTTCTAGCGTCGGAGACGTGCCATCACACATCCCTTCCGTTTCCGGTGAGCATTCCGCGCGGCCGGATTCCGTGCTGCGTACCGCCGTGCTCGCGGATTCCGACACCCGCTGGAAGTGGGGAGCGCTCACCGCCCGCCGCATCGCGCCCGGCGCCCGCATCGACGGGCTGCTGCTGCGCGGACGTGCCACGCCCACGCCCCGGCAGCTCGCCGAGGTCGGCGTCGAGGTGGACTCGCTGCGGGAGACGACCGGCGCGGCCTTCGTGCGGCAGGCCGCGGACCGGAGCGCGTACGACGTCGTCGTGCTCGCCTGCGTGGGCGGCGCGGTGCAGGCGATGCTGCACGGCATGGCGCACGCGGCGCGGACCGCGGGCGGGGAAGCCACGGAAGGCGCAGAAGGCGCAGACGTCATGGAAGGCGCCGCGGGGGAGCCCGGCGCGGTCGCCCGTCCCGTCACCCTCACCGGCTATGTCGGCGTCGTCTACGAGAAGCTCGCCGACGGGCTGCTGCTGCGCCACGGCGCCGACGTCGTCCTGGCCAACTCCCGCTACGACGCGGAGCGTTTCCGCGCCGTCTACGAGGGCGCGGGCGCCGACGCCTCCTGTGTCACCGAGGGCGCGCTGCCCTTCCTCGGCGGCGCACCCTACGAAGGTCCGGACGCCGAGCGCCCGTTCACCGTCGTCTTCGCCGCGCAGCCGTCCGTGCCCGCCGGGCGCGAGGACCGCGCGTATCTGCTGCGCCGCGCCGCGGACCACGCCCGCGCACACCCCGGACGCGAGGTCCTCGTCAAGCTCCGCAGCCGTCCCGGCGAGCACACCACGCACATCGAGGAGCAGCCCTACCAGCGGCTCGCGGACCGGCTGCCCGGCGGTCTGCCGCCCAACTGCCGCCTGGTGTACGGGCACATGGGCGACGTCCTGGACCGTACCGATCTGCTCGTCACCGTCAGCTCGACCGCCGCGCTGGAGTCCCTGCACCGCGGCATCCCCACCGCCGTCCTGACCGACCTGGGCGTACGCGAGGCCCTGGGCAACCACCACTTCCTGGGCTCGGGCTGCCTCGCCTCGTGGGACGAACTCGACGCCGGGCGCCTGCCGTCCGCCGACGCCGCCTGGACGGCCCGGCAGGGGGTGCTTCCCGGCGGACCGTACGAGCGTGCCTTCGACGGGGCCCGCGAACGGGTCGCACGGCTCGCGGTGCACGACCGGCTGCCCGCGATCGCGCCGTACTACACGCCCACAACCGCCCCCCGCTATCTGCCGGGTGTCCTCTCCCGCTACGGCTTCGCCGCCGACGGCGCCGTGCTGCCGGGCGCCGCGAAGGCCGCTGCCGCCGGTGCCTCCTCGGGGGTGCGGGCCGCCGTACGGGGGGCTGTACGGGACGCGGCTCGGGGGGCGTACCGGCACGGCGTCCAGCGCGTGGCGCCCGTGATCCGCCGCATGGGGGAGCTGTGACGGGCCGGGGCG
>NZ_LJGW01000629.1 GCF_001751255.1 Streptomyces nanshensis | reverse complement strand
GGACGCGTCGCCGTCCGGTCCGGGGCGCCAGCCGTCTCCCAGGGCGCGGCGCGCGATGTTGGGCCCGCTGGCGATGCGTTCCACGCAGCCGCGTCCGCCGCAGGGGCAGAGGTCGCCGTCCAGGTCGACGCTGATGTGGCCGATGTGGCCCGCGTTGCCGCTGGGGCCGGGGTGGAGTTCGCCGCCGAGCACGAGGCCGCCGCCGACGCCCGTGGAGACCACCATGCACAGCGCTCCCGACCGGCCGCGTGCCGCGCCCTGCCAGTGCTCGGCCGCCGCCATCGCGACGCCGTCGCCGACGAGGGTCACCGGCAGTCCGCCCGTACGGTCCCGGACGCCGCGTACGAGCGGATACTCGCGCCAGCCGGGGATGTTGACGGGAGAGACGGTGCCCGCCTTGGCGTCGACCGGTCCGGCGCTGCCGATGCCCACAACACGCGTGCTCTGCCAGAGAGTCGAGGCGGCCAGCTCGTCCAGTACGCCTTCGACGGCGGCCATGACCTGCTCGCCGCTGCCCCGGGGCGGCGTGGGACGCTGTGCCCGTACCAGCAGTTCGCCGCCGCTGTTCACCAGTGCGCCCGCGATCTTGGTGCCGCCGATGTCGAGGGCCGCAACGAGGTCCGTGTGCATGGGTGATGTTCTCCCGGGGAGGGGGCCGGAGACCCGCCCCCGGACGGGAACGGTCGAAGGATCAGTCTGACCTGTTTTGACAACGTTGTCCAGACTGTCGCCCGAGGCGGCTATGCTGCTCGCTGCAGCACCACGCACCGAGGGGGACCCGAAGCCGTGCCCGAGACCGTACGATCCGCCGCCGCCCGCACCACCGGGACCCGCTACGGCAACAGGCCCACGATGAAGGACGTCGCGGCCCGTGCAGGAGTCGGCCTCAAGACCGTCTCCCGGGTCGTCAACGGCGAACCGGGCGTCTCCCCGGACACCGAACGCCGCGTGCAGGAGTCGATCACCGCCCTCGGGTTCCGCCGCAACGACAGTGCGCGCATTCTGCGCAAAGGCCGCACCGCGAGCATCGGACTCGTGCTGGAAGACCTCGCCGACCCCTTCTACGCGCCGCTCAGCCGCGCCGTCGAGGAGGTCGCGCGGGCGCACGGCGCGCTGCTGATCAACGGCTCCAGCGCCGAAGACCCGGGCCGCGAGCAGGAGTTGGTCCTCGCGCTGTGCGCACGGCGCGTGGACGGACTGGTCATCGTCCCGGCCAGCGACGACCACCGCTATCTGGAACCGGAGATCGCGGCCGGGGTCGCCACCGTCTTCGTCGACCGCCCGCCGGGCCGGATCGAGGCGGACCAGGTGCTCGTCGACAGCTTCGCCGGCGCCCGCGACGGCGTCGCGCATCTGATCGCGCACGGGCACCGGCGGATCGGCTTCATCGGCGACCTGCCCCGCATCCACACCGCGCACGAGCGCATCAGAGGGTACGAGGCGGCGATGGCCGGGGCCAGGCTGCCGGTGCACGAGAGCTGGCTGGCGCCGGGCGCGACCGACCCCGCGCGTGTACGGGCCGACGCGGAACGCATGCTGGACGGTCCCGAGCCGGTCACCGCGGTCTTCGCGGGCAACAACCGGGTGACGGTCACGCTGGTACGGGTCCTCGCGGAGCGGCGGCGGCCCGTCGCGCTCGTCGGCTTCGACGACTTCGAACTCGCGGACATGCTCTCGCCGCCCGTGACGGTCGTGGCCCAGGACCCCGCCCAACTCGGCCGCACCGCCGCCGATCTGCTCTTCCGGCGGCTGGAGGGCGCGCACGACCCGCCACGGCTGACGACGCACCCGACGCGGCTGATCGCGCGCGGTTCGGGAGAGCTGCCGCCGCACTCCTGAGCACGCCGGGGGCGGTCAAGTACCGTGCGGCGCCCGCCCGTTGCCCGTACGGACTCCGTACGCGATCCGTACGGGCGGGACGGACACCCCGGCGGCGCACCCGCCGACCGGAATCCGGTGCACGGGCGGACTCCCGCTCGCCGTACGGCCGTCGAACGCGCTCGCGCGCTGTTAACGCTTGCTCTCCGGACCGGTCAGATTGCGGGCGATGACCATCCGCTGGATCTGGTTGGTGCCCTCGACGATCTGGAGCACCTTGGCCTCGCGCATGTACCGCTCGACGGGGAAGTCCGTGGTGTAGCCGTAGCCGCCGAGCAGTTGGACGGCGTCCGTCGTGACCCGCATCGCCGCGTCCGTGCAGAACAGCTTGGCCATGGCGGCCTCGCGGCCGAAGGGCACCCCGTCGTCGCGTCTGCGTGCCGCGCTCAGATACAGCGCACGGCCCGCCTCGATCTGCGTGGCCATGTCGGCGATCATGAAGCGCAGCCCCTGGAAGTCGGCGATGGGCCGCCCGAACTGCTCCCGGCCGAGCACATAGGCGTGCGCCTCGTCCAGCGCGGCCTGCGCCAGTCCGACGGCGCAGGCGGCGATGCCCAGCCGTCCGGACTCCAGCGCGGAGAGCGCCACGGTCATGCCCTGACCCTCGTCCCCGATGCGGCGGGCGTCGGAGACCCGTACGCCGTCGAAGTGCATCTGGGCGGTGGGCGAACCGTTCATCCCCATCTTGCGTTCGGGCGGCGCCGCTTGGAGACCCCCGGCGTCGCCGGGCACCAGGAACGCGGTGATGCCGCGCGGCCCGTCGCCGCCGGTGCGGGCGAGCACGGTGTAGAAGTCGGCGACGCCGCCGTGGGTGATCCACGCCTTGGTGCCCTCCAGCACCCAGTCGTCGCCGTCGCGGGTGGCGCGGGTGCGCAGCGATCCGGCGTCGGATCCGGTGGTGGGTTCGGAGAGGCAGTACGCGCCGAGCGTGCCGCCGCCGAGCATGGCGGGCAGATGGTCGGCGCGCTGCTGCTTGGTGCCGAAGCCGGCGAGGGCGTGGCAGGCCAGGGTGTGGACGCTGGCGCCGAGGCCGACGGTCAGACGTGCCGCGGCCAGCTCCTCCAGCACCTGGAGATAGACCTCGTAGGGCTGACCGCCGCCGCCGAACTCCTCCGCGTACGGCAGTCCCAGCAGGCCCGACTCGGACAGCAGGGTGAAGGTCTTGCGCGGGAAGCGTCCCTCGGCCTCGTCGTCGCTCGCGTGCGGGCGGATCTCCCGCCCGGCCAGTTCGCGCACGAGGGCCAGCAGATCGCGGGCCTCCTGCGTGGGCAGCCGGCGGTCCACAGGCTGCGGTCCGTACTCGGGCATCACGGCGCTCTCCTCCTGTTCGGGGGCTGCGGCGGCCTACCGGGGTGTGGTGGTGCCGCCGTACCGGGGCGCGGCGGGAGGCCGGGCCCCGTGCGGAGCCGCTCGTCCGACGGCGCCGCGCCGGGTTACGACGGCGGCTGACCAGCGGTTGCGGCCCGAGAAGTATGCCCGATCGGGGCTGCCCCGTCACCGGCGGGACGGCGAGGGCGACGAGTACCGGACGTCCGGTGCGACGGGATTGGTGCAAACCATTGACGCACTGGTCTAGTCCTTCTAGATTCCGGCTGGAACTTCCCGCCGCACTCCCGGCGGATCGCCCGGCACCACGCACCACGCCACCAGTCGTGCCATTTCTCTCTCCCCCCCAACTCCCCTTCCACTCCGTTCACTTGAGGAGAGCCATGACCGGATCCTTCATCGCATCCCTCGCACGGCGCCGCAGATCCGGCGCGTGCGCGCCCCGGCGCCGCGTTCTCGCCCTGGC
>NZ_LJGW01000627.1 GCF_001751255.1 Streptomyces nanshensis | reverse complement strand
ACGAGGCGTGCCACGGCGGGCCGTACGAGGACGGCGTCCACGCGCAGCGCGTGCTTCCCCACGTCCGCGGCGCGGGCGCGCAGCCGTCCGCCCGGTGCGAAGGTGCCCGGCAGCGCCACCGGCGTCAGCGTGCCAGGGACGGCGGAGACTCCCTGCGGGCCGGCGGTGCCGTGGTCGAGCGAGGCCGAACCGGCCGTGGCGCCACGGGAGTTCCAGACGGTGCGGCCCGCCGCCCGGTCCTCGACGAGGTTCACCACCGGGGAGGCGAGCAGCGGGTCCGGGGCCTTGTCCGGCAGCGTCCAGGTGATCGCGCCGTCCTCGCGCAGTGCCGCGCAGGCGCCGCCGGAGTACGCGGACTCCTCGGTGGCGGCCGGGTCGGGGCGCTGGACCTTCGCCGCGCCCGTCAACTCGCCGTCCTCCGCCTCCAGTACGCGTGTCCCGTCGTGCTCGGCGGAGGTCACGGCCAGCGGTGGTACGGAGCCCGCGCGTACGTTGCCGTTCGTGGGGCCGTTCGTGGGGCCGTCCGTGAGGGAGGCGAGCGCCAGCATGGACAGCAGGCCGTGAACGGTGGACTCGGCGCCGGAGTTGCGGTTGATCTCGCCCTCGGGGGAGACCCCGTCGAAGGTGACGCCGGTGTCCGGGTCGTGGACGGGCTCTCCGGCGGCGTTGGCGCCGAAGTACCAGGCGGCGGTCAGCGCGGTGAGGGGATAGAGGCCCGGGGCGCCCCTGCGGCCCCAACTGCCCGTACGGCCCGCGGCGTTGGCGGCGTGCGTGCCCGCCGCCTCGGCGACGGCGAGCAGCGCGCGCAGCCGTGAGTCGACGCCGTACGCGATCTGGCTGCGGTCGACGGGCGCGGGCAGCCGGCCGTTGTCGCATCCGCCCGCCGTCAGCAACTCCGGTGTGAGGCCCGCCGCGTCGCCCAGCGCCGTACGCAACAGATCCTCGCGGCCGAGGACTTGGGAGGCCACCGCGAGCGCCGTCGGCATCTGGGCGCCCCAGGCGTGCCACTGGGAGAGCGAGGCGGCGTAGGGCAGCACCGCGCCGTAGGGCCAGACACCGGGGCCGCCGGAGGCCAGCGCCGCGATCCCCTCCGCGAAGCGGGCCGTGGCACGGCGGGCGCGTTCGCCGCCGCCCGCCCGTACATACGCGGCGAGTCCGAGTACCGCCTCCGATGTGGCGTCCGCGCCGCGGGCGATGAGCCACGCCGGTACGCGGCGGCCGTCCGCGGTCTCCCAGGTGCCGTAGCGGGAGAGGACGTCGCGTTCCAGTGCGGTGAGGGCCAGTTCGAGCCGGTCGCGGAGGAACTGGACGAAGCCGTGGGCGAGTTCGCCCTCCGGGTCCCCGAGCCCGGACCCGGACCCGGTTGCGGACCCGCCGCCCGCGCCGCCGAACGCCTCGACGCCCTCGCCCAGCGCCCAGACGAGCCGCGCCAGCCAGTACGACGGGCCGGAGTCGGACGGATCGGGGGTCTCCGGCGGATACGCGCTGCGGTTGAGCGTGCCGTCGGCCTGCTGCCACAGCACGACGTCGCCCGCGTGCGGGCCCGTCGTCGTCTGCAAGTAGCAGATGCCGCGCAGCAGTTGGCGTGCGGCGCGCTCGCTGTGCGGGGAGCCGATCAGCCGCCAGTGCCGGAGGTAGACGACGGCGGCGCGCGCCATGTCGTCGGCGTTGTAGGCCCCTTGGGCGTAGTGGCCGGTCTCCGGATCGCGCTCGCCGCCGCCCGTACGCCGGTAGGAGCCGTCGGACTGCCGCTCGGCGTACGTCCACAGCGCACCGAGCGCGGGCTCCTCGCGCAGCCGGTAGGTGTCGTGGCCCGGGACCGGCGCGGGACGCACCGTGTCGCGGAGGAAGTCGAGATGGGCGAGGTTGACCCGTACCCCGGGACGGTCGCCGGCGCGGCGCTCGGCCGGCGCGGACGATGCGTGCGCCGCGGACGCCGGATCCGGGGCCGCCGCCCACGCGGCCCCCGGCGCGAGCGCCGAGCACGCCGGGACGGCAACTCCCAGTGCGAGGAGTCTTCTTCGGGACACGCTCATGGCCGGCTCGCTCATGGCTGTGCACTCGCTTCCACGTCAGGGGACGGCGGCTCGGAGGGTCTCGCACCCTGCACCGTTAAATCGGTTTAGACAAGCGTGCGGACGGAGCCGCCTCACGCGGCGCGGGCCCGGACGCATACCGCCGTGTGCGGACGCTGTCGAGGGCGCGGTACGAACAGGCGGAAAAGCGCGGGTGGTCCGCCTCCGAACGGGCCGCCGTACGTGGCCGGATGGGGGCATCGCGGCCGAAAGCGCGTCGTCGCACGCCGTGCCGCGCCCGATATCGCGGCCCGGGGTGGCCCGTACACAGGAATTCGTGGCCAGTACTTGCCATTGTCCGTCCGTCCCTTGTGACTCACGAGTATCCGGGCGTACGTTCTCCGCGCGTAGACATTCCGACCCCCACCGGGACAGTCGCCGAGGAGGCCGCCGTGACCGCCGACAACCGTGATCCGGGCGTGAGTTCGGGCAGACGTGCGTCCATGACCCCTGAGTGTCCGACGGCACCTCCCGGACTCTGTTCCGGATGACCGGAGCCGGTTCCCGTCGATGTTTGCGCGTTTGCTCAACGGCGAACGCGGGCGCGGGAAACCGGTGCACAATCGCGGGACGCACCACCGGTCGCCGACCGGCGTCGTCCGCCGGGTCACGGGCAGGACCGACCTCCTGTCGATCCACGTGGCCGGCCGGGCTGCCCGGCGGTTCCGGGGATCCCGCCGCAATGCTGTGATCTGCCACACAGTCCCCGTGTGGTCTGTAAGCGGACGGTTACGTGGCCATGACAAACGTAATGACCGTTGAGTTCCGTCTTTATGACGTGCGTGTCAAGGCCCGGCTCACTGTGCCACGGAGGGCGAATTGCCCGTTCGTGCCCGTTCCACTTCCGGTTGACGGAGAGTGACGAGCAGGCGGACTGCCCTTGGTTGACCGGCGGTTAACCGTCCCGTCTACTACGCATGGTCAGCTGGCCGAAGCGATCGTGCAGTCGGGAGAGCCCATGAGGATGCTGGATACGGACGCGTCCGACGTGTCCCCGAGATCGGTTCCGGTCATCGCGATCAACCCTGTGCACCGCCCGTCACCACGGCTGACCGCCGCCGCGTGCGCCGCGGGCGCACTCGGAGTGCTCGAACTGCCCGTCGGCGACGGCGCGCAGCGCGAGGCCGCCGAACATCTCGACTGCGCGGACCGCTGGACGGCGCGCCCGTTCGGTGTCCGTATCCGGCCCGGCTGCCCGGTCACGGCGGGCGATCTGCCCGCCTCCGCGGGCACCGTCGTACTCGCCGATCCCGCGCGTTCGCCGGGGGAGTTCGGCGGACGGCGGGTCCTCGTCGAGGCCACCGGCCTGGAGGAGGCGCGCCGCGCGGTCGCCTCCGGCGCCCACGGGATCATCGTCCGCGGCACCGAAAGCGGCGGCCGCGCCGGCGAGTTGAGCACGTTCGTCCTGTTGCAGCACGTCCTGGCGGCCCGCGGCGGAGCCGACGACGCGCTGCCCGAGGACCTGCCCGTATGGGCCTGCGGCGGCATCGGCCCGCACACCG
>NZ_LJGW01000626.1 GCF_001751255.1 Streptomyces nanshensis | reverse complement strand
ACCGGCGTACGGCCGGAGCCGCGGCCCGCCCATGGGCCGCCCGCCGGGACCGTGCCGAAACCATCCTCCGGATCTGCCGGCGCCGCACCCGTCACCGGAGCGGCGTCCGCGGACGCCGCCGGGTCCGGCGGCCACGGCCAAGTCCCGGGCGCGGGAGCGGACTTCGGCACCGGCACCGGCCCGGACTCCGACTCGGACTCCGACCCTGGCCCCGACTCCGATGCGGACGCGGGCTCCGACTCCGGCCCCGCGATCCCGGAGCAGCCGCGGCTCACCGACAAGGGGCTGCCCAAGCGCACCCCGCACCACGTCGAGCCACGCACGGGCGGGCCCGACAAGCCGCGCAACCACAGCGCGAACGCCGACGAAATGCGCCGCCGCCTGGGCGGATTCCAGCGGGGAGCCGAGCACGGACGCCGTGACGCGGCGGCCGAGACCGGCGCTGATGAGAGGGAGACCGGTCAACGGGGGACGCAGTCGGATGGCGGCACCGCCGAGGAGGCCCGTACGTGAACGCGTCCACCACGCGCACCACTGGCAGTACCCAAGCGCGCAATCTGCGCTGGCTGTTGGAGAATCTCGTCGACGAGGTGCCGGGCGTCCTGTCCGTCGCCGTCGTCTCGTCCGACGGGCTGCTCCTGCTGTCCTCGGACGGGGGCCTGGACGCCGCCGGAACCGGTGACGCCGCCGACGGGACGCCGGACTCCGGCGCCCCGGGCCCCGGAACGCCCACGGGCGACGCTACCGACGCCGCAGACGCCGCAGACGGCACCGGCGCCCGGGACGCGGCTTCCCCCTCCTCCTCCGTCCCCCCGTCCGTACGCCGCGGCGCGCGCCGCGGCCCGAAGGGGACGAGCGCCGACCTGGCCACCATCGTCTCCGGGCTCGGCTCGCTCACCCTCGGCGCGGCGAAGCTCATGGACGGCGGGGAGATACGTCAGACGGTCATCGCCATGGACGAGGGCTCGCTCTTCGTGATGTCGATCAGCGACGGCTCGCTCCTGGGCGTACACGCCACACCGGACTGCGACATGAGCGTCGTCGCCTACCACATGGCGCTGTTCGTCGGCCGCGCCGGCCATGTCCTCACCCCCGAACTCCGCACAGAACTGCGCTCGTCGATGGAGCTGGACCAGTGACACCTGCTTCTTCCCCTTCCTCGTCCTCGCCGCCTCCCTTGCCCGTACGCGGCGAGAGCGGCAAGTCCAAGAGAGTCCGCCCCTACACCCTCACCGGGGGCCGTACACGCTTCGGCCACGTGCTGCTGGTCGAGACGATCGTCGCGGCCATCGAAGCGCCGGAGGAGCGGCCCGAGTTGACCTCGGGAGGGCTGCGCGACCGCGTGATGCCCGAGATGCGCGCGATCGTCGAACTCTGCCGCCGCATGCGGTCGGTCGCGGAGATCGCGGCACTGTTGAAGATGCCTCTGGGCGTGGTACGGGTTCTGCTGAGCGACCTCGCCGACCAGGGGCGGGTACGCGTTCACGGCACCGGGCACGGCAGCGACCGTCCCGATCGTGCGCTGTTGGAAAGGGTGCTGGGTGGACTTCGCAGGCTCTGAGCCGGTCGTGGAAGAAGTGCGGAGCGCGGCGGGCACCGCCCCGGGAGTGGCGGAGTGGCAGGAGGATCTCTCGAAGGCGCCGATATCGACGAAGATCGTCGTCGCCGGAGGCTTCGGCGTCGGCAAGACGACGCTCGTCGGTGCGGTCTCCGAGATCGAGCCGCTGACGACCGAGGCGCTGATGACGCAGGCGAGCGAGGAGACGGACGACATCGCCGCCACGCCCGAGAAGACCACGACGACCGTGGCCATGGACTTCGGGCGCATCACCCTCGAATCCGACCTGGTGCTCTATCTGTTCGGCACCCCGGGCCAGCAGCGCTTCTGGTTCATGTGGGACGACCTCGTGCGCGGCGCGATCGGCGCCGTGGTGATGGCCGACACGCGCCGTCTGGAGGACTGCTTCCCGGCTCTGGACTACTTCGAGAGCTGCGGATATCCGTACGTGGTCGCGGTGAACCACTTCGAGGGGACCCCCGCCTACGAGGCCGAGGACGTACGAGAGGCCCTCTCCGTCCCCCGGCACGTACCCGTTGTGATCATGGACGCGCGGGAGCGGACGACAGTCCTCAAGTCCCTTCTCGCGCTGGTCGGTCACGCCTTGGACGTCACGCCCGCCTGAAGCGCGCGCGGCGCGGAACTGCACACACGTACGGAGAAGAGAGACCGCCATGCGGAAGATACTGATTGTCGGCGCCGGCCAGGCGGGCCTCCAGCTCGCGCTGGGCCTTCAGTCCCAGGGCTACGAGGTCACCGTGATGTCGAACCGCACGGCGGACGAGATCCGCGGCGGCCGTGTGATGTCGACCCAGATGCAGTTCCACACGGCCCTTCAGAAGGAACGCGACATCGAGGCCAACTTCTGGGAGAACCAGGCCCCGAAGGTCGAGGGCCTGGGCGTCTCCGTCGCCGACCCGGAGTCCGTGCAGGGGCCGGGCGAGACCCAGCGGGCCATCAACTGGCTGGGCAGGCTGGACGGTTACGCGCAGTCCGTCGACCAGCGAGTGAAGATGTCCGGCTGGATGGAGACCTTCGCCCAGCGCGGCGGCCAGCTCGTCATCCACGGCGCCGCCGTCTCCGACCTCGACTTCTTCGCCAGGAAGTACGACCTCGTCCTGGTGGCCGCCGGCAAGGGCGAGTTGGTCTCGATGTTCGAGCGGGACGCGGAGCGCTCCCCGTACGACGCCCCGCAGCGCGCCCTCGCCGTCAGCTACGTCCACGGGCTCGGCCCGCGCCCCGAGCACCCCGAGACCGAGGCGGTGCGCTGCAATCTGGTGCCGGGCGTCGGCGAACTCTTCGTCATGCCCTGCCTGACGACCTCCGGGCGCTGCGACATCCTCTTCTGGGAGGGCATCCCGGGCGGACCGCTGGACGTCTTCCAGGGCATCAAGGACCCGAACGAGCAGCTCGCCAAGACCCTTGAGCTGCTGGAGCAGTTCACGCCCTGGGAGTACGCGCGGGCCACGAAGGTCGAGCTGACGGACGCGGGCGGCACGCTGTCGGGACGGTACGCGCCGACCGTGCGCAAGCCCGTCGGGCGGCTGCCCGGCGGCGGCGCGGTGCTCGGCGTCGCGGACGTCGTCGTCGCCAACGACCCCATCACGGGCCAGGGTTCGAACTCCGCCGCCAAGTGCGCGGCCACCTATCTCGACGCCATCCTGGAGCACGGCGACAAGCCGTTCGACGAGGAGTGGATGCAGCAGACCTTCGACCGCTTCTGGGCCCATGTGCAGCACACCACGAAGTGGACGAACGCGATGCTGGCGCCGCCGCCCGAGCACGTGCTCAACCTGATCGGCGCGGCCGGCCAACTCCAGCCCGTGGCCGACCGGTTCGCCAACGGCTTCGACAACCCGGCGGACTTCGAGGAGTACTTCTACGACCCGGCGAAGGCCGAGGCGTACCTGGGCAGCGTCGCGGGAGGCTGACCGACCACGGTCCCGCCGCCCGCCGCGCCGCCGCACATCGGCGGGGTTCCGGCCGCCGCCCCGTGATCGCCCCGGG
>NZ_LJGW01000623.1 GCF_001751255.1 Streptomyces nanshensis | reverse complement strand
CCGGCACCGCCGCCGCGGCGGCCCCGACGGGAGCGGCGAGCGGCTCCGCCGTGCGCCCCGCCGCGGACCCCTGCCACCACAGCGGCGCACGTCCCACCCTGCGGCAGGGCGACACCGGGCCCGCCGTGAAGCAGGCCCAGTGCTATCTGCTGCACACCCTGATCATCGACGACATCATCGAGGTCGACGGCGACTTCGACGCCGAAACCGCCCTGCGCGTACGGCAGTTCCAGAGCTGTACGGGGCTGCCGGTCAACGGTGTGGTCGGCGCGGAGACCTGGTCGGTGTTCGAGGAGTACGTCTCTTCCGGCCGCGTCTGCTGACGGCGGCCGGAGGAACACCCTCCGGACAGCCCTCGGCCCCCGGACCTCCAACGGATCCGGAGGCCGAGGGTCAAGGGCCAGGGGGCGTTGGGCCGGAGGCCGGTCCGTACGGCCGACCGTCCGTACGCCCTCACCCTCAGTACGGCGGATACAGCGACGTGCCCTGCTCGTTCGCGAAGGAGTTGCCGAATGTGGCGCCGGCGGCCGGGGTGCCCAGGTCGACCGGGTTGAAGGCGAGCGAGCCCGTCGCGGTGAGGCCGTTCGCCGTGCCGCGCAGCGACCAGACGGCGCCCGTACCGTTCTCCTCCGGTGCGGCCACGGCCAGTTCGGCCTTGCCGTCCTTCGTCACGTCGAGCAGACGCACCGCGCCGCCGAAGCGGTCCCCGGCCTCGGCCACCCCCGGAATCCCCGCGGTGTCCTGGTGGAACGCCTGCGCCCCGGTGCCGCTGAGCCCGCCCGAGCGGCCCTTGAGCAGCACCACCGCGCCCGCCGCGGCCTTCTTGCCGATGGCCTCGAACGGGACGCCCGCCGCGAGGTCCGCGTAGCCGTCGCCGTTGACGTCGGCCGCGTCGAGCCGGGCGCCGAACTGGTCGCCCTTCTCGCTGACTCCGGGAACGCCCGCGGTGTTCTGCGTGATCGTCGTCGTACGGGTGGAGCTGGGCCCGTCGGCCGTCCCGTAGTAGATCTTGACGGTGCCCGGGTCGTACGGAAGGTCCTCCGTGATGCCGCCGGGGACCGTACGCGTCGCCAGGTCGCCCTTGCCGTCCTTGTCGAAGTCGCCGACGACGGCGGTGTCCGCCGAACTGAGCTGCTTGGCCTCGGTGGACAGGCCCGAGGAGGTGCCCCGCCAGAAGCGGCCGCCCTCCGAGTGGTTCTGGTAGACGTAGAACGTCATCAGGTCGTCGATGCCGTCGCCGGTGACGTCGCCCGCCACGACGGTGTGGATGTCGTTGTCCGTGGTGAACATGTCGATGCGCTGCTCGCCCGCGTCCTCGCCGCCGCGCGTGAACGGGCCGGAGAGCACCGAGCGTTGCTCCCAGTCGTCGCCGTGCTCCATGAACAGGTCGGTGTCGCCGTCCCCGTCGAAGTCGCCGGCCGTCAGATTGGCGCCGACGGCCCAGCCGCTGGAGCCCGCGGGCGCCTCGATCGTCGCCGCGCCCTGGCCGCTGATCCCGCCCGTACGGCCCCAGAGCACGGTCACCGTGCCGTAGCTGTCGGTGGCGTCGACGCGTTCGCCGGAGGAGCGCACCGCGAGGTCGGTCAGACCGTCGCCGTCGAGGTCGCGGGCGACGAGCTTGGCGCCGAAGTAGTCGTCGGCCTCGGCCGTGCCGGGCACGCCCGCGCTGTTCTGGTCGAGGTACGTGCTGGAGTCGGGGTCGAGTCCCGAGGCGGAGCCGTAGGTGACGACGACGTACCCGGCGCGTGCCTTGCCGGCGACGGTGGCGTTCGGGGCGGCCGTGGCCACGTCCTGGAAGCCGTCGCCGTTGAAGTCCTCCCGTACGGAGGCCCGTTCGGAGGCCCGTTGGGCGCTCTTGGCCGAACTCCCGGCGGCCGGCGCCGCGTTGGCGGACCGTCCGGCGGCGTCCGCGTGTGCGGCCGCGGCGTCGCTGCTCGTGGCCGTGCTCGTATTCGTACTCGCCCTCGTGGCTGTGGCGGTGCCGCCGTCGGCCGCCGCGGCCGACCCCCCGGTGAGCGCGGCGGCAAGGCCGACCGCGGTGACGCACAACGTGCGAATGCGCATTACCCCTCCATCTCCCCCCGAGGCGCCCCATGGCGCCGGTACGCATGTGAGACGCGCGATGCGTACGAATAGTTGCACCGGGATTCTTCTGCGCGTAACCCGACAGACAGTTGGAAAGGGGACGTTGCGGGGCCGGGTGGTACGGAGGGGTACGGGGTGGTGCGCGGTGGGTGCGGGCGGGCCCGCCGGATCGCCGCCTCCGTCGCCGACTCGGGCCGCACAGGCGGATTTTGGCGTGCGGGGACGGTTACCGAAATCAAGCCCGCTTGCTTGGATGTGCCCGTACGGATCCCTCACCCCCCACGGGAGACGAACATGCCACCCTCAGCATCAGCCGTCCCCACACCGGCTCCCACGCCGGCTTCCGCGTACGACTCCGGGCCGCCGCCCCGCGGGCCGCGAAGACTACGCCGCGCCAAGGCGGTCGCCGTCGTAGCGGCGCTCGCGGCCACGGCGTTCGCCGCGACGGGCTCCTCCGCGAGCGCGGCGCCGGGAGAGCACCCGGGAGCCAGGGGAGCGGCGGCCGATCCCCCCGCCCTCACGGTGCTCACCTACAACACGTTCCTCTTCAACAAGCTCATCTATCCCAACTGGGGCCAGGACCACCGCGGGGACGCGATCCCCGACGCGGACTTCTTCCAGGGCAACGACGTCGTCGTCCTCCAGGAGGCGTTCGAGAACTCCGTCTCCGACAAGCTCCAGGAGAAGGCCGCCGACCGGTATCCGCACCAGACGCCCGTACTCGGCCGCAGCAAGGACGGCTGGGACGCGACCGGCGGCTCGTGGTCGGACATCGCACCCGAGGACGGCGGCGTGACGATCCTCAGCAAGTGGCCGATCGTGCACAAGGAACAGTTCGTCTACGACCACGGCTGCGGCGCCGACTACCTCTCCAACAAGGGCTTCGTCTACGCCGTACTCGATGTGAACGGCACCAAGGTGCACGTCGTCGGCACCCATGTGCAGGCGGGCGACTCGGCCTGCGGTGACGGCGAGGCGCGCAAGACGCGGGCCGAGCAGTTCCGCGCGATCGACTCCTTCCTGGACGAGAAGAAGATCCCCGCGGACGAAGAGGTCATGGTCGCGGGCGACTTCAACACCGACTCGCGCGGCGACGAGTACGCGGACATGCTCGCCAACGCCGACCTCGCACCCGCGGACGCCCGTACCGGGCACCCCTACTCCTCGGACAAC
Source organism: Streptomyces nanshensis (assembly GCF_001751255.1). Taxonomy (GTDB): domain Bacteria; phylum Actinomycetota; class Actinomycetes; order Streptomycetales; family Streptomycetaceae; genus Streptomyces; species Streptomyces nanshensis_A. Next base: position 305 of record NZ_LJGW01000623.1, on the reverse strand, counting down.
CAGGACAACTCGATCGCCCACGGGCGCGACCCCGACGGCGGCCGGTCCGACCTGGACTACGTGCTGCACCGCAACGGCCATGCGCGACCTGCCGGTTGGCAGAACGAGGTGATCAAGGAGGAGTGCGCGCCCTGGACGACCTCCGAGGGGACGTTCACGAACCTCTCCGACCACTACCCGGTGGTCGCCGGGCCCGCCTCGTAAGCCACGTACCTCTCGTACGCGACGCAGTCCTCGTCACCCTCGTACGCCGCGCGGTCCTCGTCAGCGGGACGCGGCGCGGCGGGGCCCAGGCGCCCGGGGCC
>NZ_LJGW01000619.1 GCF_001751255.1 Streptomyces nanshensis | reverse complement strand
CGGGCGGAGCGCGACCGAGGCGCCGCCGCTCCGCCCGCCGGTGGTGCGGGGCGTACGGCGGTGTGCCGCGCGGCAGACCGCCCGCTGCCACAAACGGGTGACTCCACAGCCGGGAACCCACACCGAATCCACACACGGGCATCCGGAATACCGCGCTCCTGAACGCTGCTGAGCCCGTCAAGCACATAACAAAGTGATCAGTCGGCGATCAATAACGCACAGGAAGGCTCCTCGCGTGACCGCTCCCGCTCCCCTCACGATCGACGATCTCGCCCCGCGGCTGGACGGCACCGCCGTCATCGACGTCCGCACGCCCGCCGAGTACGGCTCCGGGCACATCCCCGGCGCGTACAACGTCCCCCTCGACCGCCTCGACGAGGCGCTGCCCGCGCTGCGCGCCCTCGCGGAGAAGAGCGAACTGGTCGTCGTCTGCGCCTCCGGCGCCCGTTCGGGCACGGCGAGCGGACGCCTCGCGGGCGAGGGCGTCGCCGCCGCCTCCCTCGACGGCGGCACCTCCGCCTGGGCCGGAGCCGGGCATGCGCTCGACCGTCCCGCGGGCGGGCGCGCGGTGTGGCCGATGGAGCGCCAAGTCCGGCTCGCCGCGGGGTCGCTCGTGGTGCTCGGCGTGCTGCTCGACCTCGCGCTGCCCGGTGCCCGCGTCCTCTCCCTGCTGATCGGCGGCGGACTGGTCTTCTCCGCGCTGACCGACACCTGCGGCATGGCGGCCGTGCTCTCGAAGCTTCCGTACAACCGGCGCCGGCCCGGCGACGGCGGGCTGGAGAACACCCTCGGCCGGCTCACGGAGCGCGCCGCGGCGAACTGAACGGGGCGGGGCCGGATCACGAGATCACGAACTCCGGGACGCCTCGGCCCCGTTCACACCCCTCCGGTCGCCGCGTGCAGCTCCCGTACGATCCGCTCCCCCGCCGCGACGCCGCGCTCGCTCAGCCCCGTGACGTGCCCGGCGCTCCACCCGGCGGCGGCCAGTTCGCCGTGGCCCGGAAACCAGGCCCGGTCGGCGGCGAGCAGCAGATCGGCGTCGAGCAGTGAGTCGCCCGCGGCGTACGTGGGACTCGCCCCGGTGCGCCGGGCGACCTCGGCGACGGCGGCGCTCTTGGTCAGCGGTCCCGGTACGGCGTAGATCTTGCGCCCCTGCAACGACACCGTCCAGCCACGCGGCTCCGCCCACCCGGCCAGCTCCTTCACCCACGCCCCCGGCAGCCGGTCCCGGTCGACGACGAGGTAGGCGAACAGGCCGTCCGCGACGCGCTGTTTGCGCACCCAGTCGCCGCCGGACGCCGCCCGCAGATGCGCGGACACCTCGTCGAGTGGCACGCAGCCGCTGAGCCGGTCCCGTACCCGGGCGTGCCAGGCGGGGTCGGGTTCGCCGTCGACCAGCAGATGGCCGCCGTTGGCGCACACCGCGTAGCGCGCGGGACCGCCCGGGAGCCGGAGGCGCCGGTACTGCTCGCACGTCCTGGTGGTGGCCGGCACGAAGACGCAGCGCTCGCGCACATGGCGCAGCACATCCGCAGCCGTCTCCGTCAGATACGACAGCGGCCGGCCCTCGTACGTCTCGACGCACAGCAGCCGCGGCGCCTCCGCGTCCGGCATGCGCAGGTCCAGGGCCGCCGCGGAGTAGATCAGGGTGCGGTCCAGATCGCTGGCGACAAGGGGGAGTCCGGCGGTCATCGGGCGGCCCTGCCGTTCCCGCCGGTGGCCCCGCGTGTGAAGCGCGGATGGATCAACCCCACGGAGCTGTACGGGAGTTCGTCCGTCTCCTCGACGGGCACGCCCCGCTGCTCGGCCAGCAGCCGCACATGGTCCAGGTCGCGGCCCGCGCCGCGCCGGGCGAGGACCCGCCAGGGCACCCGGCGCAGCAGCACCCGCGTGGTCTCCCCCACTCCCGGCTTGACGAGGTTGACGTCCCCGATGCCGTACTCCTCGCTGATCCGCTCCACCGCACGCCAGCCGGCCCACGTCGGCTCGCGGTCGGCGGCGTGCAGCAGCGCCGCGGCGTCCTCGGCGGCGCCGGGGGCGGCCTCGTCGAAGCGAGCGGCGACCGTGTCCAGGAAGAGCCCGGAGACGTCCGCTCCGGCGAGGTCGCGGTAGCACTTGGCGCCGTGGTAGTCGTCCGCGCCGACCAGGTCCGCGCGGAGCACGGTGCGCGATATCAGCCCGGAGACGGTCGAGTTGAGGCACGCGGACGGTATGAGGAAGTCCTCGCGCGTGCCGTACGTCCGTACGCAGCCGCCCGGGTCGGCGAGCACCGCGATCTCCGGGTCGAACTCCCCGAACGGGGCGAGAGCGTCCGCGAGTTCACGGGTGATGGCGCCCTTGCCCGTCCAGCCGTCGACGAAGACGACGTCGGCGGGGTCGTGGTGCGAGGCGATGTAGCGCAGCGCGTTGGCGTCGATGCCGCGCCCGCGCACGATGGAGACGGCGTAATGGGGCAGTTCGAGGCCGTGCGCCCGCTGCGCCCAGCGGCGCATCAGGATGCCGACGGGCGTGCCCGCGCGCGCGAGCGACACCAGGACGGGCCGGCCGGTGCCGCGCGTGCGGCGTTCCGCGAGCACCGTCTCCGTGACGGTGCCCACCGCGCGGGCGACGCGGAGCGCCGAGTCCTCCAGCGCGCCGTGGAAGAGCCGTTCGTACTCCGCCGTCGGCTGGTACTCCACCGGCAGCGACTCCGCGTAGTGCGCCCCGCCGCTCTGGATCGCCTCCTCGCGCTCCTCCGTCGGGGCCTCCAGCCGAGCGTCCGAGAGGTCCTGGAGCAGCCAGCCGACCTCGTCGGGCGCGTACGAGGAGAAGTACGGGCCGCGCAGCGGCGCGGGCAGCGGACGGTAGGAGGGGAGGACACCGAGCAGCACCGCGTCCGTGTGCGGCCGCAGCCGGTCCAGCAGGCCGCCGGGGGCGTGCAGGGCCGGGGTGTCGGCGGCCGAGTCGGTGACGACGACGACGGCGTCGAAACGGCGGCGGGCGTCGGCGCCGGGCGCCACGTTGTAGGCGTAACGGACGGTGCCCGACGGGGACTTGGGGAGCCCGGAAGTGTGGTCGGGGCGGGCGCCGGCGGGCGTCCCCGTGTCGTGTGCCGGGAAGGCGAGGCAGGTGCGCACCGCGTACGACGGGTCGTCGAGCGCGAGCACGGGCGAGCGCGTCGTCGTCGAGAAGCGCACCTCCGCCCGCTCGCCGAGCCGCTCCTCCAGGGCGGCGGCGAGGCGCAGCGGTGCGTACATCAACTCCTCGCAGCCCAGCACCAGTACGCGTGGTGTACGGCGGCGCGCGGACCGGACGCCGCCCTCCGGATCGCCGCCCGCCGGAATGCCGCCCGCCGCGTCCAGCGTGCCCGCGCCGGACAGCGCGGTCTCCAGCCGTGCCGCCATGCCGGGCAGGGCCGACTCCAGACGGACGCGGTGTGCGGCGGTGAAGCCGTGCCGTCCGCCGTCCGGAAGCCGCAGCGGCCAGCCGAG
>NZ_LJGW01000621.1 GCF_001751255.1 Streptomyces nanshensis | reverse complement strand
CGTTCGATACGGCGCAGATCCGCCGCGGCCGTGTCGGCCACCGACCCACGCCCCGACTCCAACTCGGCGATGCGCCGCTCCAGTTCGTCCGACGGTGAGAGCAGGGCGCGGACGAGGGCCCGGTCCACGTTGGTCAGTCCGCGCGCCAGCCACGGCAGCGCCGGCCAGGCGACGAAGAGCGCGGGCACCGTCACCCCGAAGCTGAGCCAGCCCCAGGGCAGCCGTACGAAGAAGTAGAGGACGTGCCGCCAGGCCACCGAGTCCTTCAACTGCGCCCACAGCCACGCGAGGAACCCCTTCTCGCGTGCGCGCAGCGGGCTCGGCTCCTCGACCCGTACGCGCAACAGGGCCCGCGCGCGGGCGCGTTCGAACCGGCCGAGCGTGCGGGTCCCCCGCAGCGTGACCGCGAGCAGCGGCAGCCCGATCAGGGTGAAGGAGAGCGCCGTGCTCGCGTAGATGAACACGGCGACGCAGACGAAACCGGCCACGCCCACCGGCATGTTGGCCAGGAGATGGACGATCTCCCGCCATGTCTGCGCGCTGAGGACCGGGCCCGGCGGCGGAAGGCGCTCGTCCGGGGAGTCACGGTCCTGGAAGTCCGCGTCTCGGAAGTCCGCGTCCTGGGAGTTCCCGTGGACGGGATCCCCGTGCCCGGAAGGGTGTGCGCTCGCGGTCATGGGCCAAGCCTGCCCGGTGGGCGGGGGCGGCGCCATGGGGTCCGGCGGGGGCCGTGCGTGGGGATAACCCCACCCCGCTCCGGAACGGGGTCCCGGGGTCCGCGTGAGCGGGGCCGCTCCCTCGTACGTCCCCGTAGAGCGCTCGTACGTGTCCGTACACACGACGACGCCCGTGCGCGGGCGAACCGTGCGCACGGGCGTCGCGGGCGGTCGAAGTCCGGTGCGGACAGACCGTCTTGAGCGGGTCCTCAGGGGACGCCGTCACGACGAGCGGTCCGCTCCGGCGTGACCGGCGGGACCGGCGGGCGTCAGCCCAGGTCGGCCGCGGCCTTCTTGATGTCGGCGGCGAAGGTGCTCACCTCGGTGTAGACACCGGGCTTGCCCTTGCGCGCACAGCCCTCGCCCCAGCTCACGATGCCGACCTGGACGGGCTTGCCGGCCTCGTCCTTGCGGAACATCGGGCCGCCGGAGTCGCCCTGGCAGGAGTCGATACCGCCCTCGTCGATGAGGCCGGCGCACAGCTCCTCGTCCTCGACGAGCTCGGAGTAGGCCTTCTTACAGGTCGCGTCGTCCACGAAGGGCACGGTCGCCGTCAGCATCTTCTGCTGCTGCTCGCCGCCCTCCTTGTCGGCGCCCCAGCCGGCGATGGTGAAGTCGCCCTTGTTGTTGGTGTCGTCCTCCGCGATCGGCAGGGTGTCCTGGTCGATCGGCTCGGCGAGCTTGATGAGCGCCCAGTCCTTGCCCGTGCCGTCGTAACCGGGGGCCTGGAGGACCTCCTTGGACTTCACCTCGACCGCGTCGGAGTCCTCGAGGTCGACGACGCCACCGGTGGCGGTGATGCTGTCGTCGGCGCCGCTGCCGTCCACGCAGTGGGCGGCGGTCAGGACGACGTCCTTCTCGTAGAGCGCGCCGCCGCAGCCCATGGACAGGCGGACCATCCAGGGGAAGTCGCCCTTCTTCGCTTCCTCGCCGCCGACGATCTTGGCGCTGACGTCGTCGGAGTGCTGCTCGACCTGCTGCGTGGCGGACTTCTGGGCGGCGTGGTCCTGGCCGGCCATGGCGATGCCCATCGGGGCCAGGCTCACCGCACCGAGCGCGACAGCGGCACCGGCTATGAGTCTCGTGACGGTCTTGCGAGGCTTCTGCACGGGTTCTTCCTCTCGTGGGGGGTTACGCGCGTAGCCCACCGGTGCTGCCCAAATCGCCCTGGTAATCAGGGAATTGGGCAACCCCCGACAAGCGTTGTGCGATTCTCGTCCGGCGGTACGCGGCCTGGCAAGGGGCGGTTTCCGGCGACAACAGCCCCATACAGGGGCAGATGCGGCACGTATTCGGCAGCCAGGTCCTGCCGGGTGAGAGATTGCGCGTACGCCCTAGACTCCCCTGCGTACCGAGCGCTGGACGCCCGCGCGAGCAAGACGGCGCGAGGAAGACGGTGCGGACAGCGCGGACGACGCGGAGAGCGCGGCCCGGACGCGCGCGGGCGCGGGACGTACGGGATGTGCGGAACGCGCACGAAGCGCGGCACACGGGCGTCGCCCCGGCCCGGGCCCCGACGGCCCGCAGGACGAGGGCGACGGGCGGGCCGACGAGAGAGTGAGGAAAGGGCGGACGTGCCGGACTACTTCCACGGCTATTCGGTCGTCGGTCTGGTCGCGGTGGTCGGAGTGCTCTTCGTCTCCGTGGCCTTCGGAGCCGGGCGGCTGCTGCGTCCGGTGGTGCCGACGCGGGAGAAATTCCTCACGTACGAATGCGGCGTCGACCCGGTCGGCGAGGGCTGGGCGCACACCCAGGTCCGTTACTACGTCTATGCGTTCCTGTACGTGATCTTCGCGGTCGACTCGGTGTTCCTCTTTCCCTGGGCGACGGTCTTCGCGGCGCCGGGATTCGGCGGCGTCACACTGACGGAGATGTTCGTCTTCCTCGGATTCCTCACCGTCGGCCTGCTGTACGCATGGAAGAAGGGCGTCCTGGAATGGGCGTGACGAACGCGCGGAACGGTCCCGTGGATCTGCCCGACCCGGGGCGGCCCGGCGGCGGGGCGCCGGCGGCCAAGGCTCTCGGGCCGCTGGCCCGGCTCGCCCCGGAACCGATGAAGGTCGTCCTCAACTGGGGCCGCCGCTACAGCCTCTGGGTCTTCAACTTCGGACTCGCCTGCTGCGCCATCGAGTTCATCGCCGCGTCGATGGCGCGGCACGACTTCATCCGGCTCGGCGTCATCCCGTTCGCACCGGGACCGCGGCAGGCGGACCTGATGGTCGTCTCGGGAACGGTCACCGACAAGATGGCGCCCGCGGTCAAGCGGCTGTACGAGCAGATGCCCGAGCCGAAGTACGTGATCTCCTTCGGGGCGTGCTCCAACTGCGGCGGCCCGTACTGGGATTCGTACGCCGTCACCAAGGGCGTGGACCAGATCATCCCCGTCGACGTCTATGTGCCGGGCTGCCCGCCGCGCCCCGAGGCGCTGCTCCAGGGAGTGCTGAAGCTCCAGGACAAGATCGCGGCGGAGTCGACGGCGCAGCGGTACGCGACGTCCGGGCGCGGGCGCCCGTCGGCGGCGGCGCTGAGGAGCGGGCTGGTGAAGCCGCCGGAGGGCGCGGGCGGCGCGGCCGATGCGAGCGGTACGAACGGTGCCACCGACGCGAACGGTACGAACGGCGCGACGGGTACGAGCGGTGCGAGCGGTTCCGGCAGCGGCGGGGCCGGTCCCAACGGCGGTGCGGCGGACGGGAGTCCGGGCGCGGAGCCGGAGG
>NZ_LJGW01000622.1 GCF_001751255.1 Streptomyces nanshensis | reverse complement strand
CGATCCGGGTCCGGCCCCGCTGCGCGGTCCGCGCGACCGCAGGCCGGGGACGCCGGGTCCGTGGAACAGATACGAGGGCCCCGGTGCTCCGGCGCGGGACGCGCTGACGGACACCGGCGGACTCCGCCGCGACCAGGCCGTCCCCACGAGGGAGTCCGGGTTTCCGCGTGCCACGCCGCCGCCCCGCGTGCCCGAGCAGGGCGAGCCCGGCGGCACCTCCGGCGACGGCCGCGGCGGTGCCAAGGCCCGGGCGTTCACAGGGGTGTTGGCGGCTGCCGTCACCACGGTGCTCGCGTTCGTCGTCGCCGGTCAGGTCAGCGGCGGCGCCCAGCAGAGCAGGGGTCAGGGCGACGACGCCGCGGGCGCCGAACGCGGTCTGTCGGCCGACGACTCCGCGTCCCGCTCGGACAAGGGCAGAGGTCCGCGGACCGAGGCGCAGGGCGCGCCCCTGACGTACACACAGAAGATGGCCAAGCCCTTCTCGCTCGACGCGGACTTCAAGGGCAAGGGCGACTTCACGGCGGCCTCCGGCACAGACGAGGGCGTCGGCGGCGACAAGGTGATGCGCTACCGCGTGGACGTCGAGAAGGGACTGCCCCTGGAATCGGACCTGTTCGCGCAGGCCGTCCAGAAGACCCTGAACGACAAGCGCAGTTGGGCGCACGGAGGCGAGCGCAGCTTCGAGCGGGTCTCGAAGGGCGACGTCGACTTCGTGATCACACTGGCGAGTTCGCCGACGACGGACGAGTGGTGCGCCAAGTCCGGGCTCGACACCAGCGAGCAGAACGTCTCCTGCGACTCGGCCTCCACCGACCGCGTCATGATCAACGCCTATCGCTGGGCGCAGGGTTCGAAGACCTTCGGGGACAAGCGGATGCTCGCCTACCGGCAGATGCTCATCAACCACGAGGTGGGACACCGGCTCGGCCGCAACCATGTGGGCTGCCCCAAGGACGGCGCGCTCGCGCCGGTGATGATGCAGCAGACCAAGTCGCTGGAGTCCGGCGGGGACACGTGCCGCCCCAACCCCTGGCCGTATCCGAAGGGTTAGGGCCGGCCGTCCGGTTCCTCCCCGTGCCGGCTGCGGTTCTCCGTACGGGGACTCCGTACCGGTTCCGGGACCGCTCCCGGTGCTGATTCCGCTCCGGTCCGCCGTGGCCGTCTGACGCGCAGGAACGTCCGACTCGTCGATAAGTCACGGGCGTTCACCCCTTTTGGTGGTGCGACGGACAACCGTCCATCGTGCGCGAGGGGCGCGCATAGCGTCTTCCGCGTCACGCCACCGCCCCCGCGGACGGTGGCCCACTCGGAGAACCGGTCGGGGGTGATGCGTCCGTGCGCATCGCATTGCTTACGGAGGGTGGCTATCCCTACGCGCGCGGTGAGGCGGTCGTCTGGTGCGACCGGCTGCTGCGCGGTCTCGACGGGCACGAGTTCGAGGTCTACGCGCTCAGCCGCAGCGCGCGGCAGGAGCGCGCGGGCCGGTGCGAACTCCCGGGCAACGTACGCCGGTTGCGTACGGCGCCGCTGTGGGACGCGCCGCGCGGACGGCGTTCCGCGGACGGGGGCGCGGGCGCGGCTCGCGCGTACGGACGGCGCGCGCGGCGCCGATTCGCGGAGTGCTTCGCCGAGTTGACGGCCGGTGTGTGCGGTGGCGGCACGGGCGCCGCGGACGGTATGGGCGGCGGCCCGTACGGATCCGCAATCGCCGGTCCGGGCGAAGTGGCCCCGGACGCGGAGCAGTTGGCGGACCGTTTCACCGCAGGTCTCTACGGTCTGGCCGAGCTGGCACGCGACTGCGGCGGCGGGCTGCGCGCGATGCTCCGTTCCGAACTCGCCCTCCGCGTCCTGCAGTCGGCCTGCCGCGCCCCCGGCACTCCGCGCGCCGTGCACGCGGCGCGCGTCGCGGATCTGCTCACCGTGGCACAGCGGTTGGAGCGTGCGCTGCGTCCGCTCTCCCTCGATTGGTACGGAGACGGTGACGGAGGCCGGGACGGTGACGCGGGCGGAGCTGCGGAGCGGGATTGGGACGGGTTCGGGGAGGGCGCGGCGGGCTCGCTTCCGGGGCTTGCGGGGTTCGCGGGTCCGCCGTGCGGCTGCGGCTGTGGCTCGTCCCGGAGTTCGGGCGCCCGTTCCGGCGCGTACGGACTGGCGGGCGTCGACCTCTGCCATGCCGTGGGCGGCGGGCCCGCGGCGCTGCCGGGGCTGCTGGCGAAGCGATTCTTCGGGACGCCGCTGCTGATCACCGAGTACGGCGTACGGGTGCGGGAGCACTATCTCGCGAGCGCCGCCGACGCGGTGGCGGCCACCGTCCCGACGGCGCCGCCGCCGGCCGCCGCGGGCGCGGCCGTACGGACGCTACTGGCCTCCTTCCAGCGGCAGTTGACGCGTGAGGCGTACGCGCAGGCGCAGCTCATCACGCCGGGGAACACCCATGCGCGCCGCTGGCAGGAGCACTGCGGGGCGCCGCGCGAGAAGCTGCGCACGGTCTACCCCGGCATGGACGCCGCGCCCTTCGCGGAGCTGGGCGAGTCGGCGGGACGCGACTCCGCGCACCGGGAGGACGCCGGGGCCACGCTGGTCTGGGTGGGACGCGTCGAACCCGCCAAGGATCTGATCGGTCTGCTGCACGCCTTCGCCGAGGTCCGGCGGGCGGTCCCGGGGGCGCGGCTGCGCCTGGTCGCCACGGCGCCCGTACGGGACGCGGACGCCGACGCGTACGAGGCACGCTGCCGGGCGCTCGCGGCGCAGCTCTTCCCGGACGAGGCGGCCGACCCGGTGTCGGTCGGCGAAAACCCCGTCTCCTTCGAGGAGTTGGGCGGCCCGTCCGTGCCGACGGCCGCCGACGCGTACGGCGCGGGCAGCGTGGTGGTGCTCTCCAGCTCGGTCGAGGGCTTCCCCGTCTCGCTCGTCGAGGCGATGTTCTGCGGGCGGGCCACCGTCTCGACGGACGTGGGCGCGGTGTGCGAGGTGATCGGCGGCACCGGTCTCGTCGTGCCGTCGCGCAACCCCCGTGCCCTGGCGGACAGTTGCGTCGCCCTGCTGCGCGACCCGGAGCGCAGGGAACGGCTCGGGGCTGCGGCCCGTGCGCGGGCGCTCGAACTCTTCACCGTCGAGCAGAACGTCGCGGCGTTCCGCGCCGTCTATCTGGAGCTGATGTCGCGCTGGCCCGTCGGCGCGGGAGAGACGGTTCTCCCCGGCGACGGTGCGGAGCCGCAGCCCTTCGCACGCCCGGCCGAGGCACATGTGCCGGGGCGCTGGGCCGGTGCGCGCGTACCGGCCGCGGGCTCCGCGCTCATGCTCTGCGGTGCGCGGGGCGGGCGTACGGCGGGGGAGGGAAGCGCCGGATGAGCGCGCACAGATCGGCGGCGCCGGCCGGGACGGCGCC
>NZ_LJGW01000628.1 GCF_001751255.1 Streptomyces nanshensis | reverse complement strand
GGGGCAGACCCAGGAAGAAGGTAGAGCCGCATGAGCGACGAGAGGCGGGACCGTCCGTCACCGGGGGCCTCCGGCGACGGCACCGGTGCCACCGGCGGCAACGGCGACGGCACGGGCGACGTGCTCGACGCGTCCGTCCCCGAGGGCCTGGTCTCGGCCGTGCTGCACCTGGTCGAGACGGGCCCGGTGCTGCTCGGCGCGTACACCATCGCCGAACTCACCGTCGTGGACGCGATCGTGGACTTCCTGGAGGCCCGGCCCTCGGACGAGGTGCTCGCCGAGGCCGTACGCTCCCTCGCCGCACGGCAGTTGCTCCTGGCGGGCGACACCAGCGAGGAGGTCCAGGTACGCGGCGACCTGGGCATCACCGTCGCCTTCCAGCGCCGGGCCCGCAAGGTGCTCGACGCCCGTACGACCGGTACGGAGCCGGGCGAGCCCTGGCGCGTCCTGCTGCTCCCCCAGCCGGAACGGGTCTGTCTGATGGTCCGCATCGACGCCCTCGGCGTCCACCAGATCGGCCTGTACAAGCTGGACGAGGCCCTCCGCATGCTCATGGACTGGCTGCCGCACGGACGTTCGGCGGACGCGGACCGCGCCGTGGACGCCGACGCCCTGCTCGCCGAGGCCGAGCGCTCCGCGCTGGTGACCGTCACCCACTACACGGCCCGGGGCTCGGCCGAGACCGCGGGCGAGAGCACCGACCTGGTCCTGGCCCGCGACGACGGACGGCTGCACGTACTCGCCCGCGACCCGGAGGACCGCGCACGGCTGGTCCCGGACACCGAGACGGACGACGCCGACGACGTCCACGACCGCCTCGCGGGGCTGCTCGCATAAGGGCTGCGTCCGAAACTCCCGGGTAGGAAACCCCCGTTGAGGTCATGCGCTGCGGCCATGCGCTGCCGTCGTGCGCTGCCGTCGTGCAACGGGGGGGGAGGGGCGATGGTGACGACGCTGATCTCGGTGGTCGCCGTCCTCGTGTCACTGGGCTCGCTGGCACTCGCGTACGCCGCCGGCCGCCGTTCTCATATGCCGGTCCTGCAGTTCGTGTGGGAGAGCGGCCAGGGCGACGGATCCGGTGAGCCCGCATGGCGTCTGGTCAACGTCGGCACCGGGCCGGCGACCAACGTCGTCGTCGCCCAGGCGGAACGGACGGGTCTGGCACGCGGCGTCGCCGAGGACTCCTGGCGCAACCCGGTGCTGGTGCCGTCGATCCCCGCCGGCGGTGCGCTGGACCTGTCGTGGCTCGGCGGGACCAGGGGGCTGGAGTGCGGGTTAGGCGCCAGCTATACGGACGTCGAGCGGTACTTCTACACCACCAAGTGCGGGGACGACGTCTCGATGTTCTTCGTCGGGCTGCACCTTCCCCGCTGGCCGCTGCTGAAGTGGGAGGGCGAGAAGGCGGTCAGGACCTGGTGGGGCGTGGAGGAACTCCCTGCCTCCGGCTGGTCGCCGGTCACGGCCACCCACGTCCGCCGGATCTGGTGGCTGCCACCGCGCTACGGGGTGGCCCGCCGCCTGGGCGGATGGGCGGACCCGGTGCGTTCGTACCGCGGCGGTACGGCGCGCTGAGCCCCTGAGCGCACCGCCGTACGGCCGCCGCCTGTCCGCGGCCCTCTCAGCGTCCGTACGTGAAGGAGGACGCGGGCACGAAGAGCGTGTGGCCGGTGCCGAAGCGCACCCGTACGCCCGTCTTCGTCCACTCCGTGTCCGCGATGCCCTCGGCGCCGAGGGACGCGTCGATCTGGACGAGGTGGCCGTAGCCCAGGCCCGGGTCGCGGCCGATCATCAGGCGGTACGACTCCCGCCCGGAGACGGTGTGTTCGCGCTTCAGGCCCAGATAGTGCGGGGCGTCGTCCCCGTAGGAGACGGTCTGCGGCTGGCGGGCGCGGTGGACGACCTCGGTGTGCGGCCACTGGAGCAGCGTCATCAGTGCGGCGGTGAGCGCGGCGCCCGCGAGCGCGCCGAGCAGCAGGTCGCGACGGCGGCGGTGCGACGGGCCGTGGGGGCGGCCGCGGCGCCCGGACGGCGGTGTCTCCGCGGTTACGTACTGATCGCCGATGACCGGCCCCTCCCTTCTCGTGTCCCCTCGTGTCCCCTCGTGCTCCCTCACGTCGCGGCCGGCCACCCGACGGCCGCCGCCAACGCGGGCACGCGTGCCTCACGTCCACGCACAAGGACGCGCCGGGCCGCCCGGAGGTTCAGCGGCTGAGGGTCTGGTCCGGGCGCTGGCCGTAGGTGTCGCGGTACGCGGCCGAGAAGCGGGCCGGGTCGGGGAAGCCCCAGCGGTTGGCGACGGACTGGACCGTCGTGCCCGTGGCCGGGTCCGTCGCCCGCAGATCGCTGCGGGCCCGCTCCAGACGTACGCGGTGCAGATAGCCGAGGGGGCTGGTGCCGTACTCGCGCACGAACTCGTGCTGGAGCGCGCGCGGCGGTACGGCGACCGCGACGGCGATGTCGGTCAGGGTGAGCGGCCGGTCGGCGTTCGCGTCGATGAACTCCACGGTCCGGCGCAGCGCCGCCGGTGTGATCCTGCCCGGACCGGGCCGGTAGTCGGCCGTCATGGTGGTGTTCGGGAAGGCCCTCACGGCGGCCGTGCCGAGCAGGTTGAGCGTGCGGGAGTAGACCAGCGGTTCGGTCAACGGGCTGTCCTGGGCCTCCAGTTGGCTCGCGACGAAGCCGACCGTGGAGCGCCAGAAGCGGTCCATCGCCGGGGTGACGGGGGTCGTGCCGAGGAAGTTCAGCTCGCCCTCGGCCCCGTACTCGGCGGCCGCGTCCTGCGCCGCCCGCAGGGGTATCGAGATGACCTCCTTGGTCAGCCGGTCCCAACTGATCGTGAGCGGTACGCCCGCCGGGCACACGGCGGTGTCCCCCATGCGCAGCCGGGTCTCGGAGTCGCCGGAGGAGACGGTGAGGGAGCCTCCCGTGACGAAGATGAACATGAGGTAGTCGAGCGGGGCGCACTCGATGCTCATGGTCGAATGCGCGAGGTGATCGAGGCTCATGTCTCCCGCGCTCGTACGGCGGCCGTCGAAGACGAAGTCCTCGGTGGACCCGTACCGCGGATTGAAGGCGCCGTACATCTCGGCGCTCATGACTTCCCCGGCGTTCGGATCCGAGGTGTGGAATTCCGACTGCTCCACCGGCAGCCGCTCGAGTTCGACCGGCATGATCGCCTCCCGGGGCACCGAGCTGGGCCGCAGGTCCGACGGGCCTACTCATTCGACGGTACTACTCGGCGACGCCTCCCGGACCTGCGGAAATCCCGCTTCGCGGGGGTGCCGGCGGGAAGGGCGGTGCGGGCGCCGTGACGGCCGTACGGCGTGGGGAGGGGACGCCCCGGAGCGGCGTCGGCGGGTCCGTGGCGGCGGGCGGGGGCGTC
>NZ_LJGW01000617.1 GCF_001751255.1 Streptomyces nanshensis | reverse complement strand
CGGATGCCCGCCCGGCGCAGCGCGGCACCGGGGCTCCGTCCCGTACGCCGGGCGACGACGGAAGACGGGCCGGCGGACGCATCGGGGAACGGGACGGAGGACGCGGCGGGGGACGCGGCCGCCGACGCCTTGTCGGCCACCGCGACGGCGGCGTCCAGGCCCCGTACGAAACGGCGCGCCGCCGCTATGTCGGGATGCGCGGAGGGCCCCGTGCCCGCCACGACCGGGGCCAGCAGGGCGCGCAGTTCGGCCACCCGCATCCACCACAGGAACGGCGAGCCGATGACCAGCACCGGGGCCGGAACCGGCCGCTCCCGTACGCGGTGCGAGCGGTCCTCCAGCCAACTGTCGCAGTCCGGGGTGAGCGCCACCGCCGAGGGCACGGGCACCTCCAGCCGCTCGGCGAGATCCCGCACCAGCTCGTACAGATCCCCCGCGGAGCCCTCCTCGACGGGGACGGTCGGCGAGACCGCCGGGCGCGAGCGCGCGATCACGGCGGCGACGCCCGCGGCCACCGCGAGCGCCAGCACCGCGAGACCGCACACCGCCCAGCGGACGGGGGCCCAGCCGGGGCCGAGCCGGCCCGTGGCCTCGGCCGCGAAGAGGACCACCGTGACCGCCGCGGGCAGCAGGGCGAGAGCGAGCGCCGCGCCGCGGATGCGGAGCACGGAGAGGGCATGGGAACGCGCGGAGCGCGTGCCTGCCTGACGGCCCACCACGAACTGCTCACCCCCATCACGACGTGCCCGGACACCCGGGCTCAGGTGGTCCCCACTGTGGCACCGCGCACCGACACCGCAACGTGCGCGGGGCCACTCGGGACGCGGCCGGGCACGCGCCCGCGAGGTCCCACGCGGCTTGCGCGGAACCCTAGTTGGGGCCCTCGGCACCGTCAGCCGCTCCGCTGTCCGGTCACTCGATGGAATGGCTTTGGGCAGAGCTCTTGCGTCGTCGGGGGGTGAGCGAAGTGCCCGTATTGCCCGTGATAGTCGACTTCGTCCGGTTCGGCCGGACGGGCGCCGGGACCGGCCCGTGGACCTCCGGCCCGGACCCGGACACGTACACCGGGCACGATCCCGGCACCGTCGTCAGGTCCGCGCCTCGTCCCGTGCCGCCTTCGCCGCGATGTCCGTGCGGTGGTGCGAGCCGTCCAGCCGGATGCGGTCCAGCGCCTTGTACGCGCGCTCACGTGCGTCCGCCAGGCCCGCGCCCGTCGCGGTCACGGACAGCACCCGTCCGCCCGCGCTGACCACACGGCCCTCCCCGTTCCGCTTGGTGCCCGCGTGCAGCACGTACGCCTCGGGGGCGTCCGACTCGGCGACGGCGTCGAGCCCCTCGATCACGTCGCCCGTGCGCGGTGCCGAGGGATAGCCGCGTGCCGCGACGACGACCGTGACGGCCGACTCCTCGCTCCAGCGCAGCGGCGGCAGTTCGGCCAGCCGCCCGGTGGCGGCCGCGTGCAGCAGCCCGGCGAGCGGCGTGCGCAGCCGCGCCAGTACGGCCTGGGTCTCCGGGTCGCCGAAGCGGGCGTTGAACTCGATGACCCGCACCCCGCGCGAGGTGATCGCGAGGCCCGCGTAGAGCAGCCCGGCGAACGGCGTTCCCCTGCGCCGCAGTTCGGCGACGGTGGGCCGCAGCACCGTACGCTCGATCTCCTCCACCAGCTCCGGGCCCGCCCACGGCAGCGGCGAATAGGCGCCCATGCCGCCGGTGTTGGGGCCCTCGTCGCCGTCGTACGCGCGCTTGAAGTCCTGCGCCGGCTGAAGCGGTACGACCGTCTCGCCGTCGGTGACGGCGAAGAGCGAGACCTCCGGTCCGTCCAGGAACTCCTCGATGACGACGCGTTCGCAGGCCCGTGCGTGCGCGCGGGCCTCCTCGACGTCGTCCGTCACGACGACGCCCTTGCCCGCGGCGAGCCCGTCGTCCTTGACGACGTACGGCGGACCGAAGGCGTCCAGCGCCGCGTCCGCCTCCTCGGGCGTCGTGCACACATGGCTGCGCGCCGTGGGCACGCCCGCCGCGGCCATCACGTCCTTCGCGAACGCCTTGGAGCCCTCCAGCCGCGCGGCCTGCGCCGACGGCCCGAACACCGCGACGCCGCGCTCGCGTACGGCGTCGGCGACCCCGGCGACGAGCGGCGCCTCCGGGCCGATGACGACGAGGTCCGCGCCGATCTGCGGGGTCTCGGCGAGCGAGGCGACGGCGGCGCCGTCGGTCGCGTCGACGGCGTGCAGCGTGGCCACCTCGGCGATCCCGGCGTTGCCGGGCGCACAGTGCAGCGCGGTGACCTCGGGGTCGAGCGAGAAGGAGCGGCACAGGGCGTGTTCGCGGGCGCCGCCGCCGATGACCAGAATCCTCACGGGAGCAGCCTAGACGTCGTCCCCGGGCGTCTTCGCGGCGCACTCTTTCGAGTGAGAGCGGAATCTGCCCTATACCTGATCAGTCCACTATTCCGTGGGAGTTGAGACGGGAAGTGGTCTCGCGCCCCCACGTACGGAGGTAGGAAGGGGCCCTTCGAAGCCCGGAGCGGTCGTGGCCGAATGCCCGTCCGTGGTGCGTGTGTTGTGGGGTGTGGCGGTGAGCAAGCCGGAGATGCGGCCCGCGGTGGGACGGGGGTTCCCGCTCGGTGACTGGGGCGAGCCCGGGGAGCGCCTCGACGAGCTGTACGTATGGGTGGAGCAGCGCGCGCTGCTCATCGCCGACTGGTATCTGTCCGACCGTGCGTGGAAGCGGCGCGGGGCGCGCGTCCTGCGCACCGGGGCCGCGCTCGGCGCGACGGTCGCCGCGGTGCTGCCGCTGCTGGCGCTGACCGGCACGCTGTCCGTACGGGACGCGGTGTGGGGTTATGTGGCGCTGCTGGGCGCGGTGGTCTGTCTGTGCGCCGACCGGTGCTTCGGACTGACGACGGGCTGGATCCGGGACGTCGCGACGGCGCAGGCGATCCAGCGCCGGCTGGAGGTCCTCCAGTACGACTGGGCCTCGCTGTCCGTGCGCGAGATGCTCGGCCCGGCCGAGGGCGGCACGGGGGAGGCGGCCGAGCGCGGGTTGAGCCTGCTGCGCACCTTCACCGAGGACGTCTCGGAGGTCGTACGGGCCGAAACCACCGACTGGATGCTGGAGTTCAGGCCCGGCTTCCCGCCCGCGACGCGGCAGGCACTCGCGCCGCCCGAACGTCCGCTGGAGATCTGCGCGGCGGCGCAGAACGTCCGCCGCTTCCCGGCGCCGCCGGGTGCGCGGCCCAGCATGCCGCGCCAGCGTCCGCCGGAGGGGCCGCTGTGACCGCCGCTCGACGGCCGCTGTGACGGCTC
>NZ_LJGW01000625.1 GCF_001751255.1 Streptomyces nanshensis | reverse complement strand
GGTGTATTGACTGAACTAAATTCTCTATTTTCGCAGGTCAGTTGAGGTTTTGCTAGCTTCCCGGCATGGTTGATCAGACCGCTCCCGCAAGGGACTTGGCGAGCTTTGTCCTGCCCGAGATCGGCCGCCTGATCGAGACAGCTGACACGGCCATGCCGTATCAGCTGATCGATCCGGCGGGGGCCGTGGTGGAGCCGGTGGAGGTCTACTTCGCTGAGCTCCAGGCCGCATCCAGGCCGGCAACAACGCTCCGTTCGTACGGCATGGACCTGCTGCGCTGGTACCGGTTCCTGTGGGCTCTTGAGGTGCCCTGGAACAGGGCGACGCGGGTGGAGGGCCGGGACTTCGCCCGCTGGATGCAGCTCGCGGACAAGCCGGTCCGGATGCACTGGCGCTACCAGCGCAAGGGGATGCCGGCTGCGGAGGTCCCCAAGCCGCGGTCAGCGAAGCTGGCCGCGGCAGGCACACCGAACCCGGTGACCGGCAAGACTTCCCCGGGCCCGAAGTTCGCGGCCACCACCCGTGCGCACAGCGAGACGGTGCTGCGGGCCTTCTACGACTTCCACCTCGAGGAGGGGACCGGTCCCCTGGTCAACCCGTTCCCGCTGGACCGCTCCCGCCGCAAGGGGCGGGCGAACGCCCACCACAATCCGCTCAACCCGTTCGCGCGTGAACGCACGGGCCGCTACCGGCCCAGGGTGCCCAAGAAGGTTCCGCGGCGGATCCCCGACGAGCTGTTCAACGCGCTCTTCGCCGCGCTGAAGTACAACCGCGATCGGGCCCTGCTGGCCTTCTGGGTCTCCAACGCCTCCCGCGCCGAGGAACTGCTCACTAGTCGGAACCGTGATGCTCTGCCCGGTGACCAACTGCTCGGGGTGTTCCGTAAGGGAACCGGCGAATACCAGCAGCTTCCCTGCTCGACCGATGCCTTCGTCTGGCTGCGGCTCTATCAGGAGGAAGCCTGGCGCCTGGGGGTCCCGAGGGGACGGGACATGCCGTTGTGGTGGACACTGCGGCGGCCCTGGCGGCCGTTGAACTACCACGCGGCCCGGGCGATGCTGAATCGTGCGAACGGCCTGCTGGGAGCGAACTGGACGCTTCACGATCTACGGCACACGGCTGCCTATCGGATGGCCCGCGACCCACAGATGCCCCTGACGGACGTTCAGTGGGTGCTGGGCCATGCACAACTGAGTACGACGCAGATCTACACCAAAGCGACCACGGGCGATGTCATCGCCAGCGCCCTGGCTCACCACCGACGCCAGGCCGAGCGCACGGCCGAACCGGCCAGCCCGCCGCCGAGCCCGGGCTATAACCCGGACTCGCTGAAGACTCTGTTCGGGGGGCTTGGATGACGGCCACGACGACAAGTCCGCCGACTTCGTCCAAGCGCTGGTCGGGACACTCCCGGTTCGAGGGCCAAGCGGCCAGGAACATGCTCACCCAGTTCCCGCCCCGCACACGGCCCGAGACCTGGGCGATGACCGAGAGAAGCCGCGAGGAGGTCATCGCCAGGATCAGTCGCCCGCCGCTGCGGGCCCGGGTGAAGACGACGCACGACGCCCGTCGCTACGGCGTCTGCAAGATCCTGGAATGGCTGGAGACCTTCCCCGGAACGACCTGGCAGGAGCGCTGGCAGGCCAGCCCGGGAAACTCCCTCGGCTTCCAGTGGATCGAGCCGGTAATGGCCTGGCTGGCCGAACGCGGGGAAAAGCCCCGGGAAGAGGGCCTGCGAAGCGGGATCCTCTGCCTGGCCTTCGCGGACGTCATCCGCTTCGACCTGGAGTTTCTGCTGCGAGTGGTCCGCACGCGGAACTGGCGGGTTGCCGTGGTCGAACACCGCGACCCGGAAGGCTTCGCCCGCCTGGAGGAGGCCACCGACCCAGTTCTGCTGGCTTCGCGGATGGGCCACACCGCCCGCACACAGCTCGCGATGATCATGCTTGCCAAGGGCGGCGGCGTCGGCGACATCACTGTCGGCGACTGCATCGAACTGCGACACACCGAGGTCGCGAACCTGGGCCGCTACGGCGACAGCCGGTCCCTGTTCTACTCCCTGCTCAAGGACATCGGGCAGTTCCCACCGGACGCACCCACCACGCTGCGAGCGCTCACCCTCTACTCGGGACAGCTCACTCCTGCCCAGCTCGTCGACCGCTACCAGCTCGAATACCAGCCGGTCCGCGATCTCATCGTCGATTACCTCACCGAGCGCCAACCGGCCCTGGACTACGCCAGTTTCGAGGACCTCGCCCGTGTCCTGGCGCTGCACTTCTGGAAGAACCTGGAGGACCACAACCCGGGGATCACCTCCCTGCACCTGGACCGCGAGGTCGCAGCCGCCTGGAAGGAGAGGCTACGGGTGAAGGTCACCCACCGCCGCATGCCGGACGGCACCACGACCGCGGTCACCACTCCGCGGGCCAGCTATGCCTCCAGCCTGGGCTATGTCCGCGCGTTCTACCTCGACATCGCCGAATGGGCCCTGGAAGACCCGGCCCGTTGGGGTCCCTGGGCGGTCCCGAGCCCCGTCAGCTCCAACGAGATCACCTACAAGAAGCTCAACTCGCGCCGCAAAGCCAGGATGGACCAGCGCACCCGTGAACGGCTCCCGGTGCTGCCCGCCCTGGTCAGCGCCGCGGAAAAGCGCCTCCAAGAGGCCCGGACCCGGCTGGAGGCCATCCGGGCCGCACCCGGCGGACAGTCCTTCACCGTCCTCGGCGAGACGTTCACCAAGGCCAACAGGCCGAACCGGCTGGAGAGCCACGGCTCCTCCTGCGCTTATGACGAATCGGGACGCCGGCACCACTTCGGCCAGGCCGAACACCGCGCGTTCTGGGCCTGGGCCGCGATCGAATTCCTCCGGCACACCGGAGTACGGATCGAAGAGATGCTGGAGACCAGCCACCACAGCATCACCCAATACACGCTGCCGACCACGGGCGAACTCATCCCGCTCTTGCAGATCGCGCCTTCCAAGACGGACGAGGAACGGCTCCTGGTCGTCAGCCCTGAACTCGCCGACGTCCTCAGCGCGATCGTCAGCCGGGTCCGAGGGCCCAACGGGGCCATCCCGTTGATCCCCTTCTATGACGGCCTGGAGAAGATCTGGCACCCGCCCGTCCCCCTGCTCTTCCAGTGGATCAGCGGTGGTCAGCGGCGGGCCGTCTCCTCCAACTCCATCCGCAAGGCCCTCAACGAGGTCCTGAAGGCCACGGGACTCACCGATTCAGCAGGGCAGCCTCTGGAGTTCCAACCGCACGACTTCCGGCGGATCTTCACCACGGAAG
>NZ_LJGW01000611.1 GCF_001751255.1 Streptomyces nanshensis | reverse complement strand
CGGCCGGGTTCCGCACGGCGGCCCGGCTGATCCGTACCGCCGACCGGCTCGGCATCCCCGTGCTCACCCTCATCGACACCCCGGGCGCGGCCAACGACGCGGCGGCCGAGAGCGACGGGGCGGGCCCGGCGATCGCCGACGTCTTCGCCGCCGTCGCGGAGGCCACCGTGCCCGTGACGTCGCTGCTGATCGGCGAGGGCGGCTCCGGCGGGGCGCTGGCACTGGCCGCCCCGGGCAGGCTGTGGGTCACGCCGGACAGCTACTTCTCCGTGATCGCACCGGAGTCGGCCGCCGCCATCCTCAAACGGCCCGCGGCCCAGGCGGCCGCCACCGCCGACGATCTGATGCTGCGTCCCCAGGACGTCGTACGGCTCGGAGTCGCACGCGGAATCGTCGGGACGGTCGGGACGGGCGAGGGGGCGGACGCGGCGGACGGTGGCGACGGCGCGAACGGCGGACGCGGTGCGGGCGGTTCGGGCGGTACGCGCGGCGGAGACGACGGAGACGACGGAGACGACGGGGGCGGCGCGGGCCGGAGCGACGCCGCCTGACCCGAATCGCCCGGCGCTCAGCGGCGTTCGGTGAGCAGTTCGCCGAGCGCGTCCGCGAACCGGTCGGTGCACTCGGCGTCCCGTACGGCGATCCGCAGCCACTGCGGGCCCAGCCCCGGGAAGGTGTCGCCGCGCCGCACCGCGAACCCCGACGACCGCAGCCCCTCGCGCAGTTCGGCGGCCCGTGGATGGCGTACCAGGACGAACGGGGCGCGCGGTGAGCCCTCGACACTCAGCCCCGCGGAGGCGAACTCGCCCAGCCGCGCCAGCAGATGGTCCCGGTCGCGGGCGGTGCGCCGTGCCGCGTCCTCGGCCTCGGCGAGGGCGTGCGGCGCGCAGCACGCCTCGGCCGCCGTCAGGGCGGGCGCCGACACCGGCCACAGCGGCTGCTGCCGGGCGAGCGCGGCGACCGTGGCGGGGTCGGAGAGCACATATCCGATGCGCAGACCCGCCAGACCCCAGGTCTTGGTGAGGCTGCGCAGCACGACGACCCGTCCGGGCAGCGGCGCCTCCGTGTCCTCGCCTTCCGCCAACCACGGTGCGAGGGACTCCTGTTCGCCCGGCACCGCGTCGATGAACGCCTCGTCCACCACCAGGGTGCGTCCCTCGCGCGCGAGGGCGGCGAGCGTGCGCGCGGGGTGCAGCACGGAGGTCGGGTTGGTCGGATTGCCGACGACGACGAGATCCGCGTCGGCGGGCACGTCCGCGATGCCGAGCCGGAAACCGCCGGACGCCGCGAGCAGTACGCGTTCCACGTCGTGCCCCGCGTCCCGCAGCGCTGCCTCGGGCTCGGTGAACTGCGGATGCACGACGACCGGACGGCGCGGACGCAGCGCACGGGCCAGCAGCACGAACGCCTCGGCCGCGCCCGCCGTCAGCAGCACCCGCTCCTCGGCGAGGCCGTGCCGGACGGCGACGGCGCAGCGGGCGGCACGCGGGTCCGGGTAGGCGGCGAGCCCGTCGAGGGAGTCCGCGAGGCGCCGCTTGAGCCATGACGGGGGAGTGCCCGTACGGACGTTGACCGCGAGGTCCGTCAACTTCCGTCCGTCGTCCCGTACTTCGGCGTCGCCGTGGTGCCGCAGGCCGTATTCGTGACCGCACTCGGGGACGGACTCCGGGTCGGGTTCGGGGGCGGGACCGCTGCCCGGTTCATCCGGCGTACGCATCGCCGTCTCCGTGCCGGGCGCCGTTTCCGTACGCCGCGCCGGCGCGTGGCCCTTCCAGGATCCGCCGCAGGAGGGACGCGTACCGGGCGGGGTCTTCCGGCATCCGCCCCCGGTGCGCACGTACGCGGGCGACCGCGGCCGTCGCCATGGCCGAAGTGCCGTCCCCGGCACGGGACTTGGCCTTCGGGACGACGAGCCGTGCGCCGTCGCCCGCGGCGGTCACCGCGGCGGCCTCCGCGACGGACGGTGTGCCGGTCGCCGCGCGTGTGACGTCCGAGGGGTTCGGGACCTCGACGGCGGCGAGGACATGTGCGGGGTAGCTGCGCAGCGGCAGCTTGAGCCGGTCCGCGGCGGCGAGCAGACCGGGCTCGCCCGCCTTGGCGTCCACGGTCGCCAACTCCGCGACACAGCGCACCGAGAGCCCCGCCCCGGCGAGTGACCGCTCGACGAGCCCGACGACGTCGGCGCCGGAGACGCCCCGTCCCGCACCGATGCCGACCGACAGGGACGGCGGACGCAGCACCGCCTCGCCGGGGCCGAGCGCGAGGATCTCGTCCGTGACCCACAGCGTCGTACGGGGCCCGCTCGCGGCGGCCCCGAGACGGGAGGACGCCTGCGGGAGCCATGCCGCGGGGCCGCGCAACTCCACGGGCAGCCCGTCGAGGAGCGCCCGCGCGACGCACGCCACGTCGCCCTCGACACACCAGCCGGGCAGCTCGGACCGGTCGGGGCCGTCGGACCGGGCGGACGGGCCAGGGAGTCCGCCGCCATCCCGCAACTGCCCTGCCGCATCGGGGAGTTCACCGCCTGGGAGGACGACGCACACCGTCTCACCGGCCGAGTACCGGCCCACGGCCTCCGCCCCGGCGCCGCTCAGCGCGGGCACGTCCGGCACCCCTCGACGAGTCTGCGGGCCATCGACGGCGCGGCGGCCCAGTGCACATGGAGATACGAGGCGTGGACGTTGCCGTACGGACCGCCCACGAAGCCCTCCCGGCGGCGTTCCGGCCGTACGAGGCCCCACGCGGGCTCGTCGCCCGCGCCCGGCGAGAGCGCGGTGCGGTGGAACTCGTGCCCGCGCACCCGCAGTCCGGCCGGAGCGAGGACGCTGTCCCCGACGGCGACGGCCTCGCGGTAGCCGAGCGTGAGCTGCTCCGTCATCCGGGCCGTGCCGTCCAGCACACCGCACATCCGCGCACCGTCCAGTTCGCGGCACAGATACAGCAGTCCGCCGCACTCGGCGGCCACCGGGCCCCCGGCGGCGACGAGTTCGCGTACGACTGAGCGCAGTCTCCTGTTCTCCGCGAGCTGCGGCCCGTACACCTCGGGGAAGCCGCCGCCGATGACGAGACCGCGCGTGCCCTCCGGCAGAGTCTCGTCGCGCAGCGGATCGAAGCTGACGGTCTCCGCGCCCGCGGCGCGCAGCAGTTCGGCGTGCTCGGCGTAGGCGAAGGTGAAGGCGGGGCCGCCCGCGACGGCGATGAGCGGCCGCGAACCGCCGCCGCTCGCACCGGTGTTGGCGCCCGCGGCCGCCGTGCCGCCTGTGCCGCTCGTGCCGGAGCG
>NZ_LJGW01000608.1 GCF_001751255.1 Streptomyces nanshensis | reverse complement strand
GCCGCGGTGCGCGGGAGGCCGCGGTGCGCGGCCCGTCGGCACCGGCCTGGCCGCGCCGCGTCACTCCTGCGTCGGGAGCCACGTCCTGTGCAGTCCCAGCGGGACGCGGACCGGGCCCGGCGGCCTCCTCCGCGCGCAAAGCGGGGGTGCGGACGAAGCGGTTGCGGTAGCGGGCGCCGCCCTCGCTCAGCCGGACGCTGTGCAGCATCCCGTCACCGTCGATCGGATACAGATACGAACCGATCGGTGTGAAGCGGGGGTTGGGGCCGTTGCGGAGATACACCCCGTCCAGTTCGGGCGGCAGTTCGCCCTCCACGCGCAGCCCGGTCTCGTCCACCTCCTCGCCGACCGGCGCGAACCGGCCGCCGAGGTGCGCGACCCGGGTGGGGTCGAACCCGTCGGAGCGCGTGGTCATGGAAGCCTCCCGAGAGAGCCCGGCTCCCGCGGGCCGTGTGCCGGGGCGCCTCTCCCCAGTCGACGGCCGCCTGCGGAACGGCGCCACCCGGCGGCCACGGGCGGGCGTTTATTCGGGCGCGCACCGCGCCGCCGGGCCGTATCGTCGCCGCCGCGCCCCCCGGTCGGGCACCGCACCGTACCGACCGCACCGCACCAACTCCGCACCGCACGGCCCGAGGACAGTGCAGGACAGAACAGGAGAGGCCCCCGCGATGCCCACCCCGCCGACCGCCGCGCTCACCACGGCGACCACGCTGGCCGGGCCGTCGGCCGTCCTCGACTGCGTACGGCCGCTGGCCGGCGGCTCCCATGCCGCGACCTTTCTCATACGGACGAGCGGTCCACGGCGCGAGATGATCCTGCGCGCCTTCCCCGCCGACGACCCCGCGGCCGACAACGAGGAACGGGCGCTCACCGCGATCGGCACGCTGGACGGCCTGGCGCCGCGGCTGCTCGCGCGCAGCCCCGAGGCCGACGGTGACGGCGAGGGCGACGGCACCTCGTGGGTGCTGATCAGCCGCATGCCCGGCGCCGCGGACATCCTCCCGGACGACCCGCTCCCCTGGGCCCGGCAGCTCGGGCACGCCCTCGCCCGAATCCACTCCCGCGTACCGGACGTCGCCACCGGCCTTGAGACCGTCTTCGAACGCCGGGGAGGGCGGGGCCGGCTGTCCGGTCCGGCCGCACCGCTCGTCGAGGAGGCATGGGACGAGACGATCCGCACCGCGCCGCCGGTGCTGACGCACGGCGACTACCTAGTCGGGGAACGTGGTCTGGGACGGCGGCGTCCTGAGCGGAGTCGTCGACTGGGAGGGCGCCTGCCGCGGACCGGCCGGGTACGACATCGGCTGGTGCCGCTTCGACCTGGTCCTGCTGTACGGGGAGGACCTCGCCGACGTCTTTCTCGCCGCGTACGAACAGGCCCGCGGCATCCCGCCGGTCGAGCCGCGGCTGTGGGACCTGTGGACGCTCGCCCGGTCGCACCGGGGCGTCGAGTCCTGGGTCCCCAACTACCGCGATCTGGGCCGCGAAGACCTCACGGCGGCGGAACTGCGGCGGCGGCACACGGCGTGGACGGACGAACTCCTCGCGCGGTAACGGCACTTGGCGTTCGGGGCCGCCGGGCGGCCGACGGCACATGCGCGAAGCACGCCCCCGGCCCCGACGCGTCAGACCGTGGGCCGCAGATGTTCCCGCGCCCACTCCTCGAAGCCCGTCAGCGGGATACCGAGGGCTCTGGCGTCGCGGGGACGGGCGGGCTGGCCCGCCACGTTCAGCCACTCGTGCGAGGCGCCCATCGGGGGCATGCCCGCGGCGAGGGCCTCCTCCTCGGTCATGTCCGGTGCGGCGAGCGGGGTGTCCAGGACGCGGGAGAGGACCGCGGCGATCTCCGTCATCGACAGATGGTCGCTCGCCAACTCCAGCTCGATTCCGGTGAATCGGTCCGGTGCGGCGAAGGCCGCGGCGGCGGCCGCGCCGATGTCGTGCACCGCGACGAGGGACAGCCGGGTCCCGGGGCGCAGGACGCTCACCAGTCCGCCTTCGATGCCTCGCGGGAAGAGGAACGCCATGGACGGCAGGAAGTTCTCCATGAAGAAGCCCGGCTTCAGCAGCGTCCAGTGCGGGAAGTCCGCCACGCGGACGCGGTCCTGGACCGCGCTCTTGGCGTTCAGCGAGGGTTCCACGGCCCACCGGCCCGGTGCCCAGCCGGGAGCCTCGGTGTGCGCTCCGGCGCCGGTCACCGAGGTGTGCACGAACTGCCGTACGCCGGCGGCCTTCGCGCCCTCGACGAGGTTGACGCCCTGGGCGACCTCACCGTCGAAGTCGAAGCCCTCCGCGGTGAGGGCGGGCATCTGCACGGAGAAGACGCCACGCGCGCCCTCGGCGGCGCGGATCACGGAGGGACGGTCGTGGAGATCGCCGGTGACGACTTCGGCGCCGAGCGCCTCGACGTCCTTGGCGCGGGCGGTGTCGGGGTCGCGTACGAGGGCCCGTACGGGAACGCCCGTCGCGAGCAGGGCACGGGCGGTGGCACCGCCCTGGCGGCCGGTGGCGCCGGTGACCAGAACGGGCGCGGTGTCTGCGGGGTCTGTGGACATGGGGCTCCTCGGGAAGCCGGGCGAAGAGAAACGGCGGGGCCCGCCGTTTCTTCTCCGCTAAGATACGGCGGGGCCCGCCACTTAACAAGCCGGAGGTGACGCGATGCCCGGCAGCAAGCGCGCGGACGCCCGTCGCAACTACGCGCGCATCCTCGCCGTCGCCGAGGAGGAGGTCGCCGCTCAGGGCGCCGGCGCCTCGCTGGAGCACATCGCCCGTACCGCGGGCGTCGGTTCTGGGACCGTACGGCGGCACTTCCCCAGCCGCCGCGCGCTGCTGGAGGCGGTCTCACGGAAGCGGATCGAGGCGCTGGCCGCACGCGCCCACGAGTTGACCGGCGAGCCGGCCAGCGCGAAAAGCAGCGGGGACGCCCTGCTGGAGTGGTTGGACGAGGTCGTCGCCTACTGCGTCTCCGCTCGCGGACTGGCCGCCGCACTCTCCTACGACGACGCCGGTGCCGACCCGGTGCACGGGAACTCCTGCGCGGCGGCGCTGGAGGAGGCGGGCGGACCGCTGCTCCGACGCGCCGCGGACGACGGGGTGTTGAGGCCGGATGTGACCGTCGCGGATCTCATCACGCTGATCGTCGGCATCGCCCTGGCCACCGAGCACCACCCCGAACCGGCCGCTCAGGCGGAGCGGCTGTTCCGGCTGGCGGTGGCGGGGCTGGGCCCGGCCGGGGCCCGCGCCTGAGCCGCGGCGACGCGACGTACGCCCGCCCG
>NZ_LJGW01000620.1 GCF_001751255.1 Streptomyces nanshensis | reverse complement strand
GGCCCCCGCCCAGTTGGGCAGGGGCCGCAGCCGTCCGGCTCCCGTGACGCGGCGCCTACGGCCGCACGCGCGCACCTCGGATCCGTCAGTCCTCGCGGTCTCCCTTGCGGGCCTGCCCCGCCAGGGGCGCCAGCGCGGCGGCGCCGTTCTGGCCGCCGCCGACCTTCGGCAGAAGCTGCGCCGTGAGCAGCGTCGTGAGGGCCGAGCCGTCGCCGGAGCCCTGACCGTCCGTCCGCACGACGACCGGCTGCGGGGCGCGCCCGGCGAGGATCGCGCCCACCTCCAGCCGCCTGCGGGCCAGTTCGTACTGGAGGACCGCCGGGTTGTCCCGGTAGGCCTGCGCGAGGCGGCGCTGCGCGCGTGCCTCGTTCTCGGCGGCGATCAGACCGCTGCGTCCGCGGGTCTCGATCTCGAAGCGGACCTTCTGCGCGTTGGTCTCCTGCTCCTCCAGGAGCTGGGCGACGTCCTCACGCGCCTTGTTGAGCGCGGCCTTCACCTCGACGATGCGGGCGTCGCGGACCTTCTTCGCACGCTCGATGTCCATCTGGAGGCTGTCGATGCGCCGCTTGCGGGTCAGACCCCACTCCTGCTCGTACGCGGTGCGCTCCTTGGCGACCCGCTCCCGCGTGGCCAAGTGCTGCTGGTACTGGGCCGGAAGCTGGACGTCCGGGATGTTGGAGCCGGTGATGCGCACCCCGTAGCGCGAGAGCTGCCGGTTGAGCAGCTCCTGCATGTCGGCGACGTCGGAGCCGCGCAGGTCGTACGCGCGCTCCGTCTGTACGAGCCGGGCGCGCTGGCGGATGGCGTCCTGCACGGCCTGCGAGAGCACCAGATCGAAGTTGCCCGCGCCGATGGTGCGGACGAACAGCACCGCGTCGGTGATGCGGAACTTCAGGAAGAACTCGATCGAGCGCAGCGGCACGTTCTCCCGGGTGGGGCAGGCCATCACCGGTGCCGAGTACGGGATCTCGGTGGCGGTGTCGACGACGAAGTCCACCCGCGACCAGGGGTGCCACAGATAGTGCCGCCCGGGGTCGAGGGTGCGGGTGACGGCGCCGTAGCGGGTGAGGACGCCGGCGGTGCCCTGCTCGATCTCGGCGATGGACGAGCGCCACCACCACAGCAGTCCGGCCAGGGTGAACAGGACGCCGCCGCCGTAGGCGAGGGTGGCGAGCGTGCCGTAGGCGATGTCGCCGGCGCCGCCCTCGCCGGTCTGCCGGAGCGAGAACATCAGGCCGGTCAGCAGCAGGAACACCCCCAGCCAGATCAGCAGCAGCCACCAGAGCCGTCGGGTGTGCCGGGGGATGATGACGGGGATCAGCTTGTCCGTCTCACCGCCGCGCAGCAGAGTGCGGATCTCGCTCCAGGGCGCGACCTCTTCGGAGATGACCGACCTGCGGTTGCGTGTGGCGCTCATTCCGCTGCCTCCTCGGTGGTTGCGGCCGTGGCGTGCGGGGTCGCCGATTCGTCGGCGTCGTCGAGTGCCTCGGCTGCCGCCGGCACCGTGGGACGCTCCGTCTCCAGCAGCGCGTCGATCTCCGTCTCGCGGGAGCGGATGCGCTCGGAGACCTCCTCCAGCCGTGCGCGCACGGCGGCCATGTCCTCCTCGGAGAACAGCTCGGTGCCCTGCTCGCCGACCAACTCCCGTGCCAGCGCGAGGAAGTCGACGCCGACGCCGCCTCCGTCGGCTCCCGTGGCGCCGCCCACGCGCAGCAGCCGCGGCAGGTGGTCCGCGATCTGCTCCAGGGTGTCCAGCACCTGCTGCTGGTAGCGGTACTGAAGGATCTCCGGCGCCTCGGCGGCCGTGACCGCCCGGATGTCCAGCGCCTGCGCCTCCAGCAGCGCGGCGTTGGCCTTCGCCTCCGACTCGGCCTGTACGTAGCGCTGCCGGGCGGTGGCCTCGGCGCGGTTGGTCTCCCGCTCGACGGCGGTGTCCATCTGCGCCTGGTACTGCGCGATGTCCGCCATGATCGCGGAGAGGGTCTCCTGGCGGGAGGCCAGCTCCTTCGTCAGGTCGCCCTCGTCCTGCTCCTTGCGCAGCGTGAGCGAGTACTCGTGGGTGTAGGCGTCCTTGGCGACGCGCACCATCTCCGGGGACGCCAGGTCCATCCGGTAGCCGCGGTCGGCCGGTTCGGCGTGGGTGATGTTGGCGTTGGTCAGCTCGACGGCCGGACGGAACTGCTGGTTGAGCGCTTCGAGCAGCCGCCCGGTGTCCTCGCCGACCATGTCGTAGATCCCGGCGGCCTCCTGCTCGTAGATGAGGCTGCGGATGGTCTCGCTGACGGCGTTGCTCAGCTTCTCCTCGAAGCCCCGTACGGCGCCGAGGGTGTAGACGAACTCCACCGGGTCGCTGATGCGGAACTGGATGAACAGATCGATGGACGCCTTCACGCCGCCCTTCGTGGGGGCCTCGCGCACGGGCGCGTTGAACGGGTACTCCCGCGTGGTGTTGACGATGTACGAGACCCGCTTCCACGGGTTGAGCAGGATGACCCGGCCGGGGCCGACGACGTCCTCCAGCTTTCCGAAGCGCGTGATCAGCGCCTGGCAGCCGTCCGGGACCATCACCATGCCCTGCCGCCACCACACGAAGCCGACGGCGGCGATGGACAGCACCCAGTAGTGGACGCCGAAGACGGGGTGGGTGAACACCTCGCCGCCCGCCGCGCTCACGACGGCGCTGCCGACGGCGCCGAGGACGAGCAGCAGCAACACGGGCAGCATGCTCACGAACGAGCGGCCGCGGGGCAGCGCCATCGGGCAGATGGCGTGCACCTTCCGGCCGTCCTCGCGGCGCTGCTCGCTGCGGTTGAGCACCTCCCGCGCCTCGTCCATGGCCACGGTCTGCTGCGTCATCACCGTGTCGATGCCGCCGCCCTGTTCGCGGGCGGCGGGGAAGTCGTCCGGGTCGAGGCTGTCGTCGCGCGGAGCGCCGGAGGCGCCGCCGTCCCGGCCGCCCTTCGGCCGCTGCTTCTGCGACTCGCCGCCGCGGCGGCGCAGTTCACCCTCGGCCGCCTCCCGCAGCTCCGGGTTGTCGGCGACCGCTCTCGCGGCCCGTTTCACGCTCTGGCTCACGCCGTGCCCCCTCTTCGCATGCTGTCCGTCGGCGCAGCCCGGGGCAGGTACCCCGTACCGGGGGCAGCGGCCGCGCCCGCGTACGGGCCCGTTGTGCGCCGCCGTCTGCCGTACGGGCGCTGCTCACCCGTCGCAGGC
>NZ_LJGW01000616.1 GCF_001751255.1 Streptomyces nanshensis | reverse complement strand
CGGCGGCGAACGCCGCGGGCGCCGGTGCTCCCGGCCGTACGGACAACTCCGCCGTCCCCCTCCAGAAGACGCCCAAGTAGCCCGCGCCATGGGAGGGTTGACGTCCCTGCCGCTCCGGCGGCTCCCCCGCTCCCATTGACGCCGCCGAGCCCCGGGCCATACCGTCCCACAATTGGAAGGCTTCCTAACAGTGGGCGGCCCCGAGGCCGGAGGCAGGGCACAGATGGCCGGTACGACACCGGGGACGCCCCGCGTGCTGCGGGCGATGAACGACCGTGCCGCCCTCGACCTCATGCTCGCCGAAGGCCCGCTCTCCCGCGGGCGGATCGGTGAACTGACGGGCCTGTCCAAGCCGACCGCCTCGCAGTTGCTGGCCCGGCTGGAACAGGCGGGCCTGGTCCGCGTCACCGGGCGCAGCGCGGGCCGCCCCGGTCCCAACGCACAGCTCTACGCCGTCAACGGGGACGCCGCACACGTCGCCGGTGTGGACGTCACCACCGCCCGCGTCCTCGCCGGCGTCGCGGACGTCACGGGCCGCGTCGCCGGACGCTTCGAACTCCCCACGCCCGCGGGCCCACAGGGGCGTCCGAGGCCACCGGCCACCGAGCTGGTCGTACGGGCCGTCGAGGGCGCCGCCGAGGCCGCCGGCGTGGACGTCTCCGCCCTGCACCGCATGGTCGTCGGCACCCCCGGCGCGTTCGACCCGAGCACCGGACGGCTGCGTTACGCCTCGCATCTGCCCGGCTGGCACTCCCCCACGCTGCTGGAGGAGATGGCCGCCGCGCTGCCGATGCCCGTCGAGTACGACAACGACGTGAACCTCGTCGCCGTCGCCGAGCAGCGGCGTGGCGCCGCCGAGGACCGCGAGGACTTCGTCCTGCTGTGGAACGAACAGGGCATCGGCGCCGCGCTCGTGATCGGCGGACGGCTGCACCGTGGACGTACGGGCGGCGCGGGCGAGGTCGGCTTCCTGCCGGTGCCCGGCACACCCCTCGTACGGGATCCGGCGGAGCGCAACAGCGGCGGCTTCCAGGCGCTCGCGGGCGCGGGCGCGGTGCTGCGCTGGGCGCACGAACTGGGCCTGGCCGCCGACCCGGAGGCCGACGTGCAGACGAACGCCGCGGACCTCGTGGCGCGCGCGGTCGCGGCCGTCGGCGGAGCGGACGACGGCGGCGACGAGGACGAAAGCGGCGAGAGCGGAGGGGGCGTACGGCCCCACGACGCCGCGTACGACGCCCTGTTGAGCCGTCTGGCCACCGGTACGGCGGTCGGCCTGGCCTCCATGGTCGCCGTGCTCGACCCGCAGCTCATCGTGCTCTCCGGCGGCGTCCTCATGGCGGGCGGCGAGCGGCTGCGCCGCCTCGTACAGGCGGAGCTGCGCGAACTGGCCGTGCCCGAACCGGCGTTGAGGCTGGGCACGGTCACCGGCGAGCCGGTGCTGCACGGCGCTCTGGAGAGCGCCCTGGCCACCACACGGGACGAAGTGTTCGACACCTCGCGCTGAAGCGGAAGGAACGGGACGGACCACATGAGACTCGCAGTTGTCGGTGGCGGCTCCACCTACACCCCCGAACTCATCGACGGCTTCGCGCGGTTGAGGGACACCCTCCCCGTCCGCGAGCTGGTGCTGATCGACCCGGCGGAGGACCGGCTGGAGCTGGTGGCCGGCCTCGCGCGGCGCATCTTCGCCAAGCAGGGCCACGAGGCGACCGTCACCGCCACCTCGGATCTCGACGCCGGAATCGAGGGCGCCGACGCCGTACTGCTCCAGCTCCGCGTCGGCGGCCAGGCGGCACGGCAGCGGGACGAGACCTGGCCGCTGGAGTGCGACTGCGTCGGGCAGGAGACCACGGGCGCGGGCGGGCTGGCGAAGGCGCTGCGCACCGTGCCGGTCGTCCTCGACATCGCCGAACGGGTACGCCGCACCAACCCGGACGCCTGGATCATCGACTTCACCAACCCCGTGGGGATCGTCACGCGCGCCCTGCTGCGGGCCGGGCACAAGGCCGTCGGGCTGTGCAACATGGCGATCACGCTCCAGCGCAAGTTCGCGAAGCTGCTGGACGTCGCGCCCGCCGAGATCCACCTCGACCATGTGGGGCTCAACCACCTCACGTGGGAGCTGGGCGTACGGCTGGGAGGGCCGGGCGGTGTGGACGTGCTGCCGCGGCTGCTGGAGGAGCACGCGGACGGCTTCGCGCTCGAACTGCGTATGCCGCGGCAGGTGTTGGAGACCCTCGGCGTCTTCCCCTCGTACTACCTGCGCTACTACTACGCACACGACGAGACCGTGCGGGAGCTGCACACCAAGCCCTCGCGGGCGGAGGAAGTCGCGGCCATGGAACGGGAGTTGCTGGAGATGTACGGCGATCCCGCGCTCCAGGAGAAGCCCGCGCTGCTGGGCAGGCGCGGCGGCGCCTACTACTCGGAGGCGGCGGTGGCGCTGGCCGCGGCGCTCCTGGGCACGGCGGACGCCGACGAGCCCTCCGCTGGACGGGCGCTGGGCGAGGGCCGTACCGGCGGCGCCCCGAACGTCCAGGTCGTCAATCTGCGCAACGACGGCACGCTGCCCTTCCTCCCCGACGACGCCGTGATCGAGGCACCCGCGGAGGTCGGCCCGCAGGGCCTCGTACCGCTGGCCGCGCCCGCCGTGGACCCGTTGCAGGCCGGGCTGATCACCCATGTCTCCGCGTACGAGGACCTGGCGCTGGACGCGGCGCTGCACGGCGGCCGCGAACGCGTCTTCAAGGCGCTGCTGGCGCACCCGCTGATCGGGCAGTACGACCTCGCCGACGGGCTGACCGACCGGCTGCTGGCCCACAACCGGGAGCATCTGGCGTGGGCTTGACGACGTCGGCCTGTCTCGCGATCGACGCGGGCAACACCAAGACCGACGTCGCGGTGGTCGACATCGGCGGCGCCGTGCTCGGACGGGCGCGCGGCGGCGGCTTCCGGCCGCCCGCGGTCGGCGTCGAGGCGGCGGTGGACGGGCTCGGGACGACGATCGCCAAGGCGCTCGCCGCGGCGG
>NZ_LJGW01000613.1 GCF_001751255.1 Streptomyces nanshensis | reverse complement strand
CGGCGCCGCCGGCGGCGCCGTCACGGTCGGCGCCCTCCGCGTAGTCCGCCGCGTCCACCCAGAGCAGATCCGGGTACGGACAGGGCCGCGCGGGCGGCCTTTCGCGGCGCGCGGGCGGTCGTTGACGTGCCATCGGGGCCTCCGGATGCGTTCACGGCGAGCCCGGGTACGGGGCCGGCCGCACCGCATGATCTCCCGCCGCCCAGGCCCGTCACACTTCCAGCTCCCGGCAGTCTTCGCCGCGGAAAACTGCCGGGATCGCCGCTTTGTCCCGCAGGGACCCGGCGGAGTCCTCCCGCGTCCGCCGGTGCACGGCCCCGGCCCTCCTGCGGTAGCAGTGTCATCACTCCGTCCGAGGGCGGCACGGGCCGCGGCCCCCGGTGGTACGGATGTGGCATGGAGCTACGCGTGATGACGTTCAACCTCCGCTTCGCCGACTACGATCCGGCCGCCCCGCACTCCTGGAGCCTGCGCCGCCCCGCCGTGGCCGCGCTGCTGCGCCAGGAGGCGCCCGACGTGATCGGCACCCAGGAGGGCCTGCACCGTCAACTGCGGGAGATCCACGAGGACATCCAGCAGCCGGACAAGCGCTACGACTGGATCGGCATGGGCCGGGACGGCGGCAGCCGCGGCGAGTTCATGGCCGTCTTCTACGACGCGGGACGTCTGGAGCCCGTCGAGTACGAGCACTTCTGGATCGCCCCGGACCCGCACGCCGTCGGGCAGAAGTGGCCCGGCGCCGGCTCACCCCGCATGGTCACGTGGCTGCGTCTGCGCGAGCGGTCCGAGGGACCGTCGGGCGCCCGGGAGTTCTACGTGCTCAACACCCACCTCGACAACGTCAGCACCAAGGCCCGGCTCGCGGGGGCCCGGCTGCTCGTGGAGCAGATGCGCGGCCCGCAGAGTCCGCTGCCGCCCTTCGAATCCGGGCTGCCGTGCCTGGTCACGGGCGACTTCAACGTGCCCGCGGTCTCCGCCGAGGGCGGTGTGTACGAGACGCTGCTGACCGGCGGCGGGCTGACCGACACCTTCGCCGCGGCCCCGGCGGAGCACCGCGGCGAGGACCACCACACCTGGCACGACTACGCGGGCATGGACGCGCGGGGCGGGCGCATCGACTGGATCCTCACCTCCGCCGGGTTCCGTACGCTCTCGGCCCGCATCAACACCGCGACGTACGAGGGCCGTTACCCCAGCGACCACTTCCCGGTGCAGGCGACGGTGGAGCTGGACGGCGCCTGACCTGGATCCGGCCCCGGGACCTGCCCTCCGGGAGCCGTCGTGGTCGTTCCGTCCTCACCACGGCTCCCGCTGGAGCGCGATCAGCGCGGCGTCGTCGCCGAGCCGCCCTCCGACGTGGGTGCGCACATCGTCCCTGAGCCGTTCGATCAGCGTCTGCGGTGCGGAGTCCGCCCAGCCGGAGATCCGGTCCGTCAGCGGATAGAAGCGCCCGGCGGCGTCCCGCGCCTCGGTGATGCCGTCGGTGTAGAGCACCAGGACGTCGCCCGCCGCCAGTTCGAAGGCGTCCACGTGGTAACCGGCCGGACCGGTCTTGCCCAGGCCCAGCGGAGGGGCGGGCTTGTGCGGCTCCAGCGCCGTGACCCGTCCACCGCGCAGCAGCAGCGGAGGCGGATGGCCGCAGACGATCAGGGACGCCGCGGCCCGCTCACCGTCCGGGATGTCGAGCAGGGACGCGGTGATGAAGATCTCCTGCGCCTGCTCCTCCGCCAGCGGGTCGCCGAGGTTCCAGCCGACGCTGTCGTCGAGGAGCGCCGCCGTCTCGGCCAGGTCCGTCTCCCGTCCGACGGCCGCGGTGGCGCGGAAGACGCCGAGGGCGAGGGCGGCGTCTCCAGCGGCGGAGATGCCCTTGCCGCGTACGTCGCCGATCATCAGCCGGGTGCTGTCGCGGGTGCGCGTGGCCCCGTACACGTCACCGCCGATCTGCGCGTCGGCGTCGGCGGAGAGATAGAGGGAGGCGACCCGCAGCGGCCCGATCTGCTGCGGCAGGGGGCGCAGCGTGAGCCGCTGCGCGGACTCCGACACATGCCGTACGCGGGAGAGTTCGCGGGAGCGGCGCTCCCGCAGGACGCAGTACCAGACCAGCGAGATGCCCACGACGACGAGCGCCGCGATCTGCGCCTCGTGGTTGGAGGAGAACAACTCCCTCTTGTCCCGCAGCACCGCGATGAGCGTCTGCGCCGCCACCGCCAGCACCGCCACGAACCCCGTGGCCCACGCCCCCGCGAAGGACGCCGTGATCGCGGGGGCCGCCACCAGCAGCGGACCGAGGTGGATGTGCGGGGGAGCCAGTACGTCGGCCACCACGATGACGACCAGCCAGGCCAGGGGGACGGCCAGCATCCAGGAGCTCTCGCGCAAGGACCGGCGGAGATCGGCGAACCGCAGCGACATACCTCTCTCTTTACCTCCGGCGGATGAGCTGCGCAGAACGGCGCACCCGGACGTACGTACGGCGCACCCGCGGCGCTCCCGGGCCGCGGACACCGGCGGACCGGCGCCCGTCGCCGGCAAATCGGCGCGGACGGGCGGGGTTTCGTCCGGCCGATCGCGGAGAACCGGGCGGGAGTGCTTCGGACAGCAGGCACACCCGCGGGAGAGCGCGACGCGCACCCGGACCGGCTGTCCGCCGCCGCTTCTTCCGCGAGCCCGCCCCCGGCCGGACGGCTGGACGGAAGAGAGGAGCCACTCATGCTCATGGCACACCCGGCACTGCTGGCCCGCACACTGACGCAGTACGAGACGCTCCGCGCGCTGCACGCCGAACGCGGTGGCGCGGCGGTCCAGCAGCGGATGGACGACGTGGCCTACACGCTGTGCCTCGCCACCGGCACCAACGACGTCGACGCCGCCGTCGTCGCGGCCCGTCTGCGGTTGCCCGGCGCGCGGACGCGCGACGACTCGCTGCTCGCGACGGGCTGAGGGCCCCGGCGGCGCCGCGCCCTCAACACCCCGCCCGTACCGGCCCGTTCGGCACCGGCGACCGGCCCGCCCGGGTCCG
>NZ_LJGW01000618.1 GCF_001751255.1 Streptomyces nanshensis | reverse complement strand
CGGCCGCCTTGCGCGCACCGGGTGCGCCGCGTGCCGAGCGGGCCCCGGCGGTGCCGGGTGCGCCGCGTACGGTCTCCTCCCAGGAGGCGCGTGCGGCCTTCCGCGCGGCGCTGAGCCGCGGCCGGAACGCCTCGAAGTCCACCGGCCGTAGCTGGTCGGCGGACGTATGTACACACGTACAGGACGAGGTGCCGTCCACCTGGACGCGTGCTCCGCACTTGGAGCATCTCAGTGCTGCCATCGCCGGCCTCCCCGTGGAATCCGTCGCGACGCGTGTGTTCCCTCGCGGTGCCACCGTGCGTCGGCAGTGGGCGCACGGTTGGCAGGTCACCGTCAACCTAGCGGGCCCCTACGGCACATGCGCGATTGTTGTCAACTTGCGAGCGGTGCCGTTTGGATCGCACGGCGCCCGTTCCCCGCCGCCGGGGCCGTCGCCGGTGAGCGGCACCGGTCGTTCCGCTTCGCTCCGGGTGTGTGCGGGCGTCCCGGGCGGCTCGGGGGCGGCTGTGGCATGCGGGCCCGGAGGAGATATCTTGACGTCGAGACGATGTAGACGTGGAGCGGAGTACCGGTGACTGACTCGACCATCATCTATACGGACACCGACGAGGCCCCGGCCCTGGCGACGTATTCGTTCCTGCCCGTGGTCAGGGCGTACGCCTCGACGGCCGGGGTCGGTGTCGAGAGCCGCGACATCTCGCTGGCCGGGCGCATCCTGGCCCAGTTCCCCGAGCGCCTGGAGCCGCAGCAGCGCGTCGAGGACGCCCTCGGCAACCTCGGCGAGCTGGCGAGGACGCCGCAGGCCAACATCATCAAGCTGCCGAACATCTCGGCCTCCATCCCGCAGCTCAAGGCGGCCGTCGCCGAACTGCAGGAGAAGGGCTTCGCGCTGCCGGAGTACCCGGACGAGCCGAAGACCGACGAGGAGCGCGACATCCGCGCCCGCTACGACAAGGTCAAGGGCAGCGCCGTCAACCCGGTGCTGCGCGAGGGCAATTCGGACCGCCGCGCGCCCGCGTCCGTGAAGAACTACGCCCGCTCCCACCCGCACCGCATGGGCGCCTGGTCGCCCGAGTCGAAGACGAACGTGGCGCACATGACCGGCGACGACTTCCGCTCCACCGAGAAGTCCGCGGTCATCGCGGAGGACGGCTCGCTCCGTATCGAGCTGGACGGCGACGACGGCAGCACCACCGTGCTGCGCGAGTCCGTCCCGGTGCAGGCCGGCGAGATCGTGGACGCGGCCGTGCTGCGCGTCGCGGCGCTGCGGGAGTTCCTCGCGGCGCAGGTCGCCCGCGCCAAGGACGAGGGCGTGCTGTTCTCGGTGCATCTGAAGGCCACGATGATGAAGGTCTCCGACCCGATCATCTTCGGTCACGTCGTACGCGCCTTCTTCCCGAAGACGTTCGCCGAGTACGGCACGACCCTCGCCGCCGCCGGGCTCACCCCCAACGACGGCCTCGGCGGCATCTTCAAGGGCCTGGAGTCCCTGCCCGACGGCGCGAAGATCAAGGAGTCGTTCGAGGCGGAGCTGGCCTCGGGTCCCGACCTGGCGATGGTCGACTCGCACCGCGGCATCACCAATCTGCATGTGCCGAGCGACGTCATCGTCGACGCCTCCATGCCGGCGATGATCCGCACCTCCGGCCACATGTGGAACAAGAACGACGAGGAGCAGGACACCCTCGCCGTCATCCCCGACAGCAGCTACGCCGGCATCTACCAGGTCGTCATCGACGACTGCCGCGCCAACGGCGCCTTCGACCCGGCCACGATGGGCTCGGTGCCCAACGTCGGCCTCATGGCGCAGAAGGCCGAGGAGTACGGCAGCCACGACAAGACCTTCGAGATCCCCGCGACCGGCACCGTCCGCGTCGTCGACGGCTCCGGCCACGCGGTGCTGGAACAGGCCGTCGGCGCCGGCGACATCTTCCGTATGTGCCAGACCAAGGACGTGCCCGTACGGGACTGGGTCAAGCTCGCCGTCACCCGCGCCCGCGCGACCGGCGACCCGGCGGTCTTCTGGCTCGACGACAGCCGCGCCCACGACCGGAACCTCATCGCGAAGGTCGAGCAGTACCTCCCCGAGCACGACACGGAGGGCCTGCGGATCGAGGTCATGTCGCCGGTCGAGGCGACCGCGTTCTCCCTGGAGCGCATCCGCCGCGGCGAGAACACGATCTCCGTCACCGGCAACGTGCTGCGCGACTACCTGACGGACCTCTTCCCCATCCTCGAACTGGGCACCAGCGCCAAGATGCTCTCGGTCGTCCCGCTCATCAACGGCGGCGGCCTCTTCGAGACGGGCGCGGGCGGCTCGGCCCCCAAGCACGTGCAGCAGCTCGTCAAGGAGAACTATCTGCGCTGGGACAGCCTGGGCGAATTCCTCGCGCTGGCCGTCAGCTTCGAGCACCTGGCGCAGAAGACGGGCAACGCCCGTGCGCAGATCCTCGCCGACACCCTGGACCGGGCGACGGCGACGTTCCTGCAGGAGAACAAGTCCCCGACGCGCAGGCTCGGCGGCCTCGACAACCGCGGCAGCCACTTCTACCTGGCGCTGTACTGGGCGCAGGAGCTGGCGAAGCAGACCGACGACGCGCAGCTCGCGGAGGCGTTCGCCGACCTCGCCCGCCGGCTCGGCGAGCAGGAACAGGCCATCGTGGACGAGCTGATCGCGGTGCAGGGCTCGCCCGCGGACATCGGCGGCTACTACTGGCCCGACGCGGCGAAGGCGTCGGCCGTGATGCGTCCGTCGAAGACTTTCAACGACGCGCTGGCGGCGCTCGACTGAGCACCGCCGCGCCGAACGACGGCCGCGGGCCGCACCCTTGGCGACGGGGGTGC
>NZ_LJGW01000609.1 GCF_001751255.1 Streptomyces nanshensis | reverse complement strand
CGCCTGGCCGCCGCCGGCGCGAGCGCCGAACCCGCCGCGCTGGACGACTGGTTCGCGCTGGTCGGCGGCGCGAGCGCGCCCCGCCTGGACGGCCCGGCCGTCCCGGACGGACTCGCCGTCAAGCTCCACCCCTGCTGCTACGCGATGCAGCGGCCCATCAGCGCCGCCCGCCGGCTCCCGTACGGCGAACGGCAGGCGGAGGACGTCGCCCGTATCACCGTCACCACACCCGCGGCGGGCATGCAGCCGCTGATCCACCACCGTCCGCGTACGGGGCTGGAGGCGAAGTTCAGCATGGAGTACGCGGTGGCCACCGCACTGCTCGACGGCTTCCCCGGCATGGCCGACTTCACGGACGCGGCCGTACGCCGTCCCGAGGTGGGCCGCCTGCTGGAGCGCACCGAGGTCCGTGTGACCGAGTTCGGCGTACGGGACGGGGGCCTCATGGGCGGCGAGACGCGCATCGCCGTCGAGGACCGGGACGGCGAAGTCGCCGAAGCGGCACTGGAGTTGCCGCAGGGCCACCCCCGGCGCCCCGCCACGGACGCCGAACTCGCCGCCAAGGTCGCCGCATGCGTCGGCGCCGAACGCGCCGCGGAGATCACCGGGTTGACGTGGGAGAGCGCCGCGCCGCTGCTGCGCGCCGCGCTCCCGGCCGCCTGAGCGTCTCCGTACACGGGCCGTCGGCAGCGCGTACGAGGCGGAGCGTCACCCTGCGCCGGTGATCCACGCGAAGGCGCGCTCCGCGTCGAACTCGCCCTGCCCGCCCGGGAAGAGCAGCCCCGCCGACGCGAACCACGGATCGTCCTGCGACCCCCGTACATACGGAACGGCCACACAGCGCATCCCCGCCCGGCGCGCCGCCTCGGCTCCGGGCGGCGCGTCCTCCACCACCGCACAGCCGACCGGCGGCACCCCTAGCCGCCCGGCCGCCGCCAGAAAGACGTCCGGTGCGGGCTTGCCCTGCGGGACCTCCTCCGCCGAGACCCGTACGGGCAGCAGCGGCGCCAGCCCCGACCCGTCGAGCACCGCGTCGATCGCCTCCCGCGAGGAGCCGGAGGCCACCGCCAACGGCCAGGCGGCGGCGTGCAGTTGCTCCACCAGGGCGCGCATCCCCGGGAAGACCGACGTGGATTGACCGGCCAGCTCCAGATAGCTGCGGTTCTTCTCCGCCAGCAACTGCTCGACGGGAGCGGCGATTCCGTGCTCCTCGCGCAGCGTGCGCATCGTCTCCCCGGTGCTGATGCCGATGAAGCGCTTGTGCTCCTTCCAGTCGAAGTCCGTCACGCCGTGCGCGGCAAGCACGCGCCGCCCCGCTTCGAAGTAGTGGGGTTCGCTGTCCACGAGGGTGCCGTCGAGGTCGAAGATCACGGCGGCGGGGGAGGCGTCCATGCCCCCAGGGTGCCAGTGCCGCCGCCGGCGGCCGTGCCGATGTCCGTGCCGATGGCCGCGCCCACGACCGTGCCGACGACCGTGCCGACGACCGGGGGCCCGGCCCCGGAGGACGGTCGGGTGTGATCGAGTCCGCCCCGTCACGGCGCGGGCGCTGCTACGGTCGGCCAAGATCGCGGAACTGTCCGACGCCGAGAGACTGTCTGACGAGGAAGGGCGCAGCACGGTGAGCGAAGCGAGCGGGGAGCGGGCCGGCAGAGCGTACATCGGATCGTTCACCTCGGCGGGCGGCCGGGGCATCACCACCGCGGCACTGGACGCGGACACCGGCACACTGACCGAACTGCACCACACCGAAGGGCTGTTGCCCGACCCGTCCTACCTCACGCCGACCGAGGGCCCCGGCGGACCGGGCACCCCCGGCGGCCGTCTCTACGCCGTCAGCGAGCGCGACATCGGCGCCGCCGCGGCCTTCTCCCTCGCCGACCCGGATCGGCCCGAGCCCTTGGGCGAACCGACCCCCGTCCGCGGCGGCGGCCCCACCCATCTCACCGTCGCCGCCGGGCATGTGATCACCGCCAACTACGGCACGGGAAGCATCAGCGCGCTGCCCGTACGCGCCGACGGCACCCTCGGCAGCCGCGCCGTCGTCCACCGGCACACCGGCAGCGGGCCGGAGACCGCGCGGCAGGAGGGCCCGCACGCACACGCGGTCGTCGCCGACCCCTCCGGGCGGTGGCTGCTCGCGGTCGACCTCGGCACCGACTCCGTATGGATCTACGACCTGCGCGACGCCGGTTCCGAGGGCGGGCTCCAGCCGTACACGGAGGCGCCCTTGACGCCCGGCAGCGGGCCGCGGCATCTCACCTTCCACCCGGACGGCGCCCACGCGTACGTCGTGAACGAGCTCGACTCCACGGTCACGGTGTGCCGTTGGGACGCGGCGACCGGGACGCTGGACGCCCTCACCCACGTCCCGACGGTGCCCGCCCACGCCTCCCCGGACCGCAACTACCCC
The DNA here is from genome assembly GCF_001751255.1 of Streptomyces nanshensis. GTDB lineage: Bacteria > Actinomycetota > Actinomycetes > Streptomycetales > Streptomycetaceae > Streptomyces > Streptomyces nanshensis_A. Next base: position 423 of record NZ_LJGW01000609.1, on the reverse strand, counting down.
TCGGAGCTTGCCGTTTCGCGGGACGGCCGGTTCGCCTGGGCGGCCAACCGCGGCCACGACAGCATCTCCGTCTTCGACGTCTCGGCCGCCGGCGACGCGATGGAGCTGACCGGCACGGTGCCCTGCGGCGGGCACTGGCCGCGCGATCTCGCGCTGCACCCCTCCGGCCGCTGGCTCTACATCGCCAACGAACGCTCGGGCGACGTCACATGGTTCGCCGTCGACCTCGCCACCGGCACCCCGCACCGCGCGGGAACCCTCGCCGCACCCGCGGCGAGCTGCGTGGTCTTCGGCTGAGCGCGGACGGGCCCGGGCGCTCGCCCGCGGCCTGCGCGGGCAGTCCCCGGTCAGCGCCGACGCACCCGGCCCCCACCGGCGTCACGAACGGCGAGGGCGACGGCGAGCGGCCCGAACTCCCCGGCG
>NZ_LJGW01000612.1 GCF_001751255.1 Streptomyces nanshensis | reverse complement strand
GGCTCGTCTACGCGGTCGCGCTCGCCGCCGGCGCCGGGCTCCTCCAGTACGCGGGCCAGGAACCGGAGTATGTCTCGCTGCTCCCGGCCGCCGCCGGCGCTGCCCTGCTCGTACCGGCCGCGCTGCGGCTGATGCCCCGCGGCACATACCGGGCCGCGCGCGGACTGCCCGCGGTGGTGCTGCTGCGCGGACTGGCCGCCGGCGGCTTCGTGGTGGCGGAGAGCTTCGTACCGCTGATGCTCGTCAGCCAGCGCGGACTCTCGGTCACGATGGCCGGACTGGCGCTCGCCGCGGGCGGACTGACCTGGGCGCTGGGCTCCTTCACGCAGTCCCGGCAGCGGCTCGGGCCCTACCGGGTACGGCTGGCGCGGGCCGGAATGGTGCTGGTGACGGGCGCCGTGGCGTACGCGCCCGTGGCGCTCGCGCCCGCCGTACCGGTGTGGACGCTGGCCGCGGCGATGGCCGTCGGCTGCTACGGCATGGGCCTGGTCATCTCGTCCACGAGCGTGCTGCTCCTCCAACTGTCCGCTCCCGAGGAGGCCGGACGGAACTCCGCTGCGTTGCAGATGTCCGACAGCCTGTCCAACGTGGTGCTGCTCGCCGTCACGGGTGCCGCGTTCGCGCTGTGCGGCGGCGGTGCGGTACGGGTCGGCGCGGACGGCTCGACCGCGGCGGCGACGGAGGGCCGTCCGCTGCCGTTCGTCGCGGTCTACGCGGTGGCGGCGCTGGTGTGCGCGGTCGGTGCGGGGGTCGCGGGGCGGCTGCGCGAGCGAGAGCGGTGACGGGGAGTGCTAAAGGGACCGGGCGGTGGACCCGGAACGCGTTCGGCGTGCGACGCCGTGTGACCGGTTCCGCGGCGACGCTGAGGCGTATGTCGCCCGGACCCAAATTCCGCTTATGGTTCGGGCATGTTCGACTCGCGGCACATACGGACGTTCCACGAAGTGGTGCGTGCCGGTTCCTACTCGGCGGCCGCGCGGCAGCTCGGTTACACCCAGCCCGCGATCACCCAGCAGATGAAGGCCCTCGAACGCTCCGTGGGCACACCGCTGTTCGTACGCGTCGGACGCCGGATGCGGCTCACCGAGGCGGGCGAGGCGCTGGAGCGCCACGCGGGCGTGATCCTGGAGAGGATCGCCGCCGCCGAGCAGCAGATGTCGGCGATCACGGGACTGCGTGCCGGACGGGTACGGATGTGCGCGTTCCCCAGCGCGGGGGCGACGCTCGTACCGGAGGCCCTGGCCCGGCTGGCCGTCGAACACCCGGGCGTACGGGTCGAGTTGCAGGAGGCGGAGCCGCCGGACTCCATGCGCCGCGTCGCCGACGGCGAGTGCGACATCACCCTGGCCTTCACCTACCCGGGGCTGCGTGAGCAGGTGCCGGACGAGCTGGTCGAGATCCCGCTCATGGAGGACCAGTTGACCGTGCTGCTGCCCACGGGCCACGCGATGGCGCGGCGCCGCGCGGTACGGCTCGCGGAGCTGGCGGACGAGCGCTGGATCGCCGGATGTCTGCGCTGCCGCGCCAACTTCCTGCACGAGTGCGCCGAGTTGGGCTTCGCGCCCGACGTGGCCTTCACCACCGACGACATCCTCGTCGTGCAGAGCCTCGTCGCCGAGGGGCTCGGTATCGCGATGATGCCGGGGCTGGTGCTCTCCTTCCTGGTGCACGAGAAGGTCACCGGACGCGCCCTGGACCCCGCCTCGCGCCGCCAGGTCTCCGCGTACGTGCTGCGCGAGCACCTCGACATCCCGGCGACCGCGCTCGTACTGGAGGAGCTGCGGACGGCCGCCGCCAACCGCGTGGGCTGCTAGGGCAGTTCGGGTCCGTAGCGTCCGCGTGCGTCCCGGCCGGTGCGGGCGGCCGCCCGTAAGTCCCCGTCCATAAGCGTTCGTTGGGCGAGCGCGAAGAAACTCTCGCTGGACGTGATGGATCGGCGGCGGCACGCTGCGGACATGGCCACTTCGACGCAGCACCGCACCGCGGAGTCCGGCGCCGCCGCCGCGCCCCGTACGACCGCGCGGCTCGACGCCCTCGTCGCGGAGATCCGCGGCGTCGTCGGACGCGGTATGGCGCCGGATGTGACGGCCTATCTCGTCGGCGAGAAGCTGGCCCCGCACCTCGGCGGGGACGCCGACCGGGACGGCGCCGGCGAGGGCAGCGCCGGGAGTGGCGACGGGCACGGCGCGGACGCCCTGCTCACCCCGGCCCAGTGCGAGGGCGACTCCGAGCGCTACCGCCAGCACTTGCTGCACGCCGAACCGGACGGCAGCTTCTCGATCGTCGCGCTGGTGTGGCTGCCCGGCCAGTGCACGTCCGTCCACGACCACGTCTCGTGGTGCGTCACCGGAGTGCACCGTGGCGAGGAGCACGAGCGGCGCTACCGGCTGCTGCCCGCGGACGAACCAGGCGGCAGCGCACGGCTGGTGGCGACGGAGGACGTGATCAACCCCGTCGGCGCGGTCTGCGGTTTCGCGCCGCCCGGCGACATACACAAGGTGTGGAACGGCTGCCGGGAGAAGGCCATTTCGCTGCACGTCTACGGTGCGGACATCTCCCGGCTGGGCAGCAGCGTGCGGCGGGTGTACGAGCTGCCGGCGGACCGCTGATGGCGCTTCTGGGCGACCGGCCGGGGACGGGCCCGGCACCGGGCCGCCCGCCCACGCCCACGCCCGCGCCTGCGCCCACGTCCACGCCGGG
>NZ_LJGW01000614.1 GCF_001751255.1 Streptomyces nanshensis | reverse complement strand
CCGGCACCGGTCCCTGCTGCGGGCTTCCGCCCTGCCCCGGCACCGGGGCGCCCGCGCCCTGCGGTATGCCCGCGCCCGGGGGCGTGCCCGGACCCGTACCGTGCGCCGCGCCCGCGGTCCCGTACGCCCCCGTCTCCCACTGACCGGTGTCCCACTGGCCCGTGTCCGACGGCCCGGGCTCCGCCGGGCGCGTGTCCCACTGGCCGGTCTCCCATCGGCTCGTGTCCCACTGCCCGCCGGTCCCGTCGCCGCCGGTGTCCTGCGCGCGCTCCCGCGGTGCTCCCGCGGAGCCGTCGACGGATGCCACGTCAGTGCTCCTTGACCAGTTCGGCGTAGGGCCCGCCGCGGGCCACCAGCTCCTCGTGGCGCCCGCGTTCGACGACGCTGCCGTGGTCCAGCATGACGATCTCGTCGCTGTCGCGGACCGTGCTCAGCCGGTGTGCGATGACCACGCACGCGCAGCCGCGCCGCCGCAGGTTGTCGATGATGACCTGTTCGGTCTGGGCGTCGAGCGCGCTGGTGACCTCGTCCAGTACGAGGATGCTGGGCCGCCGCACCAGCGCGCGGGCGACCTCCAGGCGCTGCCGCTGCCCGCCGGAGAGATTGCGGCCGTCCTGCTCGACGCGGCTGTGGATGCCGCCGGGCCGCCCCGTGAAGTCGTCCAGCACGGCCGCGTCCCGCAGCGCCGCCGTGACCGCCTCGTCCGGGATCGACGGATCCCACAGCGCGACGTTGTCCCGTACCGTCCCCTCGAAGAGGAAGACGTCCTGGTCGACGAAGGAGACGGAGGCGGCCAGCGCGCTGCGCGAGACGTCCTCCAGCCGCTGCCCGTCGACGCGGATCACACCCTCCCAGGGGCTGTAGAGGCCCGAAATCAGCCTGGAGACCGTGGACTTGCCGCTGCCGGAGCCGCCGACGAGCGCGACCTGCTGCCCCGGCCCGACCGACAGCGAGAAGTCCGTCAGCAGCGGCTTGTCCAGCGGGCTGTAGCCGAACGTGATGTTCTCCAGCGACACATGGCCCTTGAGGCGGCGGGTGTCCGCGACGGGCTCACGGCGCGAATAGAGGGTGTCGACGGGGAAGTTCTCCACGTCCTTCAGCCGGGCCACGTCGGCGGCGAAGTCCTGGATGCGTCCGGCGACTCCGTTCAGCCGTGTGATGGGCGCGGTGAAGCGCGTGACGAGCGCCTGGAAGGCCACCAGCAGACCGATCGAGATATGGCCCTCGACCGCGCGCATGCCGCCGATCAGCAGGATCATGGCGCTGTTGAGCGTCGCGAGCGTGGGCGCGACGACGGCGAGCCAGGCCGTGGGCACCCCGAGTTTCTGCTGCTCCTCCAGGGTCGTGGCGTGCTGGCCAGCCCAGCGGCGGAAGTAGCCGTTCTCGCCGCCGGTGGCCTTCATCGTCTCGATCAACTGCAGGCCGGTGTACGAGGTGTTGGTCAGGCGTGCGGTGTCGGCGCGCAGCTTCTGTGTGCCGGTGGCCCGCATCCGGATCACCACCCGCATCGCGACGAGGTTCAGCAGCGCGATCAGCACGCCGATGAGGGTGAGTTGGGGGTCGTACGTCCACAGCAGCACGGCGTAGAGGATCACGACGACGGCGTCCACGCCCGCCGCGGCCAGGTCCCGGGAGAGCGTCTCGGCCACGGTGTCGTTGGACTGGAGGCGCTGTACGAGGTCGGCCGGGCTGCGCTGCGCGAAGAACGTCACCGGGAGCCGCAGCAGATGGCGGAAGAAGCGCGCGCTGCTGAGCGTCGAGGAGATGATGCGCCCGCGCAGCAGGTTCGCCTGCTGGAGCGCGGTCAGTACGGCGGTGAGCACCACCATCGCGCCCATCGAGGCGAACAGCACGCCCAGCAGCGAGGTCTGGTCCCCGATCAGGAACATGTCGATGTACGTACGGCTCAGCGCCGGCACCGCCGCGCCCACGCCGACGAGCAGCAGGCTGGCCAGCAGCGCGGCGAGCATCGTGCCGGTGGTGCGGCGCAGCCGCGCCGGCATGGCGCTCATGAAGCCGGGGCGCTTGCCGCCGCGGCGGAAGTCCTCGCCCGGTTCGAAGGTGAGGACGACGCCGGTGAAGCTGGTGTCGAAGTCCTCCAGGGGGACGAAACGGCGGCCCTTGTCGGGGTCGTTGAGGAACACGCCGCGCCGGCCGAGGCGGCGTCCGATCCCCTCGTAGACGACGTAGTGGTTGAACTCCCAGAACAGGATCGCGGGCGCGGGCACCTCCGCGAGCGCCGCGGGCTCCATCTGCATGCCCTTGGCCGTCAGGCCGTAACTGCGGGCGGCCTTCAGGAGGTTGCTGGCGCGCGAGCCGTCGCGGGAGACGCCGCAGGCGATGCGCAGCTCCTCCAGCGGCACGTGCCGTCCGAAGTGGCCCAGGACCATGGACAGCGCGGCGGCGCCGCACTCCACGGCCTCCATCTGGAGCACCGTCGGGGTGCGTATGGCCTTGTACTTGGGCCTCGGTATCTGCTGCGGCGCGGCGGAACGGCCCGCGCCCGTACGGTGCTTGCCGCTGCTCTTGGCGCCGCCCTTCGCGCCGCCGCCGCTGTTACCGCTGCCGTTGCCGGTGCGGTGGCGGCGCCTGCTGCCGGGCGGCGGCAGGCGGTCCGTACCGGCGGTGGTCTCGACGGCGCTCTCGGCCGTGCTCTCGTCGGCGGGCCCCGTGGCGTCGGC
>NZ_LJGW01000604.1 GCF_001751255.1 Streptomyces nanshensis | reverse complement strand
AGGCGGCGGCGCCCTCCTCCGGGGGCACGCCCTCCGGGGCGCCGTCCGCGGGCGCGGGCTGTCCCGCCTCGGACTGCCCGGGTTGCCCGGGCCCTCCCAACTGCTCAGCCTGCTCGGGGTGTTCGGCCTGCTCCGGCTGCTCCGGCTGCGGACCGTCAGCGGGTACGGGTACGGGTACGGGCGCGGGTGCCGACGCGTCCTGGAGCTGCGGTCCCTGTGCGGCGGGCGTCTCCGGCTGCTCCGGGTGCCGGGTCTGCTGGGCCGGGATCCCGGGGACGGCCTGTGCCGCCTCGTCCGCCGGTGCGGGCTCCGCCGCGGCCTGCGGCTGCTGCTGGGCGGGGATCATCGTCCCGTCCACCGCCGGTACGGCTCCCCCGGCCTCAGCCGACTCCGCGTCCACGCCGTCCTGTTGGGGCTCGATGGCCTCCACCGCCGTCGAACCCGGCGAGGACACCCAGGTGTTGCCGGTGGTCTCGCTCTCCGTCTCCTTCGCACGACGGTGGCGCCGCTTGCGGCCGCCCGTACGGGGCGCTGCGGTCTGCTCGCCCGGAGCCGCCACGGGTGCGGTGGCCGCGCCGTGCTCCGGTGCGGACGGCACGTCCGCGGACGCGGCGTGCGCGCCCGGCTCCGTACCGGCGCCCGCGACGGCGCTCGGAAGGTGCTCGGGCTGCTGCACGGCGCCGTCGGGCGCGGAGGGCATCACGGCCGGGGCGTGCTCGGCACCCGGCACCGCCTGAACGGCGAACTCGCCTGCCTCCGCGGTCGGTTGAGGCCCGGCGAACGCCATGACCTGCTCCTGGACGTGCAGGCTCTCGTCGGCCTCCTGGGTCTCGTACGCCTCCTGACCGGCCAGGCCGTCCTGGCTCTCCTGGTGCTGTACGGGCAACTCGACGGCGGACGCGGACGCTTCGGTCTCCCCGTGCGCCTGGCCGTTCGCCGTCCACGTCTCGTTCTGCGGCGGCAGCGCGCCGAGTTGGGGGCCGGGCAGGTCGGCGGGGTAGTCCTGCGGGACGTCCATGTACTCGGGGACCCCGCCCGCCGCGGCGTCCTGCGCGGGGACGGACTCACCGTGCTGTACGGGGACTTCGGCCTGCTGTTCGGACGGCGACTGCTGCTCGGTCTCGGGCTCCGGCTGCGGCTGGGCCTGCTGCTCCGGGAGCTGCGGCTCGGGGCGCACCTGCCCGTTCTGCCGGGCCTCCGGAACCGCCTCGGACGGCTGCGACTGCGGTGTCTGCTGGGCCTGTTGGGCACGCTGGCCCTGGCCGCCGCGCGCGCCCTTGCGGCGCTTGCCGTTCGCCGGGCGGCCCAGCCCCCGGTCGGAGAGCGGACGCACCGCGCCCGACTGCTCCGGCTCCGGCGGTCCGAGATGCAGCGGCCGGCGCGGGTTCTTCGGGCGCGGAGTGCCCTGTGCGGGGGTCTGCCCCTCGGGGAAGGACTCGCGGACCGGAGCGCAGTCGATGGCGCCCGAGTCGCGCCCGTCCGTCTCGTGCGGGCCGGGCGTCTGGGCGTCGGCGTCCGCGGCGTCGAAGTACGGGGCGTCGGGCGCCGGTTGGGCACCGCCCTGCGCCGGGTCCGGCACCGAGTGCTGTGCCGGGTCCTGTGCACCGTCCTGTGCCGGGTCCGGCACCGGGCCGTATGCAGGCGGTACCGCCTCCTGCGGCTCCTGGCCGCCGTACTGCAACTGCTCCCCGTACTGGGCCTGTTCGCCGTACTGGACCTGTTCGCCGTACTGCAACTGCTCGGCCTGCGCGACGTGCTGCTGCGCGTGCGGTACGTGCTGAGCGTGCTCAGCCGACGGTACGTAGGCGACCTGCTGACCGTAGAACTCCTGCTGGTCGTACGGCACATGCTGCCCGTACAGGTCCTGGTGCCCGGCGAACTCCGGCTGCCCCGGCATCTGCGGCACCTCTCCCGCCGCCTGCATCTGCGCGTGCATCTCGGCCTGGATCTGTGCCTGCATCTGTGCCGGTGACGGTGCGCCTGCGGCGCCCGTCTGCTGCGGGTCGCCCCACGCCCCCTGTGAGCCGGGGAGCAGCACGTCCGGGTCGGCGGGGGCGGCTCCGGGAGCCGCCGCGTCGCCGAGGCCGTGACCGGCCTGCCCGGCGTAGGAGTACGAACCGTTCACCAGGAAGTCCTGGTGCTGGCCGTCCGGCTGCCCGCCTGCATTCTCCGGCTGCCCCTCACCGGGGATCTGGCCGGTGTCAGTCATGCGTACCCCTCGCCCATCGGTAGTGCTCGTTCCAGCCCCGCGACCAGCCGCCGGGCCCCGTAGAGGAGAACGAGCGCGCACACGGTGCGGCACGTTCCCCCTCCACGCGCCATACGGACATTGACGGACGAAGCGTCAACACCGCACAGCGGCACAACGATCGGTCAGCCTACCCGGGGCTGGGACGAGCGCCGTCCACGGAGGGGTGAGAAACAGCACTTCGTCGTGGTTCGTCACGCACCGGCCACAGAGATTCAGATCTGGACACCGGACAGCAGGAAAACGACAGCACGTTCACTTTCCACCCACTCCGAGGTGTCCAGCTCAACGGACTGGAGCAGGGCGCATTCCACGGCGTAACCGCGTTCGGCGAGCGCCCGTCCGACCGCCTCGGCCTCGTCGCGGGTCGCGGCGTGCGTGACGATGCGGCCGGGGCGCCGGTCGGCGACGGCGGCGACGGTCGGGGC
>NZ_LJGW01000615.1 GCF_001751255.1 Streptomyces nanshensis | reverse complement strand
CGGCCGCCGGTCCGGGTGCGGGCGCCGATCCGCGCGCGGGCGCCGGCCCGGCACCCGGAGGCAGGGCCGGGAACGGCCTCACCGGTCCCCGTACGGACGGCCCCCGCACCGACCCCCGCAGAAGCGGATCCGGCCTCGCCGCGTTCCTCAAGCAGAAGCACGCCGCCGCCGCTGCCAAGCAGGCCGCGGCGGCCCGTTCGGAAGCGCAGTCGTCCGCCGCCGAAGCAGCGCAGCCCCGTACCGCCGAAACGCAGCCCCCAGCCGCCGATCCCCAGTCCCGTCACGCCGTTGTCGCCGATCCCCGAGGTCTGTAGTCCATGAATTCACGCCAGCGCCGTGGCGTCGTATTGCTCGTCGTCTCCGTCCTGTTCGCCCTCGCGGCGTTCGGAGGCGTACTCGCGCTCATACGCGACGTGGAGTCGAAGGTCGGTCCCGAGTCGACGGCGTACAAGCTCAAGAGGGACGTGGCGCCGTACAAGGAGCTGAGCGAGGAGCAGTTCGAGAAGGTGACCATGCCGAACCGCTGGCTGCCGGGCACCGCCGTCACCAACATCGACGACGTACGCGGCAAGGTCGCCACCAACCATCTGCGCAAGGGCTCCCTGCTCCAGACGGACATGATCGCCGAACGTCCCGAACTGGAGCCGGGGCAGCAGGAGATCGCCATCATGATCGACGCCGAGACCGGCGTCGCGGGCAAGATCAACTCCGGTAGCAGGGTCAACATCTTCGCCACCTTCGAGGGCGAACAGACGGCCACCGGCAAGGGCAAGTCGCCGAACCAGTCGAAGGTGATCGTCAGCGACGCGAAGGTCATCGACGTCGGGAAGCTCACTCCGTTCAAGGAGAGCGACGACCAGGACCGCAGCCGGCTCACCGACCGGGACGGCGTCCCGATCACCTTCGCGCTCTCCACCGCCGACGCTCAGCGGGTCGCCTACGCGGAGTCCTTCGCGGAGCACGTCCGGCTGGCCCTCGTGGCTCCCGGCGACGGCAACGACATCCCCAAGAGCGACCGCACGTACACGCTCAACGGGGACGATTGAGGCAGGAATCAGCCGATGGTCACCCGTATTCAGCCAGCCGTCAGCGACCCGGAGACAGCCCGGTCGGTCGTCGGGCTGCTCCGGCAGCTCCCCGACAGCGAACCGGTGCCGCCCGCGTCGGACTCGACCCAACTGCTGGACGCGCTCGCGCGGTTGGCGGAGGGCACGGTGGCGGACCTGCCCGAGGTCGTGCTCGTGCACGAGCACATCCGCCCGATGCCCGCACTGGACCTGATCCGCGAGATCGCCCTGCGCTTCCCCGCCGTCGGGGTCGTGCTCATCACGCGTGACACCAGCCAGCCGCTCTACTCCGCGGCGATGGACGCCGGTGCGCGCGGCGTCCTGGGGCTGCCGCTCAGCTACGAGGACGTGGCCGCGCGCGTGGACGCCGCCGCCTCCTGGGCGGTGGGCGTACGGCGGCATCTGGGCAGCGTCCCCGAGGGGCCGGAGGGACCGGGCGGCACGGTCGTCGCGGTCACCGGCGCCAAGGGCGGCGTCGGCACGACGCTGACGGCCGTCCATATCGCCCTCGCCGCACAGGCGTCGGGGCGCGGCACGGCCCTGGTCGACATGGACCTCCAGTCCGGCGACGTCGCCTCGTATCTGGACGTCCAGTTCCGCCGCTCGGTCGCCGACCTCGCCGGGATCGACGACGTCTCCGTACGCGTTCTCCAAGACGCCGTCTTCGCCCACGAGTCGGGGCTCGGGCTGCTGCTCGCCCCGGGCGAGGGCGAGCGCGGCGAGGAGATCGACGACCGCGCGGCACGGCAGATCGTCACGTCGCTGCGGGCGCGCTACGACGTCGTCGTGATCGACTGCGGCACCCAGCTCAACGCCGCCAACGCCGCCGCGATCGAGACCTCCGACAGCGCCGTGCTGCTGACGACCCCGGACGTGGTGTCCGTACGGGCGGCCAAGCGCATGGTCCGCATGTGGGACCGGCTCCAGATCCGCAAGGCGGAGGAGGCCCTCACACTGGTCAACCGCACCTCGCGGTACACCGAGATCCAGCCGCCGCTGATCGCCCGCATCGTCGGGACGGCCGTCGCGGGCACGACGATCCCCGCCAACTACAAGGAGCTGCAGAGCGCCTTGGACGCCGGGCGCATCCAGGACCTGGACGCCAAGAGCTCCGTACGGCAGGCGCTGTGGTCCTTCGCGGACGAACTCGGCATCGTCACGGGCCCGGAGGCCGCGGCCGCCGGGGGCAAGAACGGCAAGAGCGGCGGCAAGGGCACCGGCAAGGGCACGGGGACGGCGAAGGCCGCGAAGGGTTCGTCCGCGGCACCGCAGCAGGTGCTGCCGCCGACGGTCCCCGGTGCGGGCGGACGGCAGGCACTGCCTCCCGGCGGTTCGGCGGGCACCCAGGGGAAGCACGCACAGCACGCGCAGGGCCAGCCGCCTCAGTCCACCGGGGCCCAGCCCGGACAGAGCCAGCCCGGACCGACCCAGCCCGGACAGGTCCCGGGGGCGCACCCGGGGGCCCAAGTCCCGCCCGCGCAGGGCCAGTCCGCACCGGGCCAGTCCGGACAGGGGCAGGCGCAGCCGCCCCGGCAGTCCGCACAGCCGCAGCGGGCGTCGCAGGGCATCTACGGTCCGCA
>NZ_LJGW01000610.1 GCF_001751255.1 Streptomyces nanshensis | reverse complement strand
CCAGCGCCGGGACGGCGAGACCGGCCACGAGCAGCCCGGCGGCCAGCGCCGCACCCGCGCCGGGCAGCAGCGCACCGGTGAAGGCGACGGCGGCCAGTCCCGTGACGACCGCGACGACGGCGGGCAGCAGCCAGCGCAGGAAGCGGTCCTGGAGGGCGTCGACGTCGGCGACGAGCCGGGTGAGCAGATCGCCGCTGTGGGTACGGCTGAGGCCGGCGGGCGCGAGCCGCTCCAGCCTGCGGTAGACGCGGACGCGGACGTCGGCGAGCAGCCGCAGCACCGCGTCGTGCGAGACGAGCCGCTCGGCGTAGCGGAAGACGGCGCGTCCGATGCCGAAGGTACGGGTCGCGGTGACGGCGACCATCAGATACAGCACGGGCGGATGCTGCGACGCGCGTGAGATCAGCCAGCCGGAGGTGGCCATGAGGCCGACCGCGGAGAGGAGCGCGAGGGAGCCGAGCGCGGCGGACGCGGCCAACCGCGGGCGCCCACGCGGAGGTTGAGCACCGGAACCGGAGCCGGAAACGGGATCGGAACCGGAACCGGCGCTGTGCTCGGGCGCGGGCTCTGGTTCGTCGGGCGGCCCGTACGCGGGTACGGACACCGGCCCGTCCGCCGTCCCCGGCTCGTCCGCCGCCACGGGCCCCGCCAGGGCGACCACGCGGTCCGCGGCCGAGAGCAGCGCCGGACGGTGGGTGACGACGACGACCGTGCGCCCCTCGGCGTACCGGCGCAGCGCCTCGACGACTCCGGCCTCGGTCTCCCCGTCGAGCGCCGCCGTCGGCTCGTCCAGCAGCACCAGCGGACGCCCGGCGAGGAACGCCCGTGCCAGCGCGACGCGTTGGCGCTGTCCCGCGGAGAGACCGGTGCCCGACTCCCCGAGGACGGCGCCCGGGTCCAGGTCCGCCGCTCCCGCCGCGGCCAGCGCCTCGGCGACGTCCTCGTCCGTCGCGTCCGCCCGTACGAGCCGGACGTTGTCCGCGACCGTGCCCGCGAAGAGCTGCGGATGCTGCGGCACCCAGGCGATCTGCGCGTGCCAGGTCGCCGGGTCGAGGTCGCTCAGGTCCCTGTCCCCGATCCGTACGCCTCCGGTCTGCGGCCGTACGAGCCCGAGCAGCACCCGCAGCAGCGTGGACTTGCCCGCCCCGGACGGCCCGGTCACCGCGACCGTCTCGCCGGGGCGCAGCGTCAGATCCGTCGGCGGCAGCGCGTCGTACGTACGGCCCTCGTGCCGTACGCGGACCCCGTCGAGGACGACGGTCGCGTGCCGGACATCGGGGGCCGGGGTGTGCGCGGCGGGCCGCAGCGGCTCGTCGAGGACGGCGAAGACCTCGTCCGCGGCGGAGAGTCCCTCGGCCGCGGCGTGGTAGTGGGTGCCGACCTGGCGCAGCGGCAGATACGCCTCGGGCGCGAGGACGAGCACCAACAGGCCCGTGTACAGGTCGAGTTCGCCGTGCACCAGCCGCATGCCGATGGCGACCGCGACCAGCGCGACGGAGATGGTGGCGAGCAGTTCCAGTACGAGGGAGGAGAGGAAGGCGATGCGGAGGGTGCGCAGGGTGGCGCGCCGGTAGTCGTCGGTGATGGCGCGGATGCTGTGCGCCTGCGCCTTGGCCCGTCCGAAGACCTTCAGCGTGGGCAGCCCCGCGACCACGTCCAGGAAGTGGCCGGAGAGCCGGGAGAGCAGCCGCCACCGCCGGTCCGTGTGGGCCTGGGTGGCCCAGCCGACGAGGGCCATGAAGAGCGGGATGAGCGGCAGCGTCCCGGCGACGACGGCCGCCGAGATCCAGTCGGCGGTGACGATACGGGCCAGCACGGCGACGGGTACGACGACGGCCAGGGCGAGTTGGGGAAGGTAGCGGGAGAAGTAGCCGTCGAGCGCGTCGATTCCGCGTCCGGCGAGCGTCGCCAGCTCACCGGTGCGCCGCGCGCGCCCGTACACACCGGGGGCCACGGCGTGTTCCAGCAGCCGCATGCGCAGCTCGGACTTGACCGCCGCGCTGGAGCGGTGCGCGGCCAGTTCGGTCAGCCAGGAGACCAGCGCGCGCCCGAGGGTGACGGCGACGAGCAGCAGAAGCTGCCGCTGTACGCCGTCCCCGGCCCCTTCGCCGTCCTGGAAGGCGCGCACGACGAGGTCCGCGATGAGCGTGGCCTGCCCGATGACGAGCAGCGCCGAGACCAGGCCGAGCACGACGGACGCGGCGAGGAAGACGCGCGTGGCCCGTGCGCAGGCCACCAGACGCGGGTCGACGGGCTTCATCGCGGCCTCCTCCCGGACGCGGACTCGGGCCGTGTCACTGGTTCTCCGCGATGTGCTGCGTACCGATGCGCTTGCGGAAGACCCAGTACGTCCAGCCCTGGTAGAGCAGCACGAGGGGCGTGGCGAGCGCCGCGCACCACGTCATGATCCGCAGCGTGTACGGGCCCGACGCGGCGTTCTCGGCCGTCAGGCTCCAGCGCGGGTCGAGCGAGGAGGGCATGACGTCCGGGAAGAGCGCGAGGAAGAGCGCCGCCACCGTCGCCGCGATGGTCACCCCGGACAGTGCGAAGGCCCAGCCCTCGCGGCCCGCGACGTTGAGGGCGACGGCGGCCGGCAGCGCGAGCGCGGCGGCGCCCGCGGCGCCGGCGCTCCAG
>NZ_LJGW01000601.1 GCF_001751255.1 Streptomyces nanshensis | reverse complement strand
CCGCCGCGTCCGGCTCCTCGGCCTGGCCCGCCCGTTCCAGCTTCTCCAGCAGACGGGCGACCGCGCGCTGCGCCGCGGCCTCGTCCCTGCCGCGGAAGGTGAACAGCTCGACGGGCCACTCGTGGCTGGAGTGCACGGAGGGTGCCTGGTCGTAGGCGCGCAGCACGGCGTGGAAGTTGGTGCCGCCGAAGCCGAATGCGCTTACACCCGCGACACGTTCGGACGCCTCGGCGGCCCAGGGCCTTGCCGCCGCGTGGAAGAAGAACGGGCTGCTGTCCTGGTCCCAGGCGGCGTTGGGCTGCTCGATGTGCAGGGTCGGCGGCTTCACTCCGTGGTGCAGGGCGAGCGTCGTCTTGATCAGCCCGGCGAGTCCGGCGGCGCACTTGGTGTGCCCGATCTGCGACTTCACCGAGCCGACGGCGCAGCTTCCCGGCTCCGCGCCCGCCTCGGTGAACACCTCGGTGAGCGTGGCCAGTTCCGTACGGTCGCCGACGACGGTGCCGGTGCCGTGCGCCTCGATCAGGCCGATCTGCGCGGGCGAGACGCCCGCGTTGCGGAAGGCGCGGGTGAGGGCGGCGCGCTGGCCCTCGGGGCGGGGCGCGGTCAGTCCGAGGGCGCGGCCGTCGCTGGCGCTGCCGACGCCGTCGATCACGGCGTAGACGCGGTCGCCGTCGCGCTCGGCGTCGGCGAGGCGCTTGAGCACGACGCAGGCGACGCCCTCGCCGAGCGCGATGCCGTCCGCGCCGCCGTCGAACGTGGAGGAGCGGCCGGTGGGCGACAGGGCGTGCACGGAGGAGAAGAGCAGATAGTCGTTGATGCCGTTGTGCAGGTCGGCGCCGCCGCACAGCACCATGTCGCTGGTGCCGGTGACCAGTTCCTTGCAGGCCACGTCGACGGCGGTCAGGGACGAGGCGCAGGCCGCGTCCACGGTGTAGTTGGCGCCGCCGAGGTTGAGGCGGTTGGCGATGCGTCCGGCGATGACGTTGGCGAGGACGCCGGGGAAGGAGTCCTCGGTCAGCCGCGGCAACTGCTCGTCGAGGGCGTCGGGCAGATCGCCGCCGAGGTAGGACGGGAGGACGGTGCGCAGCACGCTGGCGTTGGACAGGTCGCTGCCGGCCTCGGCCCCGAAGACCACCGACGTACGGGCGTGGTCGACGGGCCGCCCCTCGCAGCCCGCGTCGGCCAGGGCCCGCCGTGCCGCCTCCAGGGCGAGGAGCTGTACGGGCTCGACGCTGGCCAGCGAGGCGGGCGGGATGCCGAAGCTCAGCGGGTCGAAGGGGATCTCGGGCAGGAAGCCGCCCCAGCGGGAGGGTGTGCGCGCGCCCTCGCCGTCCGGCGCGTAGTACAGCTCCGGGTCCCAGCGTTCGGCGGGGACCTCGGTGACGCAGTCCTTCCCGGCGAGCACGTTGGCCCAGAAGGTGCTCAGGTCCTCGGCGCCGGGGAACATGCCCGCCATGCCGACGATGGCGACGCGCAGCGGCTCGGGGCGCGCGTCCTCCTCCTCGGCGGCGGCGCCGAGCGGCGCGAGGCCCAGCTCGTCGCGCAGCGCGCGGGCGCGTTCGCGCAGCCGCCCGGCGGCGCGCTCGCCCACGGCGTCGTGGAGGGCGGAGACGGTGGTCACGGCGTCGCGCAGCACGCAGACCTCGCCGGCCATGAACATGCCCTCGTCGCCCTGGCGTTGCTCGTCGACGCCGCGCAGTTCGGGGCCGACGCGCTCGATGCCCTTGCTGGCGACGCGCAGCCGTCCGACGTTGAACTTCTCAAGCTGCTCCCAGACTTCGCGCTCGGGCACCCCGGCCTGGCGCAACTGCTCCTTGAGAGCGGCGAACTGGGAGGTGAAGGCGCTGTGCGCGCACCGGGTGGCGTGTCCGGGCGCGGTCTCCAGGAGGTCGGTACGCTCCGCGTCGACGACCTGCTGCTGGAAGCGGGGAAGGATGGCCCCGGCGCGTACGGCCTCCTCGGTGAAGAGGTAGGCGGTGCCCATCAGTACGCCGGTGGCGACTCCGGCGCGGGTCAGGGGTGCGGCGAGCGCGGCGACCATCGCGGCGGACCGTTCGTCGTGCACGCCGCCGGCGAAGAGGACGGTGAGCTCACCGGCGGCGCCGGGTCTCTCCTTGGCGGTGAACTCCAGCAGGATCTCGGCCTGCGCCTCCCACAGCGGGAAGCTGTTGCGGGGTCCGACGTGGCCGCCGCACTCGGCGCCCTCGAAGATGAACTTGCGGGCGCCCGCGGCGAGGAACTGCCGCAGCAGCCCCGGCGAGGGCACGTGCAGGAAGGTCGATATGCCCTCCTCCTCCAGCGCCGCGGCCTGCGCGGGCCGGCCGCCCGCGATGATCGCGTGCGTGGGCCGTACCTCGCGTACGACGTCGAGCTGCGCCTGCCGGATCTCCTCGTCGGCGAACCCGAGGACGCCCACGCCCCAAGGGGCCTCGCCCAGCGAGGACTTGGTGGCCTCCAGCATCGTCCTGGTCTGCTCGGCGCCGGCGAGGGCGAGCGCCAGGAAGGGCAGCGCGCCGTCGGCGGCGACGGCCGCGGCGAACTCCGGCTGGTCGCTGACGCGGGTCATCGGGCCCTGTGCGACGGGCAGTCGGGTGCCGAGCGCGACGGCGCCGGGAGCGCCGGGGCCG
>NZ_LJGW01000606.1 GCF_001751255.1 Streptomyces nanshensis | reverse complement strand
CGGCGCCCGCCGACGGCCACGGTCAGGGGCACGTGCTCGGGTACGGGCACGGGCGGAGCCCGGCGACCGCGGGAATCCTGTCCGCAGCACAGGGGTTGGCGCCGGGCGGAGCGTCCATGGGCGGACCGTCCTCGGGCGGACCGGGGGGCGCCGCTGCCGGACAGCCTCCGGGCGAGGGCGCGGACGGCGTGGACGGGGTGCCCGGGCCCCGCGCGGAGCACAAGCCGATGCCGCTCCAGGACGCGCCGCTCGCCACGGGTACGGGTCCGGCGGGGACGACGGGGCACACGGCACCGACGGAGACCACGGTCCGTGCGAGGACGGCGTGACCTGGTCGCATGCGTCGCGTGAGAACGTGGGCGCGTACCAAGCAGCGATGTGATCCACGGAGTTACCCCGCGATGCCGGAATCCGAGACCGCGAACGAGACGCGCGACAGCCGGGCGGCGAACGGCTCGGGCAAGCACAGAGGACAGGCCGCCGGTACGGAGGACCCCCGGCAGGACGCGCGCGGCCGCCACCGCCGGCCCGAGGGGCGGAGCGAACCGGGCTAGAACACCGCCCGCGCGCCCGGGAGTTGGGCACCCGGCGGTGCGCGGCCCGGCCCTTCGTAGGCGTCAGGAGTGAGTGACGACGGCGTCCGTCAGTACGGGGGCCTCGTCCCGTTCCACGGCGGTCACGGCCAGCAGCACCCGTCCGGCACCGTCCCGCTCGGCGCTCCCGTCGCCGGGGTGCTCCCCCGCCTCCCGCCACATCCGCACCCGCAGGGTCTCGCCGGGGAAGACGACCCCGGCGAACCGCGTGCCGTAGCCGCGCACGCGCGTCACGTCGCCGTCGAGCGCCGTGTCCACCACGGCCTTGAGTACCATCCCGTACGAGCACAGCCCGTGCAGGATCGGCCGGTCGAAGCCGGCGAGCGCCGCGAACTCCGGGTCGGCGTGCAGCGGGTTCCAGTCGCCGGAGAGGCGGTAGAGCAGCGCCTGGTCCTCCCGTACGCCGCGCCGCGTCTCATGGTCGGGAAGCCGTTCCTGAAGCCCGGAACCGGAGTTGGAGCCGGAGGAGGGGCCGCGGTCGCCGCCGAAGCCGCCCTCGCCCCGTACGAAGAGCTGTGCGTCCGACGTCCACAACGGGCCGTCCTCGTCGGCGGCTTCGGTGCGCAGCACGATGACGGCCGCCTTGCCCTTGTCGTACACCGCGGCGACGGACGAGGTCTGGGTCGCGCTGCCCTCGACGGGCACGGGCCGGTGTGTCTGCACATGCTGGGCGCCGTGCAGTACGGCCGTGAGATCGACGTCGATACCGGGTGCCGACAGTCCGCCCACGACTCCCATGCCGCCGCCCGCGACCGTCGCGAAGCTCGGCAGCACGTGCAGTCTGCTCTCCAGGGTGTAGCGCAGCTCGTCGGGAGAGGTCGCCGGGACGCCCGCGCCGATTCCCAGGTGGTAGAGCTGAACGTCCTTGTGTCCCCAGGAGATCGGGGTGCTGCTGGGCTCGGCGGACAGTGCCCGCTCCACGTCGATCGGCATCGCGTCCTCAGCTCCTTCCCACGTTCCGGAGGATAACGACGTCCCTCACGGATCCTTCCGGGGCCCGCCGTCCCGCGTAATCGGCTGCACGCGCGCCGCGGCGGGTGAAGACTGCCCCTCGGGGGAGGGTCCGGGCCGTCCGGGTCCTCGAAGCGGCCCGTTCCGCATCGGGCCCGCGGTCAGGAGGGGAAGTCTTGGAATCCAGGGAAGCCGTACCGCACGGCGGTCCGGAGATCGACACGAGCGTCCCGCACTCGGCACGCATCTGGAACTACTGGCTCGGCGGCAAGGACAATTACGCGGCCGACCGCGAGGCGGGCGAGCAGTACCGCCAGGCGTTCCCCGGCATCGACGAACTCGCCCGCGCCTCCCGCTACTTCCTCGTCCGCACCATCCGCTTTCTGGCGGCCGAGGCCGGCATACGGCAGTTCCTCGACGTCGGTACGGGCCTGCCCACCGTCGACAACACCCACGAGGTCGCACAGCGCTCGGCGCCCGACGCCCGTGTCGTCTACGTCGACAACGACCCGCTCGTCCTCGTCCACGCGCACGCCCTGCTCACCAGCTCGCCCGAGGGCAGGACGGCCTATATCGAGGCGGATCTGCGGGACCCGGCGGCGGTGATCGACGGCGCACGCGAGACCCTCGACCTCTCCCGGCCCGTCGCGCTCATCCTCAGCGGCGTACTGGGGCACATCGGGAACCACGCGGAGGCGTGCGGCATCGTCCGGGACCTCATGTCCCGCCTGCCGTCCGGGAGTTACCTCTCGCACAACGACGGCGTCGACGAGAACCCCGACACCAACGCCGCGCAGGACGACTACAACGACTCCGGCGCCGTCCCGTACGTACTGCGCTCGCCGGAGCAGATCCGCGCCTACTACGAGGGGCTGGAGCCGGTGCCGCCGGGCGTGGTGCGCATCGACGACTGGCGTCCCGACGTCGCCGGGGACGACGTCCCGCCGGCGGCGGCGTTCGGCGGCGTCGCCCGCAAGCCCTGAGCCGAGTCCGGCCAAGAGGCCCCGGGCGAACGGACGTTGAGCGGGCGGACGCCGGCGGGCGGGACCCGCCGAGGGCCCGGCG
>NZ_LJGW01000607.1 GCF_001751255.1 Streptomyces nanshensis | reverse complement strand
CATGCAAGCGCTCTACCAACTGAGCTATAGCCCCGCTACTGGTCCGCCGGGGGTCTCCCCGCGGCGGCGTCGCCAACCTTACACGGCCTCTGCCGCCTTCCGCCAAATCCGTTTCCGCGGCCCCTCGCTGCTCCGGCGCCGCCCGTCTCGTGGCCGCCCGGTACTGTCGACGGCCCGCCCCGTACCGCCGCGCACCCGCGCCGGCCGCCGACGATCACGACCCGGAGCCCGTACCGCCGTGAGTGCACTTCAGCAGTCCGCACAGCGCCGTTCCCGAGCCCAAGAGGCGCTGGCGGCCCGTCTGTCGGGGCGTCCGGTGCTGATCGCGTCGGGCGTCTGCCTGCTCTCCTTCGCCGCGTTCTGGGCGGCGCAGCGGGTGACGGACGTCTCGATGATCGACCTCATGGTCTACCGCGCGGAGGGCTGGACCGTACGCAGCGGCGGCGACCTCTACGCGATGCGCGCGACCTACGCCGACCTTCCCACCACGTATCCGCCTTTCGCGGCACTGCTGTTCATGCCGTTGACGCTGCTGGACGTCGCCGACATGCGCACGTGGGCGACCGCGGGGAACCTCGTCCTGCTGGTGGCGGTGGTCCACCTCTCCCTGCGGTTGATCGGGCGCGCGCCGCGCTCCTCCCGACTGCCGCTGCCTGCCGTCTCGTTGCTGCTCTCGGGCCTGCTCGTGTGGTGCGAACCCCTGTGGACGACGCTGCGGTACGGGCAGATCAACCTGCTGGTGACGGCGCTCGTGCTGTGGGACCTCTCGCGCCGCCCCGGTCATCGCTTCGCGGGCGCCGGCACCGGCGTGGCCGCCGGGATCAAGCTCACGCCCGCCCTGTTCGCCGTCTTCCTCGCGGTGCTCGGCACGGTACGGGCCGTGCGGCGGCTGCGCGCGGGCGGCGGCACCGGGACCGTACGGAACCACGAACTGCGCCAAGCGGCCGTCGCCACGGGCGCGTTCGCCGGCACGGTGCTGCTGGGCGCGCTGGTGCTGCCGCGCGACTCGCACCGCTTCTGGTTCGGAGCACTCTTCCAGTCCGAGCGCGTCGGGCACGCGGAGATCACCGACAACCAGTCGCTGCGCGGCGTCCTGGCGCGGCTGCTGCACACCGGCGATCCGGGGTGGCCGTGGCTGGTGCTGGCGCTCACGGTGGCGGCCGGGGGTCTGGCCATCGCCGTCGCAGCGGCTCTCGCAGGGCGCCGGCGGCTGGAGTTCGCACCGGCGTGGGCCGCTCTCGCGTGCGCCGTCACCGCGCTGCTGGTGAGTCCCGTCTCGTGGTCGCACCACTGGGTGTGGTGCGTACCGCTGCTGTTGCTGCTCGGCGCGGAGACGCTGGAGCGCGAACGGGCCCTGCCCTGGGGGTTGTCGGCGGCAGCGGCGCTGGCGCTGTTCGGCTCGTACGCGCTGTGGCTCGTCCCGCACGGCGCGACGGGCCCGGTGAAGCCCGAACTGCACCAGACGGGCGGCCAGATGGTGCTCTCGGCGCTCTATCCGGCCGGCGGTCTGGCCTTCCTGGCGCTGGCGGCCGTGGTGTCCGTACGGGCGCTGCGCAGGCCCGCTCCGTACGAGCCGGACGCGCTGCTCGCCGCGCCGGCCGGCTCAACTCGCCCCGGTCAGGCGGTCGCGAAGGAGTAGAAGCGCTTCAGCGTGCAGTGCTCGTCGAGCAGGCGGCCGTAGATGGGTTCGCCGTCCAGCTCGCGGTAGGTCTCGATGGGGTCGCCCTTTATGATCAGCGCCCGCGCGCAGTCCTCACACCAGTACTGGAACTCCGGGTTGACCGGCTCCATGTCGCGGACGATGGGCGTACCGCTGCCGCACCAGTCGCATTTCCGGCTGTGCGCACCCATCAGTCATCAGCCCCAGCTGTGGCCGCAGGTCGTGCACACGTAGGAAACTCCTCCATTGTCGCCGAGCATCTGGGCAACGTTCGATGAACCGCACGCCGGGCACAGCAACGTCCGTGACGACATCGCTGCCGGACCGGTGACTGGACGCGTGCACGGCCGAACCGATCGTCGGCCGCCCTCGACGAGGACAACTGCCGACATCGCACACGTCCCTCCCCTCGGCCCTCCCCCCTTCCGGCCGTCACGATTCTGCCACGTTCTCCCATTGCTCAGGAGTCCCGGTCGGTGACAGGGGGCGGGGGCCGCGATCGCGCGGCAGGCTTCGCAGAATCGACGGAAGCGGCCCCCGTCCGGTTCCTGCCACGGCACCGCCTCCCGAAACCCCGGTGTCCGTACCGATACCTGCGGAAGACCGGACGGGACGGCCTAGCGGAGCCGCACAGGGCGATGTCCCCCGTTCAACGGAACCGGGAATCACGCCTGTTGACGCGGCCCCGCGGGGACGGCAGAGGCCGACGCACCCGCACAAAACGAAACCGAAACGCAACCCTTGTACCAACTCCCGGGCGGCCGCGAGGGGATGAAGCCACGCCTCCACCGCGCGTACGAAAACGAGGACGACCCGCTCCGCGCTCTCCGCGGAATCAGATCGCCCTCGTAAGTGTGGAGCTAAGGAGAATCGAACTCCTGACCTCTTG
>NZ_LJGW01000603.1 GCF_001751255.1 Streptomyces nanshensis | reverse complement strand
CGGGCGGGTCAGCGCCTACGGGTGCGGCCGCTCCGCTCCGCGGAGCCCGCCTCCTCCAGCCGCTGGAGCAACTCCGTGACGCGCTTGGCGACCGTCTCCCTGTCCCCCTCGGTGAGCGCCGAGCCCATGCCGCAGGCGACGGCTCCGGCGGCGATCCACTCCGGGGCGTTCTGCACGGTGACGCCGCCCGTGGGCAGCAGCGGCGCCTGCGGCAGCGCCGCCCGTACGTCCTTCAGCCAGCGCGGATCGTGCCCCGAGGCGGGGAAGAGCTTCAGGGCGTCGGCGCCCAGCTCCAGGGCGCGCACCATCTCGGTGGGCGTGGCCACGCCCGGGAAGACGGGCACGCCGTAGCGGTGGCCGGTGCGGATCACCTCGGCGTCCAGGGCGGGTGAGACCAGGAAGCGGGCGCCGGCGTCGACGGCGGCGCGGGCGGCGGACGCGTCGAGGACCGTGCCCGCCCCGATCACACAGTCCTCCCCCGTCTCCCGGCGCAGCGTGCTCACCGCGTCCAGGGCGTACGGGCTGGTCAACGAGATCTCCAGACTGGTGATCCCGGCGCCGAGCAGGGTGTCGGCCTTGGCCGTGACGCTCTCGTAGCTGTCGCTGCGGATGATGGCGAAGACACGCTGCTCCAGTGCGGCACAGGTGGTCTCCCATCGGTACACGGCGATCGCCGCCTCTCTTCTCGTCCGGCCGGAGCCGGGGCCTCGGCCCGTGCAGGGCGGCTGTCGGTGTGCCGCCGGCTGCTCCGTGGCCGCCGTCGATCCGCTCGGGTGCCGCGGACTCTCGGTGCTGTGCTGTCGTGCCGTCGTGCTGCTGCGGGGCTCTGCGGCCGTTCTGCCGTGCTCCGCGCCGCTGCCGTGCTCCGCAGCGCTGTGCTGCGGTGCCGCCTCGTGCGCGGTGCCGCCGCCCGCCGCCGGGGAGGTGCCGCGCTCGTGCGCCCGGCCCCGGTACGGGGGTGTCTTCGCCGTCTTCGCCGGTTCCGTCCGTCCGCCATCCACTTCGTCTTCCCGCAACTGCCGGGCGCACGTGTGCTGTTGTCGATGCCCGCGGCCGTACGGGCGTCCGGACGCGCTCGGCACGTCACCGCTGTACGGAGTCGTGCCCGGGCCCCTGGAGGAATCCCACCAGCGCACGGTCCCTGCCGTACGCCGTGGGCAGCCCGTCGGTGTCGCCCGGCGCCTGGACGACCAGGGCCGCCACACACGCCGCCTCGGCCAGCGCCTGGTCGGGCCGCACACCGCGCAGCCACGCGGAGAGCCAGCCCGCCGCGAAGGCGTCGCCCGCGCCCACCGGATCGCACACCGGCACGTCGAAGGGCTCCTGGGTGCACTCGCCGTCCCGGCTGAGGGCCGCCGCCGAGTGGTCGCGCCGCTTGACCACGACGGTGCGGGCACGGCCCATCGTCAGCAGCGCCTTGGACGTCTCCTCCACGCCGCCGCCCAGCAGCAGTTCCAGCTCGTCCTCCCCGGCGATGACGAGGTCCGCCTCGCGCAGCAGCGGCCCGACCGTACGGATCCACTCGTGTTCCGAGCCGAGTTTGCGCCGTACGTTCGGGTCGAAGGAGACCGCTGCGCCGACCTGGCGGGCGCGCTCGACCAGCGTCCACGTGGCCGCCGCGGCCGACTCGGAGAGCATGGGCGTGATGCCGGAGACGTGCACCACGCGCGCGCCCTCCAGCGTCTCGGGGCGGATCTGGTCCGGGGAGAGCAGCGAGGCGGCGGAGCCCGAGCGGTAGTACTGCACGTCGATCAGCCGCTGCGGGTGGCTGTCGCGCAGCAGCAGACCGGTGGGCGCCTGCGGGTCCATCTCGGCGCCGGAGACGTCGACTCCGTCGGCGCGCAGCTCCCGCAGCACCGCTTCGCCCGCCGGGTCGTCGCCGACGCGGCCGATCCACCGGGCCCAGTGGCCGAGGCGTGCGAGCCCCTGCGCGACGTTGGACTCGGCGCCCGCGACGGAACGACGGAAGGAGACCGCGCGGTCCAGCGGCATGCCGGGCTCGGCGAGCATGAGCAGCATCGCCTCACCGCACGTAATGGCCTCCGGTCCGTTTGCCACCGGTTTCTCCCCACATCTGCCACCATGGCATCACTCTCTGTGGAGACGTTACCCGCTTACACGGACAATGCCACCCCCGCGGGCGGACTTCCTCCCGCGTCGAGGAATCGGCGCAGCGGCAGCGTGGCCGCTCCCACGGTCACCGCGTCCGGGCCGAGTCTGCACAGCTCGACGGCCGTACGGGCCGCCGGGTACCGCAGAGCGTACGCGTCCGTCGTCTCCCGCACAGCGGGCAGCAGTTGTGGCCCGAGCAACAGTCCCGCCCAGCCGCCGATCACGATCCGCTCGGGGTTGAAGAGGTTCACCAGGTCCGCGATGCCGGCACCCAGATACTCCGCCGTCCCGGCCAGGACGTCCCGCGCGGCGTCCGCCGCGCTCCCCTCGCCGCGGGCCGCCTCCAACAGCCCGGCGAGGGCGGCCTCTTCGTCGCCGGCGGCCTCGTCCGCGTCCG
>NZ_LJGW01000605.1 GCF_001751255.1 Streptomyces nanshensis | reverse complement strand
CCGCTCACGGGGCGCCCGTGTCCCGTGAGCGGGCCGCGCCGCAGCGGAAGCCGGCCGCCGCGACCCGCCGGGAGCGCCACCGCGTACGCCATGGCCGCCCCCTCACTCCCCCGTACGGCCGTCGATGTGCTCGCGGACCAGGTCCGCGTGGCCGTTGTGACGCGCGTACTCCTCGATCATGTAGAGGAACAGGCAGCGCAGATCGGCCAGTTCGCCCTTCGGGCGGTGGAAGGTGTCGGTCAGCGCACGGTCCGCGACCGCGGCGCGGGCCGCGGCGACCTCGCGTTGGTAGATGGCGAAGTCGCCCTGGGCGCTCTCCGCCGTGCCGTCGTCGAAGTCGCCCTCCAGGTTGTCCTCGGTGAAGAAGATCCACGGCAACTCGCGTTCGCCGCCGAAATGGTTGCGGAACCACCAGCGTTCGACTCCGGCCAGATGCCGGGCCAGGCCGAGCAGCGAGAGGGTGGAGCGGCCGACCGGCCGGAGCACGAGCTGCTCGCCGGTGAGGCCGCCGCACTTGTGGAGGAACGTCGCACGCTGATAATCCAGCGTGGCTTCCAGCGCCGTGCGCTCGTCGGCCGTGAACGTGCGCTCCGGGCGGCGGACTTCGGGAGTGGTCCAGGTCATGTCCGCACGCTACGGCGCACCACTGACAACGCCCCGTAGAGAAGAGGTCGTTCACGAGGGGACGTTCAGCCGAGCCGGCGCAGCCCCGCCGCCGTCGGCGCGAAGCCGCACCGCTCGTAGAAACCGGTCAGATGCGGCTCGTAGTCGACATGGAGCCAGCGGGCGCCCGCGCGCCGTGCCTCGTCGGCCGCGCGCCGTACGAGCCGTACGCCGAGACCCCGGCGCCGTGCCGAGGGGTGCACCGTCGTGTCCAGGACGAAGGCGTGGACGCCGCCGTCGCCGACGACGTTCACGAAGCCCGTCAGCTCCTCCCCTCGGAACGCCGCGACCCAGAGCAGGCTGCGCCTCAACCGGGCGCCGAAGTCGGTGAGTTCATGGCCGGGCCAGGCGGCGGCGAACAGCGCGTTGAGAGCGGCGTCGCCGAGCGGCGGACACACCTCCAGCCGCGAGCGCGCGCCCCGCTCCGTCCCGGGGTCCGTCTCAGGGTCCGTCCCCGCGTCCGGCTCGGCGCCCGCGCGCGTCCGTTCGTCCTCGTACGGGCCGTTCATCGCCGCCGGACCGGCTCGCACGGGATCTCCATCGTCACCATCGTCGGGCCGCCCGGCGGGCTGCTCACCGCGAGGATGCCGTCGAGCTGTCCGAGCCGCCGCTCCACGCCCGCCAGACCCGAGCCCTTGCCGAAGTCGGCGCCGCCCCGGCCGTCGTCGGTGACGGCGATGCGCAGCATGCCGCCCGCGTCGGCGCTGTAGTGGATGTCGAGCCAGACGCCGTCGGCCCGCGCGTGCTTGGCGGCGTTGGTGAGGACCTCGCTGACGGCGAAGTACGCGGCGGACTCGACCGGTTCGGGGAAGCGGCCGTCCAGGTCGACGTCCGCCTCGACGGGGATCTGCATGCGCAGCGCCAGGGCCCGCGCCGCGTCGCCGAGGCCCCGTTCGGCGAGCACGGGCGGATGGATGCCGCGTACGAGGTCGCGCAGTTCGGTCAGGGCCTCCGCGGAGTTCTCCCGCGCCTGGGCGATGAGCCGTTTCGCCTGTGCCGGGTCCTTCTCGACGAGCGCCTCGATCGTGCCGAGGCTCATGCCCATCGCGACCAGACGTGCCTGCGCACCGTCGTGCAAGTCCCGTTCGATACGGCGCAGTTCGGCGGCGGAGGAGTCCACGGCGTCGTGCCGCGTCTCGTACAGCCGCTCCACGCGCTGCTCCAGCGCGTCGCGGCTCGGGGAGATCATCGCCCGTACGAGGTGGAAGTGCCCCTGGATGAAGTACGGGTTCAGCCATGCCGCGAGGAGCAGCAGCACGGAGCCGAGGCAGGCGCACAGGAACGCCGTGCCGAAGCCCTCGACGGGGATGAAGGCGTACCAGTAGTGGTGCTGCACGGCCCGCCAGACGCCCGCGAAGATGACGAACCCCTCGGCGCCGTACGCCAGGAAGGCGGCCGGGAAGAGGGCGGTGACGAAGCCGAAGACCGCGTCGGTCAGCAGCCAGACGAGGTCCCGCCATGTCGCCGGGTCGCGCAGCAGCGTGGTGCAGCGGCGGACGGTGGCGCCGACGCCGTCGGCGGCGGGCAGCGGACGGTAGGACGACTGGACGGTGATGCCCGCCCAGTCGCGGGCGAGATAGCGGCGCTGGTTGGCGTGCATGCGCACCAGGTGCGTCACCGCGGGCGTCGTGAACAGGCCGACCCCGAGCACGGTCAGCGCGATCGAGACGACGCTCAGGATGAACAGCGTCAGCGAGACGCCGAGCGAGAGCAGACACAGCGACAGGCCCCGCACTCCCGCGAGCAGGGCGGCGCGGACACGGGGCGACGGGACCGCCGGGCCCGCGGGACGCGGGGCGTCCGTGCCGACGCCGGCGCCCGGCGCTCCC
>NZ_LJGW01000602.1 GCF_001751255.1 Streptomyces nanshensis | reverse complement strand
CCCGTGTGCGGAACCATCCGCACACGGGCCCGTCCCTTGACACCGCCGCTTGACAGCCCGCGCCGTGCCCCGGCCCGGTCCGTACCTCCGTCCGACGGTGCCACCTGCCACAATGCAGGCTCACCGGGGACCACCCAGCACCAAGAAGGCGGACCAACCATCGTGACGACGACCATCGAAGGCAGGATCGCCGAGGAGCTCGGCGTACGGGAGCGCCAGGTCAAGGCCGCCGTCGAGCTGCTCGACGGCGGTTCGACCGTGCCGTTCATCGCGCGCTACCGCAAGGAGGCGACCGAGGCGCTCGACGACGCGCAACTGCGCTCGCTGGAGGAACGGCTGCGCTATCTGCGGGAGTTGGAGGAGCGGCGCGAGGCTGTCCTCGAATCCGTACGGTCGCAGGGCAAGCTCGACGAGAAGCTGGAGGAGCAGATCCGGACGGCCGAGACGAAGGCCCGTCTGGAGGACATCTATCTGCCCTTCAAGCCCAAGCGGCGCACCAAGGCGCAGATCGCGCGCGAAGCCGGCCTGGAGCCGCTCGCGGACGGGCTGCTGGGCGACCCGAGTGTCCAACCGGAGGCGGCAGCCGCCGCGTTCGTCGACCAGGAGAAGGGCGTCGCGGACACCGCGGCGGCGCTGGACGGGGCCCGCGCGATCCTCGCCGAGCGCTTCGGCGAGGACGCCGACCTCATCGGCGAGCTGCGCGAACGCATGTGGCTGCGCGGCCACTTGGCCTCCACGGTGCGCGAGGGCAAGGAGGAGCAGGGCGCGAAGTACAAGGACTACTTCGGCTACGCCGAGCCCTTCACACAGCTTCCCTCGCACCGGGTGCTGGCGATGTTCCGCGGCGAGAAGGAGGAGATCCTCGACCTGGCGCTGGAGCCGGAGGAGCCCCGCAGCCCGGAGGAGGCGCCCGCGCCGGGCACGCGCACCGCGTACGAGGAGAGCATCGCGCACCGCTTCGGCGTCCGCGACGAGGGCCGGCCCGCCGACCCGTGGCTGGCGGAGACGGTGCGCTGGGCATGGCGTACGCGCATCCTCGTACGGCTCGGGCTGGATCTGCGGCAGCGGCTGCGGACGGAGGCCGAGGACGAGGCGGTCGGCGTCTTCGCGTCCAACCTGCGGGATCTGCTGCTGGCCGCGCCCGCCGGCACACGTGCCACGCTCGGCCTCGACCCCGGTCTGCGCACGGGTGTGAAGGTCGCCGTGGTCGACGCGACGGGCAAGGTGGCCGCGACGGACACCGTCTATCCGCACGCCCCGCAGAAGCAGTGGGAGGAGTCGCTGACGAAGCTGGCGGCGCTCGCGCGCGAGCACTCCGTGGAGCTGATCGCGATCGGCAACGGCACGGCCTCCCGCGAGACGGACAAGCTGGCGGGCGAACTCATCGCCAGGGAAGCCGACTTGAAGCTGACCAAGGTCACCGTCTCCGAGGCGGGCGCCTCGGTCTACTCGGCGTCGGCCTTCGCCTCGCAGGAGTTGCCCGAACTGGACGTCTCACTGCGCGGCGCGGTCTCCATCGCACGGCGTCTTCAGGACCCGCTGGCCGAACTGGTCAAGATCGACCCGAAGTCGATCGGCGTCGGGCAGTACCAGCACGACCTGTCCGAGGTGAAGCTGTCGCGCTCGCTGGACGCCGTCGTGGAGGACTGCGTGAACGGCGTCGGCGTCGACGTCAACACGGCCTCCGCACCGCTGCTCTCCCGCGTCTCGGGCATCGGCTCGGTCCTCGCGGAGAACATCGTCACGCACCGCGACGGCAACGGCCCCTTCAAGAGCCGCCGCGAACTGAAGGACGTGGCGCGGCTGGGCCCGAAGGCGTACGAGCAGTGCGCGGGCTTCCTGCGCATCCGCGACGGTGAGGACCCGCTCGACGCCTCCAGCGTCCACCCCGAGTCGTACCCGGTCGTCCGTACGATGGTGCGCTCCGCGGGGACGGAGGTGCCGTCCCTCATCGGCAACACGGCGGTGCTGCGCGCGCTCGACCCGAAGGACTTCGTGGACGACGGCGTGGGCCTGCCGACCGTCACGGACATCCTGCGGGAGCTGGAGAAGCCCGGCCGCGACCCGCGACCCGCCTTCAAGACGGCCGAGTTCAAGGAGGGCGTGGAGAAGCTCACCGACCTCGAACCGGGGATGATCCTCGAAGGCGTCGTCACCAACGTCGCCGCCTTCGGCGCGTTCGTGGACGTGGGCGTCCACCAGGACGGGCTGGTCCATGTCTCCGCGATGTCGAAGACGTTCGTGAAGGACCCGCGGGACGTCGCCAAGCCGGGCGACATCGTGAAGGTGAAGGTGCGGGAGGTCGACGCCGGACGGAAGCGGATCTCGCTGACGATGCGGCTGGACGACGACGTCACCGGGACGGAGCCCGGCGGCGACCGGGCGTCCGGCGGAGGCGAGGGCCGCAAGCGGCAGGGTGGCGGCGAGCGTTCGTCGCGTCCGCGGCAGGGCGGCGGCCGGAAGCAGGGCGGCGGCGGT
>NZ_LJGW01000595.1 GCF_001751255.1 Streptomyces nanshensis | reverse complement strand
AGGGAGGCGGCCTGTGACGCGAAGTCGGCGCCGTGGAAGCGTGCGCCGGGCAGCGCGGCGTAGACGTCGCCGGGCCGTACGGCACGTGAGTCGTGCGTGATGCCCGTCGCCGCGGCGTCGTCGGCGCCCTGTGGGGCGGCCGTCTCCAGCCGGCGGGCCAGCTCCGCGAGCGGAACGGGCCGTACGTGAGCGGGCCGCGGCGGCCCCGAGGCGGCGTCACCGGCGACGGCCGGAGTCGTCACCGGAGCCGTCTGCGGAGACGAGACTGGGCGGCCCTCCGCCGAGGGCGAGAGGGAGTTCTGATCAGCTTGTGGCACGGCGGTGAGCGTACCGGGCGCGGGGGCTGTGCCGCGAAGCGAGGGGCTCCACGGAGGGGCGGCGTCCGGCTGTCCGCGGCGGTGCGGCGGGGGTGCGCGGACACGTCGTGCGCTGCTCCGGCGGGCGGTCTTTCCGGCTCATCGGTCCTTCTTCCCGCGGTCCTTCTCGGCGCTGACGGGCAGCGGATCGGCCTTTGCTCCGGTCGGGGGGACCTGGAGCGATTTCAGCGCGAACTTCATGACCTTCTTGTAGACGGGGCCGCAGACGTCGCTGCCGAAGTAGCTGCCCTTCTTCGGGTTCTGC
Source organism: Streptomyces nanshensis (assembly GCF_001751255.1). Taxonomy (GTDB): domain Bacteria; phylum Actinomycetota; class Actinomycetes; order Streptomycetales; family Streptomycetaceae; genus Streptomyces; species Streptomyces nanshensis_A. Next base: position 1,849 of record NZ_LJGW01000595.1, on the reverse strand, counting down.
ACGGCGCAGTAGACCGTCACGCGGGGTTTGTCGGCGGGCGCGAAGCCGGCGAAGGACGAGGTGTATCCGTCGTAGCGGCCGGTGTCGGGGTCTACCCGGTTGGCCGTACCGGTCTTGCCCGCGACGCGGTAGCCGGGGATCTTCGCGTTGGTGCCCGTGCCCTCCATGTCGCTGACGACGGACTCCAGCATCCGCGAGATCGTCCTGGCGGTCTTCTCGCTCACCACGCGGCGCTTGCCGGGCTCGGGGGCCGCGGTGAACTTCCCGTCCGGACCGGTCGTTCCCCGTACGAGTGAAGGCACGTTCCGTACACCGCCGTTGGCGATCGTGGAGTAGATCGACGCGGCCTGGACGGCGTTGAGCGAGAGGCCCTGCCCGAACGGGATCGTGTACTGCTGCGACGCGCTCCACTTGCCGGGTTTCTCCAGGATCCCGGAGGTCGCGCCCGGCAGCCCCAGCCCGGTGGGACGTCCGATGCCGAACCGGGTCATGTAGCGGTGCAGCACGCGGTTGGCCTGCTTCTGGGTCTCCCCGAGCTGCTCGGTGGCGAGGATCGTGCCGATGTTGCTGGACTTGGCGAGGACGCCGTTGAGCGTCAGATGCCAGGTCTCGTGGTCGACGTCGTCGGCGAAGGCGCGGTCGGCGCGCTTGAGGCGGTTGGGCACGGTCACCTCGGTGAGCGGCGTGGCCTTGCCCTCCTCCAGTACGGCGGCCATGGACATCACCTTGCTCGTGGAGCCGGGCTCGTAGACGTCCTGGGCGGCGGCGTTGCCGAGGGCCTTCGGGTCGGCGCGGGAGATGTCGTTGGGGTCGAAGTCGGGGGCGCTGGCCATGGAGAGCAGTTCACCGGTGCGGGTGTCCTGGACGACCACGTAGCCGCTGTCGGCGTCGGACGCGGCGACCTGTTCGCGGATCGCCTGCTGCGCGGCCCACTGGATGTCGCGGTCGAGGGTGAGCTGTACGTTCGCACCGGGGCGCGCGGGGTGCTCCTGTACGCCTGCCGTGGGCACCTGCCGCCCCCCGGACTGGGCGTAGGTGATCTTCCCGTCCTCGCCGGAGAGCTTGTCGTTCAGCAGCGCCTCCACGCCGGCGCCGCCGCGGCCCTCGGAGTTGACGAACCCCAGGACGGACGACGCCAGTTCGCGGTTCGGGTAGACGCGCTTGGGGTGCTTCTCGCGGTAGACGCCCGCGAGCACGTCGGCGGCCTGGTCCGCGCCGCCGTCCGCGGACTTCTCCGAGCCGGCGGCCGTCTTCTCCGAGCCCGCGGGCCGTCCGGCCTCGGCCGCCTTCGCGGCCACCTCCCGCTTGAGGTTCTTGATCCGCGTCCAGGTACGCGGCGACTGCTGGCGGGCGAGGAGCACGTAGCGCGTGTCCTTCTTGGCGAGCTTCCGCGTCAACTCCTGCTCGTCCTCGTCGAGTACGGGTGCGAGCAGGGCGGCCGCGCGCTCGGGGGCGTCCGCGACGCCGGTCTGCTTGCGCGTGAAGAGATACGGGTCGGCCGTCACGTCGTACGCGTCGACCGTGTTGGCCAGGGACGCCCCGTCGCGCGAGGAGATCGTGCCGCGCTCGGCGGCGAGCGGCACGGTGATGTAGCGGTTGACGGCGGCCTTGCCCGCGAAGGCGCTGGCGTCGACGGCCTGTACCTGAAGCAGCCGGGCGGTGAAGACCAGCATGACGACGGTGAGGGCGAAGGCGATCAGCCGCAGCCGGGGGCGGGCCCGCGCGAGGCGGACTCCGGCGCCCTGGGCGGGCACGGGGGAACCGGCGGAGCCGCCGGACGACTTGGCGGTCCGCGCCGTGCCGAGTGCCTTCGCCGTTCTCGCGGTGCCGGCGGCGCGCGCGGTGGCCG
>NZ_LJGW01000600.1 GCF_001751255.1 Streptomyces nanshensis | reverse complement strand
CACCGCCGCGGTCGCCCCCGCCCCCGCCACTGCCACTGCCACTGCCACTGCCATCCCCGACGTCCCGCGTGCCGACGCCGCGCCCCCGCTGTCCGCCGCCGACCGCGAACGGCTGCTGGCCGGCACCCACGACGACCCGCACGCACACCTCGGCCCGCACGCCCTCCCGGACGGCACCGTCCGCTTCCGTGCGCTGCGCCCGCGCGCGGTCTCCGTCGGCGTCCTCGTCCGCGACGGCGCTCAGGAGCTGCGTACCGAACTGCTCGACGAGGGCGGCGGGTTCTTCGCGGGCACGGTGCCCGAGGCCGCCGTGCCACCGCCGCCCGGCGTTCCCGCGTACGAACTGCTCGTGCGGTACGGCGACGGTTCGGGCGGGGACGGCGTACGCGTCGTCGACCCGTACGGATTCCCGTCCGCGCTCGGCGAGTTGGACCTGCGGCTGTTCGCCGAGGGCCGGCACGAGACGCTGTGGCGGGCGCTGGGCGCACGCACCATGACGCAACGGGGCGTGAGCGGCACGCGGTTCACGGTGTGGGCCCCGAACGCCCGCGGCGTGCGCGTCACCGGCGACTTCAACCGCTGGGACGGCACCGCCTACCCGATGCGCGCGCTCGGCACCTCGGGCGTGTGGGAGCTGTTCGTGCCCGGAGTCGGCGACGGCGCCCGCTACACCTTCGAGGTCGTACGGGAGGACGACTCGCGTGTGCTGCGCGCCGATCCGATGGCGCGGGCCGCCGAGACGCCCGACACCGGCGCCTCGGTGGTGCACACCTCCGGGTACCGGTGGCGCGACGGCGACTGGCTCGACCGGCGCGCCGCGGGCAACCCGCTCGCGGCGCCGCTGTCCGTCTACGAGATCCATCTGCCCTCCTGGCGCCCCGGGGCGACCTACCGCGAACTCGCCGCCGAACTCCCCGCGTACGTACGGGACATGGGCTTCACACACGTGGAGCTGATGCCGTGGGACGAGCACCCCTGCGGCAGTGCGCGGGCCCGGCGCCGGACCGGTCTGTTCACACCGCCCGCGCGGCTGGGCGACCCGGACGACTTCCGCCATCTCGTCGACACGCTGCACCGCGCGGGCGTCGGGGTGCTTCTGGGCTGGGCGCCGGGACACTTCCCGGACGACGAGCGGGGGCTCGCGCACTTCGACGGGCCCGCGCTGTACGAACGCCCCGCACCGGACCAACCCAGCCAACCCGGCCAACACAGCCAACAGGGCCAACACGGCCCGGAGAGGCCGGAGTTCGACTACGGGCGGCCCGCCGTGCGCAACTACCTGGTCGCCGCGGCCGTCCACTGGTGCGAGGAGTTCCACGTCGACGGGCTCCGCGTGGACGACGTCGCCACCATGCTCCGCACGGAGGGCTCCTGCGAACCGGGTGCCCGTACGGCCGACTCCCGTGCCGGGCAGGGGAATCGGGACGCGGTGGCGCTGCTCCAGCAGATGAACGCCACGCTCCACCGGCGCTGCCCGGGTGTGATCACCGCGGCCGTCGACTCCGCGTCCTGGGACGGCGTGACCCGCGCGACGGACCACGAGGGCGAGTCCGGCTTCGGCGGCCTCGGCTTCGACTTCAAGTGGAACACCGACTGGACGCACGACACGCTCGGCTATCTGCGCCTCGCACCGGCCGAACGAGCCCGCTGTGACGGCCTGTTGACGCGTGCCATGGCCCGCGGCTACGCCGAGAGCTTCCTTCTGCCCGTCCCGCACCACGAGGCGGCCCACGGCACCGTACGGACGAACGGGCGGACATCCGCGACGGCGGAGGGCGGCCCCTCGTCCCGGCTCGCCGACCTGCGCGCGGTCCTCGGCTTCATGTGGGCGCACCCGGGCAAGCAACTGCTCGCCATGGGACAGGAGTTCGCCCAGGAGACGGCGTGGTCGGAGGAACTCGGCCCGGACTGGCGGCTGTTGGAGCCCTCGACGCCGGGGAGCGACGGGCACCGCGGCGTACGGGATCTGGTACGCGACCTCAACTCCCGCTATGTGCGCACCCCGTCGCTGTGGCAGCTCGACGCCGACCCGGCGGGCTTCCGCTGGGTCGAGGACGGCGGCAGCCGCCCGGCGGACGCGGACGCCCGTGGCGTCTTCGCCCTGCTGCGCTTCGACGCCTCGGGCGCACCGCTGCTGGCGGTGAGCAACTTCTCGCCGGTGACGGTGCGTTCGTACCGGCTGGGAGTGCCCCGCACCGGCTTCGGCACCGGCACCGGCACCGGCTGGCGCGAAGTGCTCAACACCGACGACGCACGCTACGGCGGCAGCGGCACCGGCAACCCCGGCGTCCTCGTACCGTCCGAGCACCCGGCGCACGGGCTTCCGGTGTCGGTCACGCCGGTGCTCCCGGCGAGGGCGACGCTCTGGCTCCGTCCGGACTGACCGCCCCGCCCCCACCAGGGCGCACACGCGGGAAGGCCCGTCCGGTACGCACATGCCGTACCGGACGGG
>NZ_LJGW01000599.1 GCF_001751255.1 Streptomyces nanshensis | reverse complement strand
CGCGCTGCGCGGGCCGGGCCTGCCCGTCGTCGCGGGCGGACGCAGCGCCGGTGCCCGGGTCGCGTGCCGTACGGCCGGGGAGCTGGGCGCCGCCGCGGTGCTCGCGCTGTCCTTTCCGCTGCATCCGCCGGGCAAGCCCGAGAAGTCCCGCGCCGGCGAACTGGCCGGTGTGGACGTGCCCGTGCTCGTGGTGCAGGGCGGACGCGATCCCTTCGGCCGCCCCGGGGAGTTCCCCGAGGGCACCCGTCTCGTCGAGGTGCCGTACGGCGATCACGGCTTCGCCGTGCCGAAGAGCGCGGACGTCGGGCAGGAGGAGGCGCTGGCGCTGCTCACGGACGGCGTCGCGGCCTGGCTGGACGGGCTCGCGCTGTAACCGGCGGGCGGGAGGACCCGGGGGAGCGGAGCCCGGAGTTCCGGGGATCGGAGCCCGGGAACGGTGCATGCCCCGCGCGGGAATGAACACCCGCCGCGCATGCGTTCACGGGACAGTCGTACTACCGAGACCGAGGGAGCCGTCAGTATGGGGCCTGTCGCTTGCCCGCAGCGTCCGAAGGCCGTCGAGGTGGACTGGGCCACGGTCGCGCTCGCCGGCGGGAGGACGCCCGGAGCGGCGCGCGGCGTGGAACGTCGTCTATTCTCCGATTCGGGCGGGTCCGCGAACGGACTCGCCGGAGCACCGGAGGAGGTGGGTCCGGTCACCGGGACCGAAGACGGCGGCCACGCCGGGCAGGAGACCGAGGCGGAGCGCAGCGCGCGCTTCGAGCGGGACGCGCTGAACTATCTCGACCAGATGTATTCGGCGGCGCTCCGCATGACGCGGAACCCGGCCGATGCGGAGGATCTCGTACAGGAGATGTACGCCAAGGCGTACGCCTCCTTCCACCAGTTCCGCGAGGGCACCAATCTGAAGGCCTGGCTGTACCGGATCCTCACCAACACCTTCATCAACTCCTACCGGAAGAAGCAGCGCGAGCCGCAGCGCAGCGCTGCCGAGGACATCGAGGACTGGCAGCTCGCACGCGCCGAGTCGCACATGTCCACCGGTCTGCGTTCCGCCGAGGCCCAGGCCCTGGACCACCTGCCGGACTCCGATGTGAAGGAGGCCCTCCAGGCCATCCCGGAGGAGTTCCGCATCGCGGTGTATCTGGCGGACGTCGAGGGGTTCGCGTACAAGGAGATCGCCGACATCATGGGGACGCCGATCGGCACGGTCATGTCCCGGCTGCACCGCGGCCGTCGGCAGCTTCGCGGCATGCTGGAGGACTACGCGCGTGACCGGGGTCTGGCCCCCGCGGGTGCCGCGCAGTCGCACGACGGGAAAGGTTCGGGCTCATGAGTTGCGGAGATCCGCACGAGACGGACTGCTCGGAGGTGCTTGACCACCTCTACGAGTACCTGGACCGGGAGATGCCGGACAGTGACTGCGAGAAGTTCAAGGAGCACTTCGACGAGTGCTCGCCCTGCCTGGAGAAGTACGGCCTGGAGCAGGAGGTGAAGAAGCTCGTCAAGCGCTGCTGCGGACAGGACGAGGTGCCCTCCGATCTGCGCTCGAAGGTGATGGGCCGGATCGAGCTGATCCGCGAGGCGGAGGCGGCCGGTTCGGCGCAGTCGGGGGCGGAGTTCCAGGGCGAGGGCGCCGGGGCCGTGCCGGAGGCCGGGCACGACCAGGCCGCCTCCCGTGACCGGTCCTCCGCGCAGACCGAGTCGTCGGTGGAGTCCGCGCAGGGACGCAAGCGCTTCGCCTGAACGCCGGGCCGCTCTCCGCCCGTACGGTGTGCACGGTGCCGCTGTGCGCCGCGGGCGCCGATCGGCCCTCGCCGTACGGGAGTTGAGAACGGGCCGTCTCCTGCGGCTACGCGTACTCACTCAAAGGTGTGAGAACTTCCGTTCACGTGCGGAACATTGCGGCGATGCGGCCCCACTCCCGTCCCAGCCGTCCTATTCTCCCCCTTCCAGCGTGGTATGGGGAGGGGTTTTCCGATGCGTGCAGGGCGAGCCGGCCTGCCGTGGGCCGCGCGTGCACTCATCGCGTGCGCGGCGTCCGGTGCGGTGTGGTGCGCCGCCCCCGCCCTGCTCGGTCCGGGGCACGTCGAGTGGGCCGTGCTGCTGCCGCTGGCCGCGCTCTACGCGATCTGTGAATTCGCGCCGCGCTGCCCGCTGATGGGGCACCGGGTCCCCGGCAACATGGGCGCGTTCTTCCCCGTACTGCTGACCGCCGCGTTTCTGCTGCCGCCCGCGGCCGCCGCACTCGTACCGCTTCCGGGGGCGCTGATCGGACGGGTCGAGCACCGGCACGCGGCGGCGCGCCGGGTGTGGCACGCGGCCCAACTCGCCCTCGCCGCCTGGGCGTCGGCGTGGATCTGCGCACCGCTGGGCGCGAGCCTCGCCGGTGCGGGCGCTTCCGCGGGCGCTTCCGTGGGCG
>NZ_LJGW01000591.1 GCF_001751255.1 Streptomyces nanshensis | reverse complement strand
AGCGGGCGCTCCCAGCGCAGCCGCGCCAGTACGGACTGCTGTGCCGGAGCCGCGCCCGGGGCCAGTCCGGCCAGCAACTCCAGGGTGCGGCGGCGCACGTCGGCGGTCAGACCCCGGTCGAGGCCCTGGCCGAGCGCGGCCAGACCGCGGCCCTTCGCGTCGCGGGTGCCGACCAGGCCGGGCACGCGGGTGCCGGTGAGCCAGCGCAGAACGACGTGCGACCAGCGTTCGTGTGCGGGCAGCCGCAGCCACTCGTCGTACGCGGGTGTCGGGGCGTAGCACTCGTCCGGTTCGTTGTCGGAGGCCAACAGGCCCGCCGCGTAGGCGAGTTCGATCCAGAAGACGGCCGTCGGCTCGGGCAGGTCCAGCGCGGTGGCGGTGCGCTTGAGGTCCCGTACGCCGAGACCGCCCGCGCGGAGCACCGACGGCGGCTCGGTCTCCCACGAGGAGAGCAGATCCTCCAGGGTGCCGAGGGCGGCGAGCGCCTGGCCCGCGGCGGTCTCGTCGGCGGTCTCGGGCGGATACTCGCGCCGGACCACGGGCGCGGGCGGCAGCGGCTCGACCTCGCGGTGCGCGCGGCCCGCCCGCAGATGCAGGGCCACCTCGCGCGGAAGCACGACGGTGCGCGGCGCCGTACGCACCAGCAGCCCGCGGTCGAGCAGCCAAGTCACGGGCGCCGAGGGGGAGTCGGTCTGCACCGAGCCGTACGGAGGGCCCCAGCGCAGCTTCTCCAGCATCGCCAGCGACTCCACCGGGGCGCCCTCCAGCAGCGCTTCCGTACGGGCGCGGTCCGCGAAGAGCGCGACGAGTCCGGCCAGGGCGCTCACCGGGTCGTGCGTGGCGGGCAGTCCCACGGTGGCGAGGATGTCCTGCAGCCGGCCCGGCGACATCCCGGCCGTCGCCTCCGCGAGCGTCGGGCCGAGGCCGGTCGGCGACGGTGACGAGGGCGTGGGCGAGAGCAACTCCCGTACGGTGCGCACCAGATGGAGCCGGTCCTCGCCGCCCCACAGCAGCGCCTGCTCGCGCAGCGTGCGCAGGGCGCGCGGCAGTTCGGCGGCGACGGCCTCCGCGGTCTCCGGGTCGACGGCGCCGGGGTCGCCCGTCAGCAGCGCTTCGAGGACCCCGTACGTACACGGGTCCGGTGCGACGGCGATGGCCTCGGCGGTCTGGAGCGCGAACCGGTCCAGCCGCTCCACGGCCCGTACGACGGAGGCACGGGTGCCCGCACGGGTGGCGAGCTGGGTGAGGTCGTTGGGGACGGGCGAGAGCAGGTCCGGGCGGGTGCGCAGCAGCCCGGCGAGCGCCGCGTCGTCGCGCGTGCGCAGATCGTCGGCGAGCGTGCGGGGTGCGGCGGCGCCGTGGCTGCGGCCGCTGTGCTCGGTGCTCATCCAACCCACGTTAGCGCGGGCGGCGCAGGGTACCGTCGGGGTCGAGCCTGGAGAACGGCAGGGCAGGCGCCAAGGGCAAGCAGTCGTTGGGGAATTGGTGGGGATCGAGAGCGACAAGCTCGTATTCGATTATCTGAGCCGGATCGGCGACCTGGCCCACAGCACGCCGATGACGGCGGCCGAGCGTGCGCGCCTGGTCAACGGGCTGCGCGGCGAGATCGACCGGATGCGGGCCGAGCAGGGCGGAGCCGACAGCAAGGCCGCCGTGAAGCGGATCCTCGGCCGGCTGGGACGTCCCGAGGACATCGTCGCGGCGCGGGGCGGTGGCGGCGCGAGCGCGGACGGCGGGTCGTACGGAAGCGGGTCGTACGCAAGCGGGGAGGGCGGCTCCGGCGGCCCGGCGTCCTCCGGCGGCTCGAACGGCCCGCGCGGCGCGGGCAGTTGGGGCGGTACGGGTCTCTCCGGCGGCACGGACGGTACGGATACGGGCAGCGGACGGAAGATCTCGCTCCGCAAGAGCGGCTGGGCCGGCAAGGTCGGCAAGCTCACCAAGGGCGGCAAGGACCCGGACGAGCCTGCGGCACCGCCGCCGCCCACCGCCTCGTACGGCGCCTCCGCGCCCCATCTCGCGGGCCTGGACGAGCTGGGCCCCGGGGAGACCGACCCGGACTGGTGGCGCGTCGACGCCTCTCCGTTCGGGGAGGGCGGCGGCCAGCCCTTCGGCCCGGTGCCCGGCTTCGTCGGCGGCATCGAGGTGCCCGAGCTGCTCAAGCCGCCGCCCGGCGCGCAGGACGAGGACGGCAAGGACCTCGCGAGCGGTACGGGCAAGGAGGCTGTGAGCGGCCGGATCCCCGTACCGGCGGCACGCAAGCCCCTCGAACCGAAGGCCGCCGGACCCGACGACGAGGCGGCGGCCGGTGCCGGAACCGGTCCGGCGGCGGCCGGTCTGCGCCGTCTGCTGCCCACGCGCCGGCGCCTCACGGCGGGAG
>NZ_LJGW01000594.1 GCF_001751255.1 Streptomyces nanshensis | reverse complement strand
GCACCCGGCGAACCCGGCCCACCCGGCGCTCCGGCGCGCGCGCTGCCGGCGCTCGGGCTGTCAACTGCCATCGTCGAACCTCCCGCCCCTCGTCACCTTGAAGATCACCGCGGAGCAGGCGATCATCACCAGCACCAGGGCGGTGCCCATGGCCGACGCATAGCCGTACTCGCCGAAGATGAAGGCCTGTTGGTAGATGTAGAAGATCGCCAGCGAGGTGCTGTTGGCGGGGCCGCCCTCCGTGATGACGAAGATCAGCTCGAAGCCGCCGGTGATCGCCGCGACGGTGGACATCAGCAGGACGAAGAAGCTCGTGGGCCGCAGCAGCGGCCAGGTGATCGTGCGGAACTGCGTCCAGGGCCCGGCGCCGTCGATGCGCGCGGCCTCGTAGTACTCACGGGGTATCTCCTGGAGCCCCGCGAGGAAAATGATCATGTAGTAGCCCATCATCACCCACACGAAGACGGCGATGACGGAGTAGAGCGCGGTGGAGGGGTCGCCGAGCCAGGAGTGCCCCTCGAAACCCATCGCCCGCAGCGACTTGTTCACCACCCCGACCTGGTCGTCGAGCATGAACCGCCACAGCACGCCCACGACGACGAGGCTGATGACGTACGGCAGGAAGAACAGCGTCCGGAAGAAGCCGACGGCCGGGATCCGCTGTCTGACCAGCAGCCCCAGCCCGAGGCTCACCACGAACAGCGTCGGCACCAGCACGATCACGTAGACGGCGGTGGTGCGCATCGAGTCCCAGAACAGCGGATCGTCCACCATGCGCGCGTAGTTGCCCAGCCCCACGAACTCGTACGAGCCGAACCCGCTGACCTGGAAGAAGCTCAGCACCACCGACAGCACCATCGGCAGCCCCACGAACAGGGCCAGCCCCAGCGCGTCCGGCGCGATGAACAGCCCCGCCGCGATCCACTCCCGGTGGCGCCGGCTGAGCCGTGTCCGCCGTGCTCCCGCGGCGGCGGCGCCGACGCCGCCGCCGGGCTTGCCGATTCCGGGCTCGGCATCGGGCCGGTCGACGCCGGGCTCCCTCACGACAGGCTCGCTCATATCAGGCTCGCCCCCTTGTAGCTACGTACGTACGCCTCGACCGACTGCGCGGCACGCGCCGCCTCGTCCGCGACACTGCGGCCGGCGAGCATCGAGCCCTGGACGGCGTCGGACAGGGCCTTGTAGACGACGGGCGGATAGCGCGGTTCGGGGCGGCCGTCGGGGAAGACCTCCTCCTTCATGTACTTCATCGCCCAGTCGTCATAGCCGCCGCGCTCCGTGCCGAGCCGCAGCGCGGACCTGCGCGGGGCGATGTCCCGCTTGGCCTTGATGCACCAGTCGGTCATCCGCTCGACGCACTCGTCCTCCATGCTGCCGAGGGCCCAGCCGCAGAACTCGGCGGCGGCCTGCGGGTCGCGGCCCTTGGCGTTGGCGCAGAAGGACCAGCCGCCCAGGGCCGTGGTGTACGAACCCCCGGGCGGCAGCGGGTGTTTGAACATCCCGTAGTCCACGTCCGGCGCGTACGCCTTGAGGCTGGCGATCTCCCAGATGCCGCTGTGCCACATCCCGGCCCGCCCGGTCTTGAAGCCGGAGATCATGTCGTCGCCCGCCGGCGCCGTGCTGGGGGTGATGCCGCTGCGTACGGCGTCCTGCCAGAGCTGGAGGGCCTGGCGTACGGGGCGGGAGTCGACGGTCACCGTGCCGTGGCCGTCCAGGACGTCGCCGCCGCCCATCCACATCCACGAGTACCAGAGGAAGTTCTGGAGATAGCCGGGCAGCGTCTTGAGCACGAGACCGGCCCGGGTCTTCGTCGTCAACTTCTCGCCGACGTCGAGGAGTTGGTCCCAGGTGGCCGGGATGTCGCCCTCCGAGAGGCCCTTCTTCTCCCAGACGCGCTTGTCGTAGTAGACGACGAGCGGCTCGACCTCCATGGGCAGGGCGTAGACCTTGTCGCCGACCATGCGGCTGGCGAGGGTGTCCGGGTGGTAGTCGGCCACCGCCCGCTTGTCGACGTACGGCGTGAGGTCGGCGAGGACGCCGCCGTTGTAGTAGCGCAGGAAGTCGCCGGGGCTGGCGAGGAAGATGTCGGGACCGGCGCCCGCGGCGAAGGCCGTGGGCAGCTTGGAGCCGTTCTGGTAGGTGGGCGGCGGCATGTAGAGCAGCTCGATGCGCCGCTTGTGGGTGCGGTTCCACTGCGCCACCAGGTCCGTGAACCACTTGCTCTGGGCGTTGAGCGCCGGGTCTTCGGAGCGCTGGGGCGCGTAGAAGTTCCAGAACTGCAACGGGCCGTCGTCCGCGCTCGCCCGGCCGCCGCAGCCGGAGGCGAGCGCCGCGGTGGCACCGGCGGCGCCGGCGGCGAGCAGACC
>NZ_LJGW01000593.1 GCF_001751255.1 Streptomyces nanshensis | reverse complement strand
AGTCCGCGGCGTGGTGCCTGCCGCGCACGGCGGCGAGTGCCGTTCTCCGCGCCGCCGCTGCCGTTGCGGCTCCGCGCGCTGTCGCCGTCGCTGTCGCGGTCGCGGTCGCCGTCCGTGCCGTGTGCGGCCCGGCGGCTGTCCGGGGTCCTCTGCCGGTCTGTGGTCACATCCCGCATTCGGCACCCGGGAGCGTCCGGATTGGCCCGTCCGCGAAAAAGTCCCCAGCTCAGGCCAGTTGGAAGAAATCCGAGTCCGCGACCAAGCCGCCGCCCGCACGGCTCCGAAGAAAGGCGGAGAGGGCATCGTCCGCCCGCGGTCCGGCCGGCGGTCCGCCCCGTACGGAAGGAGCGGCATGGCAGAGCACAGCGGCGGGGGTGCGCGGCGGCGGGTGGCCGTGGTGGGCAGCGGGGTCGCGGGGCTGACGGCCGCCCACGTGCTGCGGCGCACCGGCTCCGTCTCGCTCTACGAGGCCGACGGACGGCTCGGCGGACACGCCCACACCCATGACGTCCCGTCCGCCGACGGCCGTGTGCAGCACGTCGATTCGGGGTTCATCGTGCACAACGAGCGTACGTATCCACTGCTGTTGCGGCTCTTCCGCGAACTGAACGTCCGTACGCGGCCGTCCGAGATGAGCATGTCCGTACGGTGCGAGGGCTGCGGTCTGGAGTACGCGGGCGCCCGCGGTGCGCGCGGCGTCTTCGCGCAGCCGCGCAGCCTCGTCCGGCCGCGCTTTCTGCGGATGGTCGCCGAGGTGCCGCGCTTCCACCGCGGGGCGCGGCGCCTGCTGGCCGAGACCGAGACCGAGACCGGGGCCGGGGCCGAGACCGCGGACGGCCGCGGCCCGGCGGCCCAAGTGGGGCCCACGCTGGAGGAGTTCCTCGCCCGCGGGGGCTACTCGCCGTACTTCACCGCGCACTTCGTCACGCCGCTCGTCTCCGCCGTGTGGTCGTGCGACGCGCGGACGGCGCTGCGCTACCCGGCCGCCTATCTCTTCCGGTTCCTGCACCACCACGGCATGCTCAGCGTCGGCGGTTCGCCGCAGTGGCGGACCGTCGAGGGCGGTTCGCGTGCGTACGTCGAGCGGATCGCCAAGCAGCTCACGGCAGTTCACACCGCCACCCCCGTACGCACCGTGCGGCGCTTCGGCGACCGCGCCGAGATCGTCACCGAGGACGGGGCGGCGCACGAGTACGACGCCGTCGTCGTGGCCACACACGCCGACACCGCCCTGCGTCTGCTCGCCGAACCCACCACGGCCGAACGGGAGATCCTCGGCGCCTTCCGCTACTCACGCAATCCGACGCTGCTGCACACCGACGCCTCCGTGCTGCCGCGCGCCCGCGCCGCCCGCGCCTCGTGGAACTATCTGATGCCCTCGTGCGGCGCCGACTCCTCGTCCGTGCGCATCAGTTACGACATGAACCGGCTCCAGCGCCTCGACTGCCCGGAACACCATCTGGTGACCCTCGGCGGCGACGGCGCGGTGGACCCGGACGCCGTGACCGCCTCGACGGTCTACGAACACCCCGTCTACACACCGGAGTCGGTGGCCGCGCAGCAGCGGCTGCCCGAACTCGCCTCCGCCGTCACGGTGTTCGCGGGCGCCTACCACGGCTGGGGCTTCCACGAGGACGGCTGCCGCTCGGGCGTCGACGCCGCGGCGGCCCTGGGGGTGCGGTGGTGAGCGCCCGAGGGCGTGTCCGGCAGGCGGCGCGGCCCGTCCACGGGGCGGCCCTGTACGAGTGCCTGGTGACGCATGTGCGGACCCGGCCGCTGCGCCACACCGTCCGCCACCGCACATACATGTGGCTGACCGATCTGGACCGACTGCCGCGCCTGCCCCGGGTGTTGAGCCTGCTCGCCCGGTTCGAGGCCCGCGACCACTTCGGTGGCGGCGCCCCGACGATCCGCGCCGGACTGGAGCGCTTCCTTGCGGCCCGCGGCGTCGGACCGCCCACCGGGCAGGTCCTGATGCTCGCCCACGCCCGCGTCCTCGGACATGTCTTCAACCCGCTGACGCTCTACTGGTGCCACGACCGCGACGGCCGGCTTCTCTGCGTGGTCGCCGAGGTGCACAACACCTACGGCGAGCGGCACTGCTACCTCCTGCACACCGACGACGACGGGGAGGCCACCGCCGCCAAGGAGTTCTACGTCTCGCCGTTCTTCCCCGTGGACGGCGCCTACCGGATGCGGCTGCCGCTCCCCGGCGACCGGCTGTCGCTCACCGTCCGTCTGGAGCGGGCCGGCGGGCGCCCGTTCACCGCCACGCTGCGCGGACGGCGGCGGCCCGCCACCCGCGCGGAACTGCTGCGCGCCACGCTGCGGCACCCCTGGCCCA
>NZ_LJGW01000598.1 GCF_001751255.1 Streptomyces nanshensis | reverse complement strand
CTCTCGCGCTTCGCGCTCGCCGCGTGTCTGGCCCTCGCGGCGGCGGCCGGCGGCGTCGCGGCATGGCAGTACCGGGCGGCGCAGGACGCGCGGGAGCAGGCGGCGCAATCGCGTGCCCGGCAGGAGGAGTTGGTGCGCGTGCTGGCGGCGTCCGATGCGCGGACGACGGGACGCGGCGAGCTTCCGGGCGGTGCGTCGGGGACGGTCGTGGTCTCCCGCGAACGGGACCGTGCGGCGTTCCTCGCCTCCGGGATGGACGCACCGCCCGGCGGCAAGGTCTACCAACTCTGGTTCGCCGACGGGAAGAAGATGCGCCCGGCGGGGCTGGTGGACTCCCACGGCGACAGTACGGCCCAGCTCATGGAGGGCAAGGTCGGCCGGGCCTCCGCGATGGGCGTCACCGTCGAACCGGCGGGCGGCTCACCGCAGCCGACGACGGAGCCGCTGGCGCTGATGAAGCTGCCGGGGACGGCGGGATAGCGGCGGACGGCCCGCGCCCGGCGCAGAGCGGAAGCCCCGGAGTTCCTACCGGGTGCGCCGCGGCGGCAGCGGGAAGAAGCCGCTGGTGCGCTCCCGGTACGCGGCGTACCCGGGCCGGTCCGCCAACTGCCGCTCCAGCAGCCGCTTTCCGCTGCCCTTCGTCAGCAGCAGGCTCATCACCAGCGGGGAGACAAGCGTCGCCGCCGCGACGGCCACATCCCCGCACGCCGTGAGCCACAGCCCCCACCACACCAGGAAGTCCCCGAAGTAGTTGGGGTGCCGCGTCCAGCGCCACAGTCCGCGGTCCATGACGCGGGCGCCGGTCACGTCACGCGCCGCGGGATCGGCCTTGAAGCGGGCGAGTTGGGCGTCGCCGACGGTCTCGAAGACGAAGCCCGTCAGCCACACCAGGGTGGCGGCGCCCAGCAGCGCCCACCGCTGTCCGGACAGCGGACCCGGCACGTACTGCGCCGCCTGTACGGGCAGCGAGACCAGCCACACCAGCGCACCCTGGAGCAGATACACGGTGCGCAGCGCGTAGAGCCGCGGGTCGCCGCGGCCCCGGGCGAGCAGCCGTTCGTAGCGCGGGTCCTCGCCGTGTCCGCGTCCGCGCAGGGCGATGTGCCCGGACAGCCGCAGCCCCCATACGGCGGTCAGCGCCGTGACGAGCAGCCGGGCCGCCGGGTCGCCGTGACCGGCGGAGAGGGCGAAGGTGACGGCCGCGACGGCGGTGAAGCCCAGGCCCCATGCGACGTCGACGATGCGGTGCACGCCCTTGGCGAGGGCGGCGCCGAAGGTGACCAGCATGACGGCGAGGGCCGCGGCGGCGCTCACCGCAAGGTTCACGCCGAAGGCGCCCCACGGGAAGCCCGTCATCGTCCGCCGCCCGTCCGGCCGTTGTGGTCACTCGGCACACCGTCGTGCCCGTCCGTCATCCCGCTGCGGCCGTCCGCGTCGGGACGTACGGCCAGGATCTGGTCCACGCCCATCCGGCCCTCCTCGAAGGCCAGCATCCCGCCCGTCAGATACAGGCGCCACACACGTGCCGCCTCCTCGCCGACGAGCGCGCTCACCTCGTGCCGGCGCTCGTGCAGGGTGTCGCGCCAGGCCGCGACCGTACGGACGTAGTCCTCGCGCAGCGACTCCACGCCGCGCACTTCGAGCCCGGCCTCCTCCAGCATCGAGACCGTCCGCCCGAGGGGGCGCATATGCATGTCCGGGGCGATGTAGGTCTCGATGAAGGCGCCGCCGCCGGGCGCGCTGCGGCCGCGGGACATCTGCTGGACGAGCAGCCGTCCGCGGGGGCGCAGCCGCGCGCGCAGGGACGCGGCGAAGGCGGGATAGCCCTCGTCCCCGACGTGTTCGCCCATTTCGATGGAGCACACGGCGTCGTAGCTGCCGGGCTCGATGTCGCGGTAGTCCTTGGACTGCACGTCGACCAGGTGCTCCAGGCCCTCCTCGCGCAGCCGCCGGGTGACCGCCGCGGCCTGTTCCCGTGCCAGCGTGACGGCGGTGACCTCGGCCTTGTGGTGCCGGGCGGCGTGCAGGGCGAGCGAGCCCCAGCCGCAGCCGACGTCCAGCAGCCGGGCGCCCGGCCTCAACTCCAGCTTGCGGCAGACGAGTTCGAGCTTGTCGTGCTGGGCGTCGGCGAGGGTGTACGAGGGGTCGCCGGGGCGGCGCCAGTAGCCGCAGGAGTACGCCATCGACTGATCCAGCAGCAGGGCGTAGAAGTCGTTGGAGAAGTCGTAGTGGTGGCTGACGGCGGCGCGGTCGCGGGCCCGGCTGTGCAGCCGCCCGGCGGGCCGGGCGCGCAGCGCGG
>NZ_LJGW01000592.1 GCF_001751255.1 Streptomyces nanshensis | reverse complement strand
GAGAGCACCGCCACGGCCGCGCCCAGCCCCAGCGTCACCGGGTCCAGCAGCGCACGCCCGGCGCTGGCCACCCCCAGCGGCGCGCTCAGCAGCGCGGCGAGCGCCAGCGCGAGCGCGAGCCCGTCGGCCTTCGGAAAGCGGGCGCCCGTACGGGAGTTGAAGAGGATGTAGGCCACCCACATCGCACCGGCCCCCAGCGCGTAGGCGCCGCCCGCGAGGTCCAGCGTGTCGAACCCGCCGCTGCCCAGCAGATACACGCCCGCGAGCGCGAGCCCCGCCCACACCAGGCTCAGCGCCCGCCGCGACCCGACGACGGACAGCACGAGCGGGCCCAGCAGTTCGAGCGTGACGGCGGCGCCCAGCGGTACGCGCTCGACCGCCTGGTAGAAGAGCGAGTTCATGGTGCCGAGGGCGATGCCGAGCCCCGTGACGGCCGCCCAGTCCGTACGGCTGTGGCCGCGCACCCGCGGCCGGCACACGGCGAGCATCAGCAGCGCCGAGAAGACCAGCCGCAGCGCGACGACGCCGAGCGCGCCCGCGCGCGGGAAGAGCGTCGCCGCGACCGCCGAGCCGAACTGCAGCGACAGCGCGCTGCACACGACCATTCCGACCGCGCCGAGCCGCCCTTGGCCCTGTTGTGCGTACGGGCCGTGGCCGCCGGAGGCCGTCCCGGAGTCCGAGGGTCCGCCCGCACCGGGCCCCGCGCCGGGTCCCGCGTCCGATCCCGTGCCGTACTCCTCGCCGGGTCCCGTGCCGGACGCCGAAGCCGCACGCGCCGTCAGTGCCGGGTCCTGCCCGGCCGTGCTGTCACCGAAGCTCACACGACCACGCTATGGCCGCCGCGCCGCGCACGGAAATGCGTCTCGGCCTGCGGCTATGCTCGCTGCGCATGACGGCAGAACTGCGTCACCTCCGCGCCTTCCTGGCCATCGCGGACGCCGGCAGCGTCACCTCCGCCGCCGCGATGCTGCGCATGAGCCAGCCCGCCCTCTCCCGGACCCTGCGTCAGCTCGAGGACCATATGGGCGCACGGCTCGTGGACCGTACGACGCACCGTCTCGAACTGACCACGGAGGGACGGCACTTCCGCGACAAGGCGGCCGGCGCCGTCGCCGCCGTCGACGAGGCGCTCGACCCCGCGCGGCTGCGCCCCTGGCCGCTGCGGCTGGGCCACGCCTGGTCGGCGTTCGGACGGCACACCACACCGCTGCTGCGGCGCTGGAAGGAGACCTTCCCGCAGACACCGCTGGAGCTGCTGCGCGTGGACGAGCGCACCGCCGGGCTGCTGAGCGGCAAGACGGACGTGGCGCTCGTACGGGCTCCTCTGCTGCCCCGCGAGGCGGAGGGCCTCCTCGGCGAGTGGCTGTGCAACGAGCAGCGGGTGGCAGCCGTCCCCGCCGACAGCGAACTCGCCGCGCACACCGGCCCGTTGAACCTCGCCGCGCTCGTCCACCACCCCATCGCCCTGAACACCGTCTCCGGCGTCACCACGCTCGATCTGTGGCCCGAGGAGCTGCGCCCCTCCCCCGACACGGCGGTGCTCGTCGCCAACACCGACGACTGGCTGGGCGCGATCGCCGCGGGCGACGCGGTGGGCGTCTCGACCACCGCGACCGCCGAGATGCACCCGCACCCCGACGTGGTCTACCGGCCGCTGGCGGGCGCGGGCGACGTGCCGCTGATGCTCGTCTGGCGCGAGGTCCCGATGGGTTCGGGGCAGCCGAGCCATCCCGCGGTGCCGCAACTCGTACGGGTGGCGCTGGAGGTACTGGCCGAAGACGAGGGGCGTACGGACGCTCCACGGGGAACCCGCTGATCACCGCAGTCGTTCCGCGGGGCAAGGACAGAAGGGGTTTTCGGGAGATTCCCCTCGGTGATTCGCAGGCACAGGAGGCAGGAAGATGGCGGGTTTCCTCGACAGGGCCAAGGAGCAGGCGCAGCGCGGACTGGCGCAGGGCAAGGAGAAGATGGAGGAGGTGCAGGCGCAGCGTCAGGGCAACGACCTGCTGCGCCGTCTGGGCGCCGCCTACTACGCGGAGCAGCGCGGCAGCGGCTCGACCTCCGAGGTGCAGCAGGCGCTCTCCGCGCTCGAACAGCACATCGCGCAGCACGGGGACGGTTTCCTGCGCAACGGATGAGGGCCGGGCATGCGGCGTGCACCGGGCCCGCGTACGGGGTGCCCGGCGAGCCCGCGCGTACGCGGCGCCGGCGCGCTCCCCGCGCACCGGTCCGCCGGCCACGAAGTCCG
>NZ_LJGW01000590.1 GCF_001751255.1 Streptomyces nanshensis | reverse complement strand
CCCGCCGCACCGGCACCGATCCGCGGGCCGTTCTGCTGGCCGCCGCGGCCGCCTACGCGCACCGGCTCACCGGCGGCACGGACATCGTGCTGGGCATGCCGGTCGACGGCCGTACCAGCCGCGCGGCCCGGCGGACTCCGGGCGCCGCGGCCGACGTCGCGGCGCTGCGCACGGAGGTGACACCCGGCACGGTCTTCACCCGGCTCGCACGGGAGATCTCACGCGAGAGCCGCCGCGTCCGGCGCCATCAGCGCTTCCGCCACGAGGAGTTGTGCGTGCGGCTGGGCGTCGCGGACCGCAGCGGCGGCGGACTGTACGGGCCGGTCGTCGACGTCCGTACGGCCGCGCACGAGATCCGCTTCGGAGTCCACCCCGCCTCGGTGCGCCGCGCCGGGGCCGAGGGGCCCGGCGAACTGCGGGTCGTCATCGAGGAGGACCCGGCCGACCGCACCCTGAGCATCACCTTCAGCGGCTCGGCCGCCCGCTACACCCCGGCCGAACTCGACGCGCACCGCGCCCGGTTCGGGCAACTGCTGGCCTCGGCCGTCGCCGCGCCGGACAGCCCCGTCGGCGCGCTCGCCCTGCTCGGCGCCGACGAGCGGCGCACCGTGCTCTCCTGGGCGCAGGGCAGCGGCCCGTCGCCCGCCCCGTGGAGCGCCGGTGCCCTCGTCCCCGATCTGCTCGACGAGGCGGCGGGCCGCTACCCGGACGCCGTCGCCGTGGCCGACGCCTCCGGCACCCTCACCTACCGCGAACTCGACGAGCGCGCCAACAAGTTGGCCCGCCTCCTCGTCGAACGCGGCGCGGGTCCGGAGCGCGTCGTCGGACTGCTGCTGCCGCGCTCCGCGCAGACGATCGTCGCCATGGCCGCCGTCCTCAAGGCCGGTGCGGCCTACCTTCCCCTCGACCCCGCCTACCCGGCCGATCGGCTGCGCTTCATGGTGCGCGACGCGCGGCCCGTCTGCGTACTGACCGACACCGCCGGAGCCGAACGCGGCGTCGCGGACGCCTCGTTGCTCGTACTCGACGACGCCCGCACCGCCGCGGAGTGGGAGCGCCGCTCTCCCGCGCCGCTCACCGGCGCCGACCGCACCGCGCCGCTGCTGCCCGCGCACCCGGCGTACGTGATCTACACCTCCGGCTCCAGCGGCACGCCCAAGGGCGTCGTCGTCCCGCACGGCAACCTCGAAGCGCTCATCGCCTGGGCGCGCGAGGAGTTGGGCCCCGCCGCGCTCGAACACACCCTGGCCGCCACGTCGTTCAGCTTCGACGTGTCCGTGGCCGAGATCTTCCCGGCGCTGACGTGCGGCGGACGCGTCGAGGTCGTACGGGACTTGCTGGCGCTGCTGGACGGCGACCCGCCCCGCTGGTCGGGCGGACTGGTGTGCGCGATCCCGTCCGTACTGGCCAAGCTCACCGAGGACGGCGGGCTGGACCTGTCGGCCGGGACGCTGGCGATGGCGGGGGAGGCGCTGCCGCTCGCCCTCACCGAGCGGATACGGGAGACCATGCCCGGCACCCGGCTGCTCAACGTCTACGGGCCGACCGAGGCCACCGTGTACGCGACCCGGTGGGCGGACGGCGCCACACCGGACGGCGTCACCCCGCCCATCGGCAGGCCGCTGGGCCATGTGCGGACGTATGTGCTCGACGCGTGCCTCCAGCCGGTCGAGCCCGGCAGGCCCGGCGAGCTGTACCTCGCGGGCGACGGCCTGGCCCGCGGCTATCTGCGCCGTCCGGGCCTGAGCGCCGAGCGCTTCGTGGCCGACCCGTTCGGACCGCCCGGCGAGCGCATGTACCGCACGGGCGATCTCGTGCGATGGCGGGAGAACGGCGAACTCGACTTCCTCGGGCGCATCGACGCGCAGGTCAAGTTCCGTGGTTTCCGTATCGAGTTGGGCGAAGTGGAGTCCGTGCTCGCACGGCACGAGGCGGTCGCCGAGGCGGTGTGCGCCGTACGGGAGGACGCGGACGGAGAGCCGCGGCTGACGGCGTACGTGGTGCCGTCGGCAGCCTCGGCCGACTCGGCCGCGCCGGAACCGGAGGGTGTCCGGGCCGGGCCCGAGGCGCTGCGGCGGTGGCTGGCCGAGCGGCTTCCGGCGTACCTCGTCCCCGCGGCGTTCACGGTGCTCGCCGAGCTTCCCCGTACGCCCAGCGGCAAGCTCGACCGCGAGGCGCTGCCGGTGCCGGGGCCGCTCTCCGCGGTGACGCGGGCGAG
>NZ_LJGW01000597.1 GCF_001751255.1 Streptomyces nanshensis | reverse complement strand
TGGGCTTGACGAGGTCGGGGCGCGCGGCGAGGCCGCGGCGCAGCGGTTCGCCGCTGGTGTCGAGGACGACGGGCACCCCGGCCGCGTGCGCCTCGCGCGTGAGTTGGGCGTAGGCGCCCACCGGAACGCCCGGCGGGAGGCTCCCGCACAGCGCGACCGCGTCGACGCTGCCGCCCCCGTCCTCGTCCCCGTCCCGCTCCGGTCGGCCGTCGTCGCTGCCGTCGCCGCCGGGACTCCGCAGCAGCCGTGCGTACGTCTCCTGGAACGCGGACCACTCCTCCGGGGAGATGTGCGGACCGGGCTCGTTGAACTGGGTGGAGCCGCCGCCCGCCTCGTCCACGACGCCGACCGTGCGGCGCGTGCTGCCCTGCGTCGGCACCAGCTCGTCCGTGATGTACGGCTCGCGCGCGAGGAGTTCGCGCAGCTCCGAGCCCGTCAGGCCGCCGGCGAAGCCGGTGACGACCGTACGGTGGCCGAGCGCGGCGAGCACGCGTGCGACGTTGAGGCCCTTGCCGCCCGGGCGCTGCACGACCTCGCGCACCTGGTGCGACCCCTCCGGGGCGAGGCGGGGCACCCGGTAGGTCAGGTCGAGGGCGGTGTTGAGCGTGACCGTCAGGATCACGGGACCACTCCATGGGGGGACGGGGCGGGGACGCGCGTAGAAGTGTGCGGGACGACAACCGCCCGAGGGATCAT
This sequence comes from Streptomyces nanshensis, assembly GCF_001751255.1. GTDB lineage: Bacteria > Actinomycetota > Actinomycetes > Streptomycetales > Streptomycetaceae > Streptomyces > Streptomyces nanshensis_A. The sequence goes on along the minus strand of NZ_LJGW01000597.1, from coordinate 1,511 downwards.
GCCATTTGGCCTCCGAGGCCGCGACCCCGCCCGCCCGGCGGCGGCCCCGTGCGCGCCCGCCGAACCCGCCCGCTCTCAGCCCGCGTCGGGACGTACCGCCCACTCGCCCCTGCGCATCACGCCCACCACGCTCAGCGCTTCGTCCAGCACCACCAGGTCGGCGTCCTTGCCCGCCTCCAGCGAGCCCGTACGGTCCGCCACGCCCAGCAGCCGCGCGGGGACCGCGGACAGGGCGCGTACGGCGTCCTCCACCGGGAGCCCGTCGACGGTCACGGCGCGGCGGAACGCCTCGTCCAGCGTGAGCGTGGACCCGGCGATGGAGCCGCCCTCGGTCAGCCGCGCCACCCCGTCGCGCACCTCCACCTCCAGCGGCCCGAGGGGGTAGACGCCGTCGCCCATGCCGGCGGCGCCCATGGCGTCCGTGATGAAGGCGACGCGGTCGGCGCCCGCACGGTGGAAGGCCAACTCCAGGGCGGCCGGGTGCAGATGGGTGCCGTCGTTGATCAGCTCGACGGTCACGCGTTCGTCCTCCAGCAGCGCCGCGACGGGTCCGGGCGCGCGATGGCCCAGTGCGGGCATCGCGTTGAAGAGGTGCGTGGCGACGCTCGCGCCCGCCTCGACGGCCTGCGCCGTCGCCTCGTACGTCGAGTCGGTGTGCCCGACCGCGGCGATGACGCCGCTGTCCGCGAGCATCCGTACGGACTCCAGCCCGCCCGGGAGTTCGGGCGCGAGCGTCATCATCCGCGCCGTGCCGCGCGCGGCGTCGACGAGCTTGCGCACCTCCGTGGGATCGGGGTCGCGCAGCAGCTCCGGGTCGTGCGCGCCGCAGCGCGCGGCGGAGATGAACGGGCCCTCGAAGTGGACGCCCGCCAGATCGCCCTGCTCGGCCAACTCACTGAGCGCCGCGGCCTGTTGGGCCAGGTCGCTCAGCTCGCCCGTCACGGTCGAGGCGACCATGGTGGTCGTGCCGTGCCGCCGGTGGGTCGCGACGACCTTCAGCGCTTCCTCGGCCGTACCCGACGAGAAGGACGCACCGCCGCCGCCGTGCACATGCAGGTCGACGAAGCCGGGCACGATCCAGTGGCCGCCCAGCTCGAACGTCGGCCGCTCACCGGGCACGTTGCCGGCGATCCGCCGTCCCTCGACGGTCAGCACGGCGTCCTCGGCCACGCCGTCCGGCAGCACCACCCGTGCGCCCGTCAGTACGGTGCGTTCGCTCGTCGGGCTCATCGGCTCGCAACCTCCGCGGAGAGTAGGTCCCAGGCGAGAAGTCCCGCGCCCAGGCAGCCCGCGGCGTCCCCCAGCGCCGCCGGGACGATCGTGGGGACCCGCTGGAAGGTGACGCGTGCGCGCACGGCCTCCCGCAGCGGTACGAAGAGGACGTCGCCGGCCTCGGCCAGACCGCCGCCGACGATCACCGTCCGCGGATCGAGGAGCGTCACGGCGGTGACGAGCCCGGCGGCGAGCACGTCCACCGCCTCGCGCCACACGGCGGCCGCCCGCCGGTCGCC
>NZ_LJGW01000583.1 GCF_001751255.1 Streptomyces nanshensis | reverse complement strand
GTGCGGCCCTGGACGCGCGGACCGGGCCGGGCGGCGGCGTGATCCGCTTCGCGCGCTCGTCGCTGTCGGTGCGTGTGGCGGTGGGCGGCGCCGTCTTCCTCGGCTGGGACGGCGCGGAGCCCTCGCCGTCGTACGCCCTGCCCGGCGCCGCACCCGAGCCGGACGTCCGCGCGGTGCTGGAGCCCGACAAGGACGGCGGCTGGCGGGTCGTCTCGGAACGGCTGCTGGTGACCGTCTCCCGGCACGGCACCGTCGAACTGCGCACGCCGGGCGGTGAGTTGCTGCGCCGGGATCTGCCGCCGCGCTGGTGGGAGCCCTCGGGTGAGCAGCCCTCGGACGGTGCGCGGGACGGCGCCGGCGCCGGGAAGCGTGGCCGGGAGGAGAGTGGCCGGGAGCAGCGGCCGTCGCGGCCGGGACGCTGGATGCACCGTTCCCACGTCCCCGCCGACGCACGGTTCTTCGGCCTCGGCGGCCGTACGTGCGGGCCCCGGCTGCCGAGCGGCTCGTACCGGCTGCACGAGAGCGGCCGTGCGCCGGGCGGTGACGCGGAAGGCGGCGGCCGTGGCGCCCGTGCGGACACCGGACGCGACCCTCACCAGGGCACGCCGCACATCACCATGCCCGTGCAGCTCGTGGTCGCGGACGCCGGGACGCATCTGGTCTTCCACGACAATCCCCGCGAGGGACGGGTGACGCTCCGCGAGGGGGTGGAGGGCCGCGGGTCCGGACACGACAGGCCGGGCAGCAGCGAAATCCGCGTCACCGGCGGGCCGTTGCGCTACTGGGTGCTGGCCGGGCCGCCCGCGCGGGTGCTGCACGGGTGGGCGCGGCTGACGGGTGCGCCCGCGCTGCCGCCCGACTGGGCGCTGGGGCACCAGCATTCGGGGCGGCTGTTCCGCAGCGGGCAGCGGGTGCGGGAGGTCGCCGCGCAGTACCGGCTGCGTCAACTCCCGCTGCGCGCCCTGCATGTGGAGGGTGACGGCGGCCGTCCGATGCTCCGCGTCCTGCGGGGCGAGTGGGCGCGGCCGACCGGGCCGCCGCCGGACGCGGACGGTTCCGGTGACGGTTCCGGTGCTGGGTCGCGGGGCGACGGCGTACGGGTCGTATCGGCGGGCGCGGCACCGGAGTTCGCGCTGCGCCGCTCCGGCTGGGCGGGCATGCAGCGCGGGGGCGGCATGTGGCGCGACGAGGTGGCCACGGGCTGGGAGGGGCTGCGCGAGTCGATCTCGTTCGTGCTGGGGCTGGGACTGTGCGGTGTGCCGTACTCGGGGCCGGGGATCGGCGGGTCGACGGCCGCGCCCTCGCCGGAGCTGTATCTGCGCTGGTTCCAACTCGCCGCGTACTTCCCGCTGTTCCATGCGCACAGCGCCAAGGGGGCGGGGCCGCGGGAGCCTTGGGCCTTCGGCCCGGAGGTGCTGGCGGGCTGCTCGGCGGCGATGGCCGAACGGGAGCGGCTGCGCCCGTACTTCACGACGCTCGCCCATCTCGCGCACCGCACCGGGGCACCGTACGTCCGTCCGCTGTGGTGGCAGCATCCGCGCGAGCGCTCGCTGCGCGAGTGCGGTGACGCCTTTCTGCTGGGGGACGCGCTGCTGGTGGCGCCCGTGCTGGAGGAGGGCGCGCGGACGCGGCGGGTGCGGCTGCCGTTCGGCCGCTGGTACGACACGGTCACGGGCGCGTCGTACGAGGGGCCGGGCCAAGTCGTCCTGGACGCACCGCTGTCGAGGATTCCCGTGCTCGCGCGCGCCGGTGCCGCCGTGCCGGTGAGCGGTGCCGACGGCGGCATCGAGCTGGAGGTGTGGGCACCCGCTCCGGGCCGCCGGGGCAGGGGTCTGGTCATCCGCGACGCGGGCACTCCCGGCGATGCCGGATCGGGAACCGGGACGGGAGCAGAATCAGGAACGGGGACGGCAACCGGGCCCGGGGGCAAGGGAGTTGACGGCGGCGGCGCGCGGCGGTTCCCGCCCGCCGAGCGCTTCACGGTCGTGCACCGCGACGGCGCGACGGTGGTGACCCGTGAAGACGGTGCCGCCGCGGGCTACCCGGTGCGGCTGCGGAGCTGATAGACGAAGAGCCATGGCCGCTTTCCATGGATCGTTCAGGCGTACGTCCCTCACCACCGCGCTGCTGGCGCTCGCCGCCCTCGTGCCCGCGGCACCGGCCGCGTCGGCCGCGACCCCGCCGGGCACGCCGACGGCATCGG
>NZ_LJGW01000589.1 GCF_001751255.1 Streptomyces nanshensis | reverse complement strand
CACGCTCGCCGCCGCGGGGCTCGGCGGCGTCGGCGTCGCCGCCGCGCCCCGGGCGGCCTCCGCCTTCTCCGGGCTCTCCGGCAAGGCCGCCGACGATCCCGACTTCGGCCCGAACGTCTCCCTCTTCGGGCCCGACACCTCCGCGAAGGACATCCAGGAGAAGGTCGACGCGGTCTTCAAGGACCAGGAGGAGGCACAGTTCGGCAAGGCCCGGCACGCGTTCCTCTTCAAGCCCGGCTCGTACGAAGTCGACGTCAACGTCGGCTTCTTCACCCAGGTCGCGGGCCTGGGCCTGACCCCGGACGATGTGAAGGTCTCGGGCGCAGTGCACGCCGAGGCCGACTGGTTCGACGGCAACGCCACGCAGAACTTCTGGCGTTCGGCCGAGGGCATCGCCGTGACCCCGAAGGGCGGCACGGACCGCTGGGCGGTCTCGCAGGCCGCTCCGTACCGGCGGATGCATGTGAAGGGCGACCTGGAGCTGGACGACGGCGGCTGGTCCAGCGGCGGTCTGATGGCGGACACCGTGGTCGACGGGCAGGTGCGTTCCGGTTCGCAGCAGCAGTGGCTCTCCCGCAACACCGAGTGGGAGAGCTGGGAGGGCTCGAACTGGAACATGGTGTTCGTCGGCGCGAAGAACGCGCCGAGCGGCGACGGCTTCCCCTCTCCCCCGTACACGACCGTTGAGGCGTCCCCGGCGGTACGGGAGAAGCCCTATCTGTACGTCGACGGGGACGGCGCGTTCCAGGTGTTCGTGCCGGCGCTGCTGAAGGACGCCACGGGCGCGAGCTGGTCGGGCGGCGCACCGAAGGGCGAGTCGCTGCCGATCGGCGACTTCCACATCGCACAGCCCGGCGACTCGGCGGGCAAGCTCAACGCGGCGCTGAAGGACGGCAAGCATCTGCTGCTGACGCCCGGTGTCTACGAGTTGGACGAGCCGCTGGCGGTGACCGCGAAGAACACCGTCGTGCTGGGCCTGGGTCTGGCGACGCTGATGCCGACCTCCGGGAAGGCCGTGATGACGGTCGCGGACGTGGACGGGGTGAAGCTCGCCGGCTTCCTCGTCGAGGCGGGCGCGGAGAACTCGCCGACGCTGATCGAGGTCGGCCCGAAGGGCGCGGACGGCGACCACTCGGCCAACCCGACGTCGCTGCACGATGTGTTCGTGCGCATCGGCGGCGCCGGTGCGGCGAAGTCGGAGACCAGCCTCGTCATCAACAGCTCGCACGTCATCGCCGACCATCTGTGGCTGTGGCGTGCCGACCACGGCGACGGCGTCGGCTGGGACACCAACCCCGCCGACACGGGCCTGGTCGTCAACGGCAGCGACGTGACCGCCTACGGGCTCTTCGCGGAGCACTACAAGAAGTATCAGGTGATCTGGAAGGGCGAGCGGGGCCGCACGTACTTCTTCCAGAACGAGATGCCCTACGACCCGCCGGACCAGGACGCCTGGATGAACGGTGACACGCGGGGCTACGCGGCGTACAAGGTCGACGGCTCGGTCACCGACCACCAGGCGTTCGGGCTGGGCAGCTACTGCTTCTTCGACGTCAACAAGTCGGTGGTCGCGGACCGTTCGTTCGAGGTACCGCAGGCGGACGGTGTGAAGCTGCACCACATGACGTCGGTGTCGCTGGGCGGTACGGGCACGATCGAACACGTCGTCAACGACACGGGCGGACCCGCGAACGGGGACAGCAACGTGGCGACGGTGACCTCCTACCCGTAAAGGACGTGCGCGCGGCCAGGGCAGCCGCCGCAACGGTGAGGGCTCCCCGGGGACGAGCGCGTCCCGGGGGGCCTTCGCCGTTCTGAACGCCTTGGCCGTTACCGGGACTTCGCCGTTCCGGGCGCGCTTCCGGGCGCGGGCCGCCACATCACACCTTCGGGCGAACCGGTCCCGGTTCGAGATCAACGTCCGCCGTCCGCACGTAGGTTGGGCCCTCCTCACCGCTCCACCCCGGTCCGGCGGGCACCGCCTGTGCGCCCGCCGGGCCGCGGGCTGTGGGCCCACGACGGCGAAGGACCTCGCTCATGCCGCTCCCGCCCCCTTCCGCTCCCACCGACGGCGCCTGCGGCCCGCCGCTCGCGGGCGGCGAGCAAGGAGCAGCCGCACTGCGCCCGTTGACCGGTGTGGTGCTGGACTCGCTGGAGCAGGGCGCGGCCCGGCGCGGCGGTCC
>NZ_LJGW01000596.1 GCF_001751255.1 Streptomyces nanshensis | reverse complement strand
CGAGCCGGAGCGCCGGCGCCCCCGCGGCGTCCTCCGGTGAGGCCCCCGGCGGCCCCGGCGCCGACGCGGGCTTCGCCCCCGCCGACAAGACGGGCTTCGGCACCTCCCGTACGAAGGCGAGCCCGGTGTGGTTCACCTTGCAGGGCGGCCGGATGAGCGAGACGTACTACCCGGATCTGAGCACTCCGGCCAGCCGCCAGACGCAGTTGGTGATCACCGACGGGAAGACCTTCGCGGAACGTCTCAGCGACGGCGAGCACCGCACCGAACTCTGTGCCGCCGACGGACCGCCGTCCTACCGGATCACCAGCCGGGGCACGGGCTGGTCCGCCGTCACCCGCTATGTCACCGACCCCGAGCGCGCCGCCGTGCTCATCGACGCGGAGGTGCGCTCCGAGACGGGCACGCCGCTGCGGGTCTTCGTGCTGCACGATCCGTCGCTGTCCGGCGAGGGCAACGACGACAGCGCCTTCCCGCAGGACGGTGCGCTCGTCGCGAAGGACAGGCACGCGGCGAGCGCGCTGCTCGCGGCGGACGGCTTCGCGGAGTCCACGGCCGGCTATCTCGGCGTCAACGACGGCTGGAGCGAACTGTCCGAGAACAAGGGCAGGTTGACGCACCACTACGCGACCGCGGGCCCCGGCAACGTCGTACAGACCGGACGGCTGCGCATGGACGGGCTCACCCGTACCCGGCAGACGGTGGTGCTCGGTTTCGGCGAGAAGCCCGCGGAGGCGGTGCGCACGGCACGGCGTTCTCTGCGCGGCGGCTTCGAGGCGGCCTCGCGCGCGTACGAGCAGGGCTGGCGCGACTACCTCGGTGGGCTGCCGGAGGCTCCCGGAAGCCTGGCCGGGCCCGCCGACCGCGCGCTGTACACCGCGTCGGTCGTGATGCTCGCCGCCAGTGAGGACAAGCGGAACCCGGGCGCCTTCATCGCCTCCCCGTCGATGCCGTGGGCCTTCGGCACCGACCGCCATATCGCCCCGACCACCGGCTCGTACCACCTGGTGTGGGCGCGCGACCTCTACCACATCGGCACGGGTCTGCTCGCCGCCGGCGACTACGCGGCGGCCGACCGCGCGATGGACCATCTGCTGCGCACCCAGCTCTCCGACGGCCACTGGTCGCAGAACCACACCGTGGACGGCACCCCGTACTGGACGAACATCCAGCTCGACGAGACCTCAGCGCCGATGCTGCTCGCCTGGATGCTCGACCGCCACGACGCCCGCACGCTGCGGCAGTTGAGGCACGGCGCGGACTTCATCCTGAAGTTCACGAGCGAGGAGGGCTACAAGGCGCCCTTCAGCCCGCAGGAGCGGTGGGAGGAGCAGAGCGGCTACTCGCCCTCGACCATCGCCTCCGCGATCGCCGCCCTCGTCTGCCTCGCGGACCTGATGCAGCGCGGCGGGCAGGGCGGCGAGAGCGCCGAGTACCTTGCGGCGGCCGACGAGTGGCGTGCGTCGCTGGACGGCTGGACGGTGAGCACCAACGGCCCGCACTCCTCGCAGCCGTACTATCTGCGCCTGACCAAGGACGGCAGGCCCGACAAGGGCACGGCCTACGGACTCGGCAACAACAACGAGGGCGAGGCCGACCAGCGCACCGTCGTCGACGCCGGGTTCCTGGAGCTCGTACGGCTCGGAATCAAGCCCGCCGACGACCCGGTCGTACGCAACTCCCTCGCCGTCGTGGACCGCGAACTCGCCGTGGACACCCCCGCGGGCCGGCACTGGCACCGCTACAGCGGCGACGGCTACGGCGAGCAGCCCGACGGCAGCCCGTGGGTGGTGGACCGGCCCGAGGTGAAGACGACGTACGGGCGGGTGTGGCCGATCTTCTCCGGCGAGCGCGGCGAGTACGAACTCCTGCGCGGCGAACGGGAGTCGGCCGCCGGACGGCTGCGGGACATCGCCCGCACCGCGTCGGCGACGCTGATGCTGCCCGAGCAGGTGTGGGACGACCGGCCGCCGGTGCCGCGCGTCGAGTCCGGCACGGGGACGGCCTCGGCGACGCCGCTGGCCTGGACGCACGCGCAGTACATACGCCTCGCGCGGTCCGTGGAGCGCGGTGCGCCGGTGGAGTATCCGACCGTCGTCGCGGAGCGCTATCTGCACGGCGGCTGACGGGAGCCGGCCGACGGGCGGGGGCCGGACCGGGAACGGCCCGGCCCCC
>NZ_LJGW01000584.1 GCF_001751255.1 Streptomyces nanshensis | reverse complement strand
TGGCACCGGCCGCCGCCGCGGACGACGACGAGGGGACCGCCGCACCGGAGGCGCCGCCCCCCGGTTCGAGATCGTGCAGCGTCCCCTGGAATCCGGCCACGCGCGCGAGCACGCCCGCCGCGTCGCGCAGCCGAACGGCCCGTCCCGTACCGATGTTGACGACGCCCTGCGCCGCCGAGAGCGAGGCGGCGTGCACGGCCCGCGCGACGTCCCGTACATCGACGAAGTCCCGCTGCACCCCGAGCCCGCCGAGCCGCAGTTCGCTCTCGCCCTGCTGCATGGCCCGGCGCATGCCCTCCGCCAGGCGGCCCAGCGGCGAGCCCGCCGGTGTGCTGGGGCCCGCGGGCGAGAAGACGCGCAGCACCACCGCGTCCAGGCCCGAGGCGAGCACCAACTCCGTCGCCGCCAGCTTGCTCACGCCGTACGGACCGCCGGGACGCGGCACGGCGTTCTCGCCGATGGACGAGCCGGAGGCGGACGGTCCGTACTCCGCCGCGCAGCCGATGTGCACCAGGCGGGCGTCGCAGGCGCTGCGCCGGAGCGACTCGCAGACCGTGGCCGTGGACACCGTGTTGTGGCGGGCGAGTTCGCGCGCGCCGCCGCGGGTGGCGCCCGCGCAGTTGATGACGACACCGGGGTGCACCGCGTTCAGGAAGCGGGTCAGCGCACCCGGGCTGCCGGTCGCCAGATCGAAGCGGACGTCGGCGTCGTCGTTGCGGCCCAGGGCCGTGAGCTGTACGGCGGGGTCCGCCAGCAGCCGGTCGGCGACGAAGCGGCCCAGATAGCCGCCGGCGCCGAGCAGGAGCACTCTCATCGCACGCCTCCCTCAACAGACGTGCCGTACGCGGGACTTGCAGTGATCATCTGGTCCTGCTCCTTGTCGTTCGCCGGGTCCTTGTCCGGGTCCTTCTCCACGTCGCGCCGCGGGCCCTGGGCGGGTCCGTGCGCGGGGTACGGGGTGTGCGGGGCATGCCGGGGGCGTCCGGGAGGCGGTGCGCCGAGGCGCGGGCGAGCAGTACGTACGCGCACGCCAGCAGAAGCAGCGCCGTGCACCAGCAGGCGACGGCCACGGCCGACGTGACGGCGTCCGCCGTCGCCTCCGCGGACGGTGCGGCCGACGCGGAACCGGAAGCGGAACCGGTCGGGGTACGGGCCGCGGAGCCCGCCGCGGAGCGGAACGCGGAGGCCGTCGCCGCCTGGAGCGCACACGCGGCGACGAGTCCGCCCGCCGCCGTACCGCCGAAACCGTGCGCCGCGAGCAGCAGCGCCGCGAAGAGCAGCACTCCGAGGGCCGTCACCACCGGCAGCAGCCGGACGGTGGGCGTCGCGCCGTGCGGCGCCGCGAGCGGCACGATCTCCCGCACGGCCAGTTGGAGCCCCACGTACGCCGCGGTGAACAGCGTGACCGCCGCCGTCAGCAGCGGGCGCGCTCCGGACGCGAACTCGCCCAGGTCGCCGCTGTGTTGAAGCCTGCGCCCGGCCCGTACGGCGAACCAGCGGGCACACCACACGGCCGGTACGAGCGCGCACGCGAGCCCGGCGGCCACCTCGAAGGCGGTACGGGTCAGATCCCCACGGTCCGGTGGGACCGGCGAGGCGGCCGACTCCGCCGAGGTGAGAACGGCGACCGCCGCCGCGCACAGCACCCCCGGCAGGACGGCGACCAGCGCACGCAGCGTCCGGAGCGGGGCCCGCCCGGAGCCCTGAACAGAACCCGGGACGGAACCCGTGGCGGAATCCATGACCGGGCCCGGAACGGAACCCGGAGCGGAGGACGGCGTGGCCGCCGGGCCGCCGGGAGCCGGTGCCGACGCGTCGACGCTCCGCCCCTCGGCACGCGGCGCCCGCGCGAACAGCTCCTCGGCGAGGGCGAAGACGTCACGGTGCCGGTAGCGCGCCGCCACACGGTCCGTGACGCCCTGCGCCTCCAGCGCCGCCGCGATCTCCAGCGGATCCACGGCCCGCGCGCACAGCTCCCGGTTCCCGTGCATCAACTCCCGTACGGGGTCGGCACCTTGGCCGACGGACGGCACCGCGGACCCGCCCGGTCCTGACGGCCTGCGCCGCCCCGACGGCTCCGACCGCTCCGACCGCTCCGACCGCCCCGAGGACTCCGCCGCGGCCGGGCGCACCGGCGCCGTCC
>NZ_LJGW01000585.1 GCF_001751255.1 Streptomyces nanshensis | reverse complement strand
TCCGCGGAGGCAGCCGATGCTGAACCCGCCCCGGAGACGGGCGAGGAGGCGGCGGCCGTCCCGTCCGCCGAACCCGAGACCCAGCCGGACGCCGACGCTCAGCCTGCGCCCAACGCCGAAGCCGACACCGAGGGCGCCACAGACAACGAGGGCGCCACAGACACCGACGGCGACGCCGAGGCCGCCGCCGCGCCCCCCGAGCCGGCCGGCCCCCCGGCCCCCGGCTACGCCGACGAGGAGCGCGAGGCCGTGCATCGTCTGATGCGCGAGCGCCGCGACATCCGTAACGGCTTCCGCTCGGACCCGATCCCGGACGAGGTGCTGCTGCGCGTACTGGAGGCGGCCCACACCGCCCCCAGCGTCGGCCACTCCCAGCCCTGGGACTTCGTCGTCATCCGCTCCGAGGAGACCCGGCGCGCGATGCACGAACTGGCGGAGCGCCAGCGCCACGCGTACGCCGAGTCCCTCCCGAAGGGGCGCGCGAAGCAGTTCAAGGAACTGAAGATCGAGGCGATCCTCGACACCCCCGTCAACATCGTCGTCACCGCCGACCCGACCCGCGGCGGGCGCCACACCCTGGGCCGCCACACGCAGCCGCAGATGGCGCCGTACTCCTCCGCGCTCGCCGTGGAGAACCTGTGGCTCGCCGCCCGCGCCGAAGGGCTCGGCGTCGGCTGGGTCAGCTTCTTCGACGAGCGCGAGATGGTGCGCGCGCTGGAGCTGCCGGAGCATCTGGAGGTCGTGGCGTACCTGTGCGTCGGGTACGTCGACGAGTTCCCGCCGGAGCCCGAACTCGCGCAGGCGGGCTGGTCGAAGCGCCGTCCGCTCTCCTGGGTCGTGCACGAGGAGTCGTACGGGCGCCGGGTGCTGCCCGGTTCGGAACCGCAGGACCTGCTCTCCGACACCGTCGCCGCGATCCGCCCGCTGGACGCCAAGGCGCTCGGCGAGGCGTGGGAGCGGCAGAAGCGGATGACCAAGCCGTCCGGCGCGCTCGGCATGCTGGAGATCATCTCCGCGCAGCTCTGCGGACTGTCGCGCAAGTGCCCGCCGCCGCTTCCCGAGCCCGCCGCCGTCGCGATCTTCGCGGGCGACCACGGGGTGCACGCCCAGGGCGTCACCCCCTGGCCGCAGGAGGTGACGAGCCAGATGGTCGCCAACTTCCTCGGCGGAGGCGCGGTGTGCAACGCCTTCGCGGGGCAGGTCGGCGCCGAGGTCTGCGTCATCGACGTGGGGGTCGCGAGCGAACTCCCGCCCACCGCCGGGCTGTTGCCGCGCAAGGTCCGACCGGGTACGGACGACATGACGCAGGGCCCGGCGATGAGCCGTGAGGAGGCGCTGCGCGCCGTCGAGGTGGGCATCGAGACCGCGCGCGATCTGGTCGCCGCGGGCAACAAGGCGCTGCTCACCGGCGAGATGGGCATCGCCAACACCACCGCCTCCGCGGTGCTCGTCGCGGCCTGCACCGGCGCCGACCCGTCCGAGGTGACGGGCCGCGGCACCGGCATCAACGACGAGACGCACGCCCGCAAGGTCGACGTCGTACGCCGTGCCCTGGAGGTGCACCAGCCCGACCCGGAGGATCCGCTGGGCATGCTGGCCGCCGTCGGCGGGCTCGAACACGCGGCGCTGGTGGGCCTGATCCTCGGCGGCGCCTCGCTGCGTACGCCGGTGATTCTCGACGGGGTCAGCGCCGGCGCCGCCGCGCTCGTGGCCCGCCGCATCGCACCGGAGGCGCTCGCCGCCTGCATCGCGGGGCACCGCAGCTCCGAGCCCGGACATGTGGCGGCCCTGACCAAGCTCGGGCTGCGTCCGCTGGTCGACCTCGATCTCCGGCTGGGCGAGGGCACGGGTGCGCTGCTGTCGCTGCCGATGGTGCAGAGCGCGGCGCGTGCGATGCACGAGGTCGCGACCTTCGACTCGGCGGGCGTGACCGGCAAGAGCTGACCGGCAAGCGCTGCTCGGAGAGCGGTGGCGGCGGGTGCCGGGCGGCGCCCGCCCGCTGCCCGCACGCCCGCGTACGTACGGAGCGCCGCGCGGCACCCCGTCACCCCGCCACCGCGTCCGTCACCGCCACCCCCGCGTCCCGTCCGCACCCGAC
>NZ_LJGW01000587.1 GCF_001751255.1 Streptomyces nanshensis | reverse complement strand
AGGTCAGCGGCTCGCTGACCTGCACCGACGGTTTCGTAGCAGTGCTGCGATCCCCCTCGATCCGCCCTGATGTGCACCGGGCAGCGCGCCGAGATCGAACTCGGAACGAGAGAGGACGGCCCGCTGCCGGCCGTGGGAGCATCCGACAGATTATCACGGAGAGTAATTACAGCGGGAGGCGACTGCCGTCTCGCATCCTGGCGCGTGTATCAAATCCTTCCCACCCCAGGTGCATCTGGGTAGGATTTGATACATGCCCGAGTCCACCGACCGCCTCATGCAACGCCTGGCGGGCTTGCCTCCGACCTTCACCTCGCGCCAGGCCCGCACTGCTGGGCTCCCCTCCCGAGATCTGGCCGCCTTGGCCTCCGCCGATGAAATCGAGGAGATCTCCCGGGGTGTCTACCGTCGGGCCGACGCGGCACCGACAGCCCACGTCGACGTCCTCGCGGTCTGCACCCGGGCGCCGCACGCGGTCGTATGCGGGGAGTCCGCACTGGCGCTGCACGAACTGATCGACGACATCCCGTACGAGGTGCACATCGCGGTACCACGGGGCACACACCGCCCGGTGATCGCCTATCCCGCGACCCGGACGTCCCAATATGCTGCGGATACCTTCGGCTACGCGATCGACCGGTTCGAAGCCGCTCCAGGCGAGACCATCCCCGTCTACAGCCCCGCACGTTCCGTCGCGGATGCCATGCGCCTCGGCGGGGCCGCAGGCAGGCCCCTCGCGCTCAGCGCCCTCAACCGCTACCTGCGCCGGCACGGCCATGGCGGCGTCGCCGACATCCAGGAAGCCGCTCAGACACTCGGTGCCCTGTCCACCATCCGCCCAGCCATCGAAGCGGTGCTCGCCTGATGCCCAACCCCACCCGCGACACAACCGCCGGGCGTATCTACAACGACCTGCGCAACTTCGCCCGCCGCACCGGACGCCCAAGCGACCAGCTGATGCTCGAATACGTCCTGGAACGCTTCCTGTTCCGATTGAGCAATCACCCCGAGGGCGGCCAGCACTTTGTACTCAAGGGCGGCCTGCTGCTCGCCCAGTTCGGCGCCCGTCGCATGACACGCGACATCGACATCCTCGGCCGTTCGTTCTCCGGTGACGAAGCGGAGATCACCCGCCGCATCGCGGCCATCGCCGCCACCGAGGCCGACGACGGGGTCGTCTTCGACTCCACAAGCCTGTCCACCGTGCCCATTCGCCAGGACGACGAATACCACGGACTCCGCCTGACCATGGCCGCGAGTCTCAGCCGGGCGCGACTCAAGCTCCAACTCGACGTCAGCTTCGGCGATCCGGTGACTCCCGAGCCGAAGTTGATCGATTACCCGCAGACCCTGGAAGGAACGCCCTTCCCGCTCTACGGCTACCCGATCGCGACCGTCATCGCAGAGAAGCTGTCCACCGCCGTCGCTCTCGGAGATCTCAACACCCGGGACCGCGACTACGCAGACCTCTACCAGCTGATCACCCGGCACCGTCTCGACGGCAACGAACTCATCGATGCCCTCACCGCGACCGCCGAACATCGAGCCATCCAGCTACGCCCGCTCAGCAGCGCCATCACCGACCTGCCGACGCGTCGTCAAGCTCCGTACACCGCATGGCTGCGTCGTCAGGGTCCCTCAGTCGAACATCCCGAAAATCTCACGGAGTTGGTCGCCCTCGTCGCGGACTTCGCCGACCCGCTCCTCACCGGCACCGCCGCGCAACGAATCTGGGAACCGCAAGCGAAGGCTTGGACCTGAAGCCCCAAGCCTGGGGCCAGTGCGCTGCCGCTCAGGAACTCCGTGTACTCGTACGGAGTCAACAATCGCGAAGGAAGTGGGCTTGCCGTGCACCAAGGCATTCCGGAGACACCGTCCCGGCACCGGCACAGCCACACCCGTCGCTAGCCCCGCAGTGTGTACCGGTCGTGCACCGGATCCTCTGTAGGTACGCACCTACGCAGGTCAGAGCCATGTTCATGTATTACTTCGACATCTAGAAACGGTGCAGGTCCGAGCGTCTGTTCGCTCTTCTGGGCCGTGAACGGGCCGTGGGCCGCACTTCCCGACAGCGGGAAGTGCG
>NZ_LJGW01000581.1 GCF_001751255.1 Streptomyces nanshensis | reverse complement strand
CGCTCCTCGCAGTCCGCCGCCGACTCCTCGCGCACGGGCGCCGGTTCGGCCGTCACCCCCGCCGACACGGCCGACGCCGCACGCCTCGTCTCCTTCGGACTGCACCCCAAGCTGCTGCCGGCGCGCGACGCCGAATACGCGGCCCTGCTGCGGCGTTACCGCGACGAGCCCGCCTTCGCCCGCCTCGCCGACGCCGTCGCCACCGGCCTCGGCCTGGTCGTCCTGGAGGTCTCCAGCCGCGCGGGCATGGCGCTCGCCGCGGGCGAGGACTCCGCCTTCGCCGTCCGCATGGGCGACTACGCACGCCGTGCCGCCGCGGACTCCGCCGACCGCTTTCTGCACGGGCTGGCCCATCTGGCCGTGGCCGCCATGGCCTTCCCCCGTCCCGAAGACCTCGCCGACGACGCCTACATCGGCCGTGTCTCGGTCAACGGAGTCGACTCCTTCGTACGGCAGGCCTGCCGCCGTCTCGCGGAACGCGCCGAGGAGGCGGGGGAGAACTCCGACCCGGCCACCGAGGCCCCCGGACTGGAGGCCTCCTGGCGGGTCTACGCACGGCGCAGCGCCGCCGGTGCCACCAAGGACGCCCGCCGGCTCGCCGGTTCGACCACCGGCATCATCGCGAAGGCCGTGGCGTTCCTCGCGGACTCCGGCTTTCTGCACCGCATGAGCGACGAGGCGGGCGGCACCTACCGGACCACCCCGCGCTATCAGCTCCAGGTCCGTGACATGGCGGGCACCGCCGCCATGACGGAGCTGCTGGAGCTGGGCGTGGTGCCCGTCAGCGACGGGAGCGCGACGCTGCTTCCGGCCGCCGGGGAGGAGGAGTTGGAGATCGCGGGAGACGCGGCGCTCCCCTTCCACGCCTCCTGACCCGTCCCCGAAGAGCCGTCCGTCCGCCCCGTACCGCTGCCCGTCCGCCCGTCCGCCCGCCGCGGAGCCCGGCTCCGCCTCCGTCGCCGCCCGTCGACCCCGCCCGTCGCCCCCGTCCGGCGATTCCCGACCACGATTCCGAGAGCCCCGCCATGTACGAGCTGTCCCGTATCCGCCTCTACTCCATCGGCCCCGCCGGTGCGCGCTACGCCGACACCGTGCTGGACCTGCGTGGAGTCGGCGGCCCGGTGCCCAGCCCCGCGCCCGCCCAGGCCGACTTCTTCGAGGACGAACCGGCCGGACCGCCCCGCCGCCCGGCCCCCGCGGGCGTGCTCTTCCTGGAGAACGGCGGCGGCAAGTCCGTCCTGCTGAAGCTGATCTTCTCCGTGATGCTGCCGGGACACCGCAACACCCTGGGCGGCGCCAGCTCCGGCGTCCTGCGCAAGTTCCTCCTCGCCGACGACTGCGGGCATGTGGCCCTGGAGTGGCAGCACACCCGCACCGGCGAGACGGTCGTCGTCGGCAAGGTCAGCGAGTGGCGCGGACGCCAAGTCTCCAGCGACCCGAGGAAGTTCGCCGAGGCGTGGTACTCCTTCCGGCCCGGCCCCGGCATGAGCCTGGACTCGCTGCCCGTCGCCGAGTCCTCGGCCCTGCGCCCCGCCTCCGAGGGCGCCTCGACGGCGCGCGGCAGACGCCGCACCATGAAGGGCTTCCGGGACGTCCTGACGGAGACCGGCAAGGCGTACCCGAACCTCGACGTGACCTGGGAGGAGGTGCACGAGCGCTGGACGGAACGCCTCACCGGCCTCGGCCTCGACCCCGAACTCTTCCGCTACCAGCGGGAGATGAACGCCGACGAGGGCGAGGCGGCCGGCCTCTTCGCCGTCAAGAACGACTCGGACTTCACCGACCTGCTGCTGCGCGCCGTCACCGACACCCGCGACACCGACGGACTCGCCGACCTCGTCCACGGCTTCGCCCACAAGCTGGGCCGCCGCAGCGAACTGACCGCCGAACGCGACTTCACCGCCGGGTCCCTGGACCTGCTGCGCCGCATCGCCGAGCGCGCACGGGAGCGCGACCACGCCCGCGACATCCACGCCGCCGCGGAGGAGCGCGCCCGTGGCCTGGTGCGCCGGCTGGCCGCCCGCGGCAGCGCCGAACGCAGCCACAGCGCG
>NZ_LJGW01000579.1 GCF_001751255.1 Streptomyces nanshensis | reverse complement strand
CGGTCCGCAGGGGCAGCCCGGTCCGCCTCCGCCGCCGTTCGGTCAGCCGGGGCAGCAGGGCCAGCCCGGTCAGCCCGGTCAGGGTCCGCCTCCGCCCCCTCCCGCACCGGGCGGTCCGCAGAGCCAGCCCGGCCAGCCCGCCGGGCAGGGTCCGCCGCCTCCGCCGCCCTTCCCGGGCGGTCCGTCGCAGGGCGGCAACCAGCAGTACGGGTACGACAACGGGGACCGTCCGTCCGAGGTCAACAGGATCGCCGAGCCGCTGTCCCCGGAGGCGCCCCCGCAGGGTCCCGGCGGATATCCGGGCCAGGGTCCCGGTCAGGGGCCGGGTCAGGGGCCTGGCCAGGGACCGGGTCAGGATTTCGGGCAGGGGCCGGGTCCGAACCAGAGTCTGGGCGGGCCGATGGCGCCGCCCGCGCCCGGTGGTCCGCAGGGCGGTCAGCAGCAGCCGCCGCAGTCCCCGCAGAGCGGTGACTGGGCGGTCTCGCCGCCCGTCGTCCCGCAGCACGAGCAGCAACAGCCGCCCGGGCCGCCGCCGTTCCAGGGCCAGGGCCCCGGTCAGGGCCAGGGTCCCGGTCCGCAGCAGCCCCCGCACCCGTACCAGCAGCAGGGCCCCGGCGACCCGGGGCAGCAGATGCAGCAGGGTGCGCCGGAGATGCAGCAGGGTGTGCCGGCCGGTTCCTGGGTGGCGGTCATCGCGCCCGACCGCGAGTACTTCGCCGCGATGATGGACCGCAGCGGCCCCGAGGCGGGCAACCTCAACCTGCCCGCGTACTCGCCCGAGCAGCAACTGCCGCTCTCCGGGAACCAGGTCACCATCGGCCGCCGCCGCCACTCCACCGGTGAGGCGCCGGACATCGACCTGGCCCGTACGCCGGAGGACCCGGGGGTCTCGCATCAGCACGCCGTACTGGTGCAACAGCCGGACGGGAGCTGGTCGGTGGTCGATCAGGACTCCACCAACGGCACCACCATCAACGGCGCCGAGGATCCGATCCAGCCGTTCGTGCCGGTGCCGCTCAAGAGCGGCGACCGCGTCCACGTCGGCGCCTGGACGACGATCACCCTCCACCTGGCCTGACCGACGCCCGTGCCGCCCCGCTCCGTTCCGCTTCCACGCGGAAGGGGGCGGGGCGGCCTGCGTGCAGACGGTGCCTGTTCAGGCGTAGTGCGCGCGCAGCCGGGCGCGCGACGCCTCCGGTGCGCCGGCCGCGTCGAGCCCGAGCAGCGCCGACCCCAGGACGGGCGGCGCCGTGACGACCTCGGGCACGGCCTTCGGCGCGTGGACGGCCAGTTGACGCGTGAAGTGGTCGTGCAGCAGCGGATGCCGGGCCGCCGCGACGCTGCCGCCGAGGAAGACGGGCGTCGCCCGCTCCAGCAGCCCGAGCCGGGTCAGACCGACCCGCACCATCGAGACCAGTTCGTCGGCCTGCCGTTCCACGAGCGCGCGGGCGACCGGATCCCCGGCGGCGGCGACCTGGAAGAGGATCGGCGTGATCTCGTGCATGCGGGCACGCGGCAGGTCTCCCAGATGCAGCGCCTCGATCAGCGCGTACACCGAGGTGAGTCCGTAGTGCCAGGGCACCTCGCGGGCCAGCCGGGTGTCCTCGCCGCGGCCGTCCTCCGCGCGTGCGGCGAACCAGAGGGCCTCCTCCGCCAGTCCTCCGCCACCGCCGAAGTCGCCCGAGAGCCTGCCGAGGGCGGGGAAGCGGTGGGTGCCTCCCTCGCCGTCCTGGCCCGCGCAGTTGACGCCCGCGCCGCAGACGACGGCGATGCCGTGCTGTACGGAGCCGTCGTCGGGCAGCCCGGCGCGGAGTATGGCGAAGGTGTCGTTGGCGACGTACGTGGTGCGGCCCCAGCCGCGTGCCGTGAGCGCCGCCGTCACGGCACGCTCCTCGCGCGGCAGATCGGCGTTGGCGAGGCAGGCGGAGACATGGGCGACGAGCGGCACGGGTGGACCGGCCCCCGTTCCGGGCCCGGGGCCGGAGCCGGGCGCGGTTCCGGTTCCCGCTCCGGCGCCCGGTACCGCCGGTCTGGCGGCCACTC
>NZ_LJGW01000586.1 GCF_001751255.1 Streptomyces nanshensis | reverse complement strand
GGGCCTTCCCGCCGCGCTCGCGCACTCCCCCGGCGCCTCCCGCCAGTGGGTCTCGGACGAGTTGACGCGCGCCGCCCGTACGGTCGCCGAACGCGCCCGCGAGGAGGGCGCGATGCGCATGGCCGCGCTGTGGCGGCACACGCTCACGACGACCTGGACGGCCGTCGGCGTGCTGCTCGTCGCGCAGTTGCTCACCGCGCTCTCCGCGGGCTGGACGGTCGCGCGCACCGCCGCGCTGATCGCCGCCGTACTCGGCGCGGGCCTCATCTCGCTGGCCGCGCGTCTGCACCGCTCGCGCGGCGGCGCGCTCGCCCCGCTCATCGGCGAGGACAACCGCCTCTCCACCTCGCGCACCGTGGCCGGGACATGGATCGTCCTCGCCGTCTACGACGTCCTCGTCCTCGCCCTCGAACTGGCGGGCCGCTCCGGGCAGGCCGAGCGCCGTGACCTCATCGAGGGGCTCGAACTCTCCCGTGGCGCCGGGCTGTTGACGGTCCTCGCGCTGAGCTGCGCCATCGCGGTCTACGTACGCCGTACGGTCACGGTCCGTGTGCAGCACCAGCGGCTGCAGAAGGTGCGCGCGGACCGTCCCCGGGCGGCCGACATCCTCACCGACGACGCCGGGCGCGGTTCGTTCTGCGACGTGCAGTACGTGCTGGTCAGCGCGGTCGCGGTCGTCTTCGCCGCCGTACGGCTCGCACGGCAGCCCGACCAACTGCCCGATCTGCCCTGGGGGTTGGCACTGCTGGTGGTGGTCTCCGCGGCGACGTACCTCACGGGCAAGTACGCCGAGGGCGGGCGCCCCGTGGTGCTCTCCGTGGTCAGGGCGCGGGAGATCGGCGATCTGCACGCCCCGATCCGTACGGGCGACGACATCGAGATCCGCGGTGCGGGCTTCGTGCCGCCGGGCGCCGGGGAGCCGGACCGGCTCTCGCGCATGGTCGTCCGCGTGGGCGCCGTGCATGTGCCGGTCCCGCTGATCCCGTCGGGCGGCGGCTTCGCGAACCCGGCCGACGCGACGCTCACCGTGCCGGTGCCCGTCGAGGTCGAGCCGGGACGAGTCGAGGTCCAGGTGGTCACCGCCGCCGGCGTCGAGACCAACCGCTACCCCATCGACGTCGCCGACTGAGCCGGGCGGCGGGGACCGCCGAGCCCTGCGCCGGGCCGTCTGCCAGGCCCGAGGGCACGGCGCCGCATACCGGACTCTCGCCCGCTTCGCCCCTTCTGTCGTGAATGCTCCCTCACCCGTGCCGAGTTCGGGCGCGATGCTTGTCTGAGATCGTTCAGAGAGGGTGTGCGCAGGGCCACGGCCGCGTACCGTAGCGACCCACTTCAGCCGAGCCGAACGTGCATGCGGGCAGCAGGCCGACTACGGAAGGTGGGACGTGTCATGTCTCTGGCGGATCAAACCGGGGCAGTCGGCGACGCGCCGGTGAGCGGCCCTCCGGGGAGTGTGCGGGCACGGGCGTCCAAGTACGCGCTGCTGCCGCTCCGCCTCTTCCTCGGCGTCACGTTCATCTACGCCGGCCTGGACAAGCTGGTCCTGAACAAGGAGTTCCTGTCCGGCAAGGGCGGCGACTCGCTGGTGACGGTGCTGGAGTCGGCGCACGACACCGCCGCGATCCCCGCCATGATCGACCTTGCACAGGGCAACCCGAAGGCGTTCGGCATCGCCATCGCCGCGGGTGAACTCGCCGCGGGGCTCGGCGCGTTGGTGGGTCTGTGGACGCGGCTGGCCGCGCTCGGCGGCGCGCTGATATCGCTCAGCCTGTGGCTGACGGTGAGCTGGGCGAGCGACCCGTACTACTACGGCAACGACCTGCCCTACATGATGGCCTGGGTGCCGCTGATCTTCGCCGGGGCGTCGGTGTTCTCACTCGACATGGCCTTCTCCCGAAGGCGACGGCGCAGGGGCAGGCACATCTTCGGCTGACGGCCCGGGGCCGCCGCGACCGGCGGCACGGACCAGCGGCACGAGTCGTGAACGAGGCGGCGCCCGCACGGATTTCCCGTGC
>NZ_LJGW01000576.1 GCF_001751255.1 Streptomyces nanshensis | reverse complement strand
CACCCGGGACGGTCGGCCGCCCCCGCCCTCCGCCGCGCAGCGTCGACGCACCGGAACGGGTCACCGGCCGGCGGCCCGAGGTCACGGGACCGGGACCGGGACCGGGACCGGGACCGGCTCAGCGGGCGGCCGGGCTCCAGTCCGGGCGGCGTCCGCCCAACCCCACCGCCCGCTCCAGCAGCGAGGAACCCTCCGGGACCTCGACGACGGGGCCGAAGATCCCGTCCCGCGCCGCGAGCGCCCCGGACTCGGAGAGCATCCCGACCGACACCTCCAGGCTGGCGGGGTCGCCCTCGTACTCCTGGCCCGTGGCCCGCGCCAAGTCCCAGCCGTGCAGGACGAGTTCGTTGAGGGCGACCATGCCCGCGACCCCGCCGGGCAGATCGATGCCGCCGGCCTGCGTCTCCCCCGCCCAGGCGGACGGATCGCGCCAGGCGGCGGCCAGCTCGTCGAGCTGCGCGGGCAGCCGCACGCGCCAGTCCGCCGGCAGATCGGGCAGCCCTGCGCCGGGGTTCTGCGTGGTGCCGGGGCCCAGGTCCTTGCGGGCGGCGTCGGTGAACGCCCGGCTCAGGCCGAGCAGATGGGCCAGCAGATCCCGTACGGAATACTCCGGACACGGCGTCGGCGCGGCCAGCCCGTCGTCCCGTACTCCGTCGAGCAGTCCCTTCACCTCGCGCGCCTGCGGCCCCAGATCGAGCATGGACGTCATGTGCGCACCCCTTTCCGCTGCACGGCGGACTCTCCGCCGCCCCGCATATGCCGACCGGCCGCGGCCGGAGGATTCATCGCCGGGAACAAACCGGGCGACGAACGGCGTTCTGCATGTCGTCACCGGGAGGCGCCATGCGGATGCGACGGGTGTCACAGGTGGGACGGGTGCGACCGGCTGCGGCCGGAGCGGAACGGGAGATGTGAATGAGCGGCGTATTCGGCTTCAGGCCGGCCTCCTTCGGCGCGGAGCCCTCGGGCGAGCGGCTGGCACGCATCGAGCGGTCGCCGCACTACGACAAGGAGGCGGGGGCGTTCCGCAACCCGCTGCCCGCGGGCCGCACCCCACGGGCCGTGCGCAGCCGCCGCGAGATGGTGAAGGCCCTGCTCAGCCGGGAGGGGCGCAGCCCCGGGGGCCCGGTGCCCGTCGTCCGTCCCGAGCTGTCCTCCCCGCCGGCGTCCGGACTGCGGCTCACCTGGCTCGGGCACGCCACGGTGCTCGCGGAGATCGACGGCAGACGGGTGCTCTTCGACCCGGTCTGGGGAGAGCGCTGCTCGCCGTTCTCGTTCATCGGGCCGCGGCGGCTGCACGCCGCCCCGCTGCCGCTGGCCGCGCTGGGGAAGCTGGACGCCGTCGTCGTCTCGCACGACCACTACGACCATCTCGATCTGCCCACCGTGCGTGAACTCGCCGAGAGCGACGTGCCGTTCGCCGTTCCGCTGGGCGTCGGCGCCCATCTGGAGCGCTGGGGCGTACCGCCCGAGCGCTTCCACGAGCTGGACTGGCACGAGTCGGCGGAGATCGCCGGGCTGCGGCTGACGGCCACGCCCGCCCGGCACTTCTGCGGCAGGGGCCTGCGCAACCCGCAGCGCACCCTGTGGGCGTCCTGGACGGTGACGGGCCCGGAGCACCGCGTCTTCCACAGCGGCGACACGGGCTACTTCCCCGGCTTCGCCGAGATCGGCGCGGCGCACGGGCCGTTCGACGCGACCATGATCCAGGTCGGCGCGTACAGCGAGTTCTGGCCCGACATCCATATGACGCCCGAGGACGGGCTCCGTGCCCACCTCGATCTGACGGGCACCGCCGGTGCGATGCTGCCGATCCACTGGGGCACCTTCAACCTCGCCCCGCACCCGTGGGCGGAGCCCGGTGAACGGGTGCTGGCCGCGGCGGCGGACGTGGGCGTACGGGCCGCGCTGCCGGTGCCGGGCGGCAGCTTCGAGCCGTCGGCGCCCGCGCTGCCCGGCTCGCCCTGGTGGCGTGATCTGGGC
>NZ_LJGW01000582.1 GCF_001751255.1 Streptomyces nanshensis | reverse complement strand
GACCGCGGCGGCTGGGCCGCCTACCCGGCCGGCGTGGTGTGGGCGCTGCGCGACGCGGGTCACCAAGTGGGCGGCGCCGACCTGCACTTCGAGAGCAGCGTGCCGACGGGCGCGGGGCTCTCCTCGTCCGCCGCGCTGGAGGTCGCCACGGCCGTCGCCCTCGACGGGCTGTACGGGCTGGGCCTGCCGCCGCAGCGCCTCGCCGAACTGTGCCGGCGCGCGGAGAACGACTTCGTCGGCGTCCCGTGCGGCGTGATGGACCAGATGGCCGCCGCCTGCTGCACCGCCGGGCACGCCCTGTATCTCGACACCCGCGATCTGGCCCGGCGGCAGGTCCCGTTCGACCTCGCAGCACACGGTCTGCGGCTGCTCGTCGTCGACACCCGCGTCAAGCACGCGCTGGGCGACGGCGCCTACGCCGAGCGCCGTGCGGGCTGCGAGGCCGCCGCCGCGGCGCTGGGCGTCGCCGCACTCCGCGAGATCGACGCCGCCGTACTGCCGTCCGCGCTGGAACGCCTGGGCGACGCGGAGTCGCGTCCGCTGCTGCGCCACGTCGTCACGGAGAACGAACGCGTCGAGCGGATCCTGCGCCTCCTGGACGCGGGGCAGGTGCACGCCATCGGGCCGGTGCTCACCGAGGGTCACGCCTCGCTGCGCGACGACTTCCGCGTCTCGTGCGCCGAACTCGACCTGGCCGTCGAGGCGTCGACGGCGGCCGGCGCACTGGGGGCACGCATGACGGGCGGCGGCTTCGGCGGCTCGGCGATCGTGCTCGTACGGGCGGACGCCGCGGATTCCGTCGCCAAGGCGGTCACGGAGTCCTTCGCGTCCGCCGGGCACCGGGAGCCGCGGATCTTCGAGGCGGTACCGGGGCCGGGCGCGCGGCGGGTCACAGCCGCTTGACGAGGATGTGGTCTGGGGGCACCTCCCAGCGGCAGCGTGGGGGAGCAGCCGGGCGGATAGCCCTCGACGGTGCCGACGAGGGTGTAGCCGAGCTTCGAGTAGAAGCCGGGCGCCTGGAAGTCGAAGGTCTCCACGCGGCAGCCCACACAGCCGAGTTCGTCGCGTGCGTGCTGCTCGGCCTGCGCCATCAGACGGGAGCCCAGGCGGTGGCCCGGTCCCTTTGGGGCGCCGCCTGGGGCCGTGTCCCCGCGTGCCGCGGCGGCGCGCAACTCCTCGTCCACCCACAGCAGTTCGATGTGCAGCCTCCCCCTCGGCCTCCGGCCTGGGAGGTGCCCCCAACCCAGGCGTTGCCGACGAGACCGCCGAGCAGCCGCTCGCCGTCCAATGCGTAGACCTCGACGGGCACTTCGGAATCCGCAGCCGTACCGCGCAGGCGGCGCATCGCGGGGGAGGTGCGGGAGTTGTTCTCGCGCAGGCGCTGGTGCACGAGGTGCCGTCGTCGCTCGTCGGCGCGTGTCTCGATTCGGAACATGTCTCTCAGTTGACGCCCTGTGCAAGCGATTTCGCCAATCGGTTTCCGTTGTCATCGCCCGGCCTTACCCTGAGTCGTACGCATTGCACCGGTGGGGGCCGGTGCCAGTCTGGGGGCGGTGCGGCCGTGCAGGCCACGCCGGGCAGCGATGCCGGGCGGGCAGCACGAGCGCGGCCGGTGTCCTCCCCACGACCATCGGTGTGGGAGGGGGCCCGGCGGGGCGAAGGTCCCCGGCACGCGCATCTCTTCCCTCGTCACGGGGGTGACGTACCCGCACTGCCAGGGGACGACATGCAACGTATCCGTGTGCTGGTGGTCGACGACCACCGCATCTTCGCCGAGTCCCTGTCCGCCGCGCTCGCGGCCGAGCAGGACGTCGAGGTCTCGGCGGCCGGCAGCGTCCAGGCGGCGCTGCGGGCGCTGGAGCGGGGTGCGGCCGACGGGCGCCGGTTCGACGTGCTGCTGGTCGACGCGGACCTGACGGTGCCGGCGGAGGGGACGGGCCGTACGGGGGGCGGGGCACCGGCGGGCGCG
>NZ_LJGW01000580.1 GCF_001751255.1 Streptomyces nanshensis | reverse complement strand
GGGCCGCCCCGGTCCTGGCCGGGACGGCCCGCCGCGTCTGCACGGAGGTGCCGCGCGCGTCACTCCTCGATCATCAAGCCCTTGCGCAGTCTCTTCAGCGTGCGGGACAGCAGCCGTGAGACGTGCATCTGGGAGATGCCCAGCTCCTCGCCGATCTCGCTCTGCGTCATGTTGGCGACGAAGCGCAGGGAGAGGATCGTGCGGTCGCGGGCGGGGAGTTCGGCGATGAGCGGCTTGAGGGACTCGACGTACTCGATGCCCTCCAGACCGTTGTCCTCGTACCCGATCCGGTCCGCGAGGGTGCCCTCGGAGTCGTCCTCCTCGGGCTGCGCGTCCAGGGAGCTGGCGGTGTAGGCGTTGCTGGCCGCCATGCCCTCGACGACCTCCTCGACGGTGATGTCGAGGCGCTCGGCCAGCTCCTCCATCGTGGGCGCGCGGTCGAGGCTCTGGGCCAGCTCGTCGCCGGCCTTGGCCAGGTCCAGCCGCAGTTCCTGGAGGCGGCGCGGTACGCGTACGGACCAGGAGGTGTCACGGAAGAAGCGCTTGATCTCGCCGACGATGGTCGGCATCGCGAACGTCGGGAACTCCACGCCGCGTTCGGGCTCGAAGCGGTCGATCGCCTTGATGAGGCCGATCGTGCCGACCTGGACGATGTCCTCCATCGGCTCGCTGCGGGAGCGGAAGCGGGAGGCGGCGAACTTCACCAGTGCGAGGTTGAGTTCGACGAGGGTGTTGCGCACGTAGGCGAACTCGTGGGTGCCCTCGTCCAGCTTCTCGAGACGCTTGAAGAGGGTCTTCGACATGGCCCGCGCATCGACCGGGCCCACCTCGTCGTACGGTGGGATCTCCGGGAGCTGGAGCTGGTCGAGGATCTCCTCGACCGCTTCCGGGCTCGTGGGTTCCGGCACCTGTTCCGGGACGATCCGCTCCGCATCGCGCTGTTCCGGGAGGGCCGGGCCGGTGACGGTGTCCGGTATCCCTGAGTCGAGCCTGGGTGACATGCTGACGTCCTCCATCATCTCGGCATATGGCCGCCGAAGCCGTGACGTGCACTACGAAGGTGCGGCGCCTCCAAAGCCGACGTGTTTCTGTATCCCTATACGCCTACCCGCTCGTGTACGCGCATGGCAAGTGCTAAATGTCCGAATTTGCCCCAATGTGTGGGTTGTTCGTCTACCGGTGGCGCCGGTGAAGGCGTAGGGTTCGAGTCGGTTCACGGGGGAAGAAGAGACGGCGCTTCGGCAATCAAGAGGGGTGTGCATGGACCGCGGGATGCCCGGCAGTACGAGCCGGGGTCGGCTGACGGTCGACGTACGGCACCAGGGTGGCAGTGCCGTCGTGACCCCCGAGGGTGAGCTCGACCACCACACCGCCCATCTGCTCACCGAGGCCCTGGAACGGGCCCTCGCGGAGGGCGGCAGCCGCCTGGTGGTGGACTGCGCGGGCCTGGAGTTCTGCGACTCGACGGGGCTGAACGTCCTGCTCGGCGCCCGGCTGAAGGCCGAGGCCGCGGGCGGCGGCGTCCACCTGGCGGGGATGCGTCCCGTCGTCTCCCGGGTCTTCGAGATCACGGGCGCGGGTGCGGTCTTCACCCTGCACGACGACCTCGACGCGGCGCTGACCGACGTGGCGGAAGCGTGATGCGGGTTGCGTCGTGTGTGTACGGGCCGCTACGCGGGAGTTACACGTGTCACATCACTCGCCTCGATTCGGTGGGTGTTCTCACGGTCCCGTAGGGCAGGAGATCCTCTGAGCCAGTCAGACACGTGCGGTTGCCGCTCGCGGGCACGGGACGCGGCGAGAGAGGCACTATCGGTGATCGGTGAGGTGAACCGCTGATGAGCACCACCCGGCCGTATCCGGCGGGCGACTGCGGTCCGGAGCCCGAGGGCGCCGCGACGGCGGCCGCCGGGGCCGGGAGCGCCGGAGCCCTGGGTGGTGTGGCGGGTGCCTCGGCGGGGCCGG
>NZ_LJGW01000574.1 GCF_001751255.1 Streptomyces nanshensis | reverse complement strand
GGGAGACCAAGCGGTCTCCCGGCCCCTCGCGCTGCCGTGGCGAGGCTGCTTCGCCGTGCGTTCCCGGCCTCAGCCCTCGCGCAGCCCCCGCGCCATCTCCGTCACCCACGTCTGCGACCGCACCGCCAGCGCCCCGCCGAACGTGACGCGGGAGGCGCCCGCCAGGCCCAGTTCGCGTGGTGACGGGCCGCCCTCGGCGGGGGACCACGCGTTGAGCGGGACATGCGACTCCCGTGCCAGGACGCCGATGTCGGCGGCCGGTGCCAGCATCGGGTAGACGCCCTCCGGCCCCGCCGCGACATAGAGCCGGGCCCGCCTCAGCGCGTCCGCCAGCGGGTCGGCGGCCCCGCGCAGATAGCTGTCGATGCGGGCGTTGACGAACAGCCGCCCCGCGGCGGCCTCGTGGACCTCCGCGAGGAAGTCCGCCTGCCGCCGGGGATCGATCAGTTCACCGTCCGCCGAGTCCTCCAGGTTGCATCCCACGGCGCCGCTCTCCAGCAGCCGTTCGACGATCTCCGCGGGCGGCAGCCCGTAGCCCCGTTCGACGTCCGCCGTGACCGGGACGTCGACGGACCGTACGATCCGCGCGACCGCCGCGAACATCTCGTCCGCCGGAGTCTCACCGTCCGCATAGCCGAGGGAGAGCGCGACGCCGTGGCTGGGCGTGGCCAGAGCCTCGAAGCCCGCGTCCGCGAAGGCGCGGGCGCTCGCCGCGTCCCACGGGCCGGGCAGCACGAGCGGAATCGCCGGCGGCGCGGCCATGGTGCAGGGCCCGCAGGCGCGCCACGCCGCGCGCGTCCGCCGCCGCCCCTGCTCCCGCATCGTCCTGCGGATGAGTCGTCGTCATGCGGTGGACTCTACGGGCGACGACCGACAGCGGCCCGCCCACCGGGAGTTGGTCACCGGGAGTTGGCCCGATGCTCCTCCGGCCAGGCCGTCCGGCGCACGCCTCTCGTCAGGTCTGCTTCGACGCCAGCCGTACGACCGTCACGTCCGGGTCGGCGCCCACCCGTACCGGCGGCCCCCACGCGCCCGCGCCCCGCGTGACGTAGAGCTGGGTGTCGCCGTAGCGGTCCAGGCCCGCGACCGTCGGGTTGGCGAGCGCGACGACCGCGTGGAACGGGAAGATCTGCCCGCCGTGCGTATGTCCCGAGAGCTGCAAGTCAACGCCGTACTCCACCGACTCGTGGATCTGCACGGGCTGATGGGCGAGCAGCACCGACGCGCGGGAGTCGTCGCGGTCGCCGAGGGCCTTCTCGTAGTCCGGGCCCTCGCCGCTGTCCTCGCCGCTCACGTCGTTCACTCCGGCGAGGTCGAACCCGGGCAGCTCGACGCGCGCGTTCTCCAGCGGGTGCACGCCCAACTCGCGTACGTGGTCCACCCATTCGTCCGCGTCGCCGAAGTACTCGTGGTTGCCGGTCACGAAGTACGAGCCGTCACGGGAGCGCAGTCCGCGCAGCGGCTCGGCCGCGGGGCCCAGGTCGGCCACCGTGCCGTCGACGAGGTCGCCGACGATCGCGACCAGATCCGGCTGCGCGCTGTTGATCGTACGGACGATGCGCTCGGTGTGGGACCGGCCCAGCACCGCACCGAGATGGATGTCGCTGACGACCGCGATGCGGTAACCGTGCGCGGAGCGGGGCAACTTGGCGAGCGGCACGGTCACATGCTTGAGCGTGGGGCCGTTGAGCACGTTGTACGCGCCGCCCCCGACCGTCCCGGCGGCGGCGAGGGCCGCACCGGCGGCGACCGTACGGGCCACGAAGAGGCGCCGCGAGGTGGCGGCCGGATCGTCGGCGCCGCCGCCCCGTGTGCGCCCGGGACCGTCGTCGGGCGCCTCGGACTTCGTCGCGGTGACGGTCCCGTCCGGAGCCTCGGCCGTCTCGGGGTCCTCGGCCCGGTTGTCG
>NZ_LJGW01000569.1 GCF_001751255.1 Streptomyces nanshensis | reverse complement strand
TCTCCGTCGCCCCGGGCCGGGCGTACTTCGCGGCCGAGCCCGCCGCGCGCCATCTGCGGCTGAGCTTCGCGCCCGCATCCGGCGACGCGGAGATCGCGGAAGGGGTACGGCGGCTCCGCGCGGCCTGCGACGAAGTGCTCGGCCCGGGGCGCCTCTGACCCCGGCGCCCCCCTGGTCGGCTCCCGCGGTCGGGCCCCTCCGGGTCCCGTCGCCCCGTCAGGGCCGTACGGCATGGCACCCGCACCCGCCGGGTACCTGCCACCTCCCCGACCCGGGAGGAGCCGTGCCATGAGCACACTGCTGGACGGGCTGTCCGACGAGCACCGCCGCCGGCTCCGCGACGCGGCCTCCGGCGCCGACCTCGCCGCCGGCCCCATGCTGGCCACCCTCAGCGACCGGCGGGACTTCAGCCGGGGCGGCTGGATCTTCGAGCGGAAACTCGACGGCGTACGCCTCCTCGCCGTACGGGAAGCGGGACGCGTACGGCTGCTCTCCCGTACGGGCCAGCATCTGAACGGCACCTACCCCGAGATCGACGACGCCCTCGCCGCGCAGGACTGCCCGGACTTCACCGTCGACGGCGAGGTCGTCGCCTTCGCCGGCGGACGCACGGACTTCTCCCGGCTCCAGCAGCGGCTCCAGCTCACCGACCCCCGGCAGGCGCGGGCCAGCGGAGTCGCCGTCTACTACTACGTCTTCGACCTGCTGCGGCTGGACGGCGCGGACGTACGGGCGCTGCCGCTGCGCACCCGTAAGTCGCTGCTGCGCGGTGCGCTGTCCTTCCACGGCCCGCTGCGCTTCACCACGCACCGCAACTCCGGCGGGCAGGAGCTGCTGGACGAGGCGTGCGCACGCGGCTGGGAGGGCCTGATCGCCAAGGTCGCGGACGGCCGGTACCTCGCACGCCGCTCGCCGGACTGGCTGAAGCTGAAGTGCGGCAAGGGGCAGGAGTTCGTCGTCGGCGGCTTCACCGAACCCGCGGGCAGCAGAACGGGGTTCGGGGCGCTGCTGCTCGGCCACTACGAGGAGGGCCGGCTGCGGTACGCGGGCAAGGTCGGCACCGGATACGACCGGGCCACGCTGCTCGACCTGCGCCGCCGGCTCGACGAACTGGCCACGCAGCGCTCGCCGTTCGCCGATCCGGTACGCGAGAAGGGAGCCCACTGGGTCGCACCGCGGCTTGTCGCGCAGATCGGCTTCACCGAGTGGACGCGCGACGGACGGCTGCGGCATCCGCGCTATCTGGGGCTGCGCGAGGACAAGCGGCCGGAGGACGTGGTCCGGGAGCGACCGCGGAAGAGCTGAGGGAGCGGAGCCCCGCGACCGCTACGGAGGGGGCGGTACGCCGTCGTACGGATGCGGACCGGTCGTACGGACGTGGACTCACCGGGCGGGCACCGCCTCCCGCGCGCGTTCCTCCGCCTCGGCGGCCGCGTCCGCCCTCCGCCGGGCCGTGCGCTCGGCACGCTCCGCCTCACGTTCGCGCTTCCGGCACTCCTTGCGCTGCCCGTCCGCCTCGCGCAGTTCGCCGCGCAGCCGCTCGACACGTTCCTCCGCCTCCTCGCGGTCCGCGCGCAACCGTGCCGTCTCCGCGGACGCCTCCTCCCACGCGTCGTCCGCTTCGCGCCGCCGCTGCCCGGCCTGGTCGGCGGCTTCGCGGGCGGCGCGGGCCGCCTCCGCTTCCTGCTGACGGGCCCGCTGGTCCCGCCGGTCCTGCTCACGCTCCTGCCGGCTCTTCCGCTGCTTCGTCCGCGTCTTCTCTCGCGTCGGTCGCCCGCCCTGCGACGTCCCGGTCTGCGGCTTCCGGGAACGTGACGCGGAGCCCTTCGCGGACCGCGACCGGCGCTCCGGCGCGGAGGCCGCCTCGCGTGCCGCGGCCTCGAACCCC
>NZ_LJGW01000578.1 GCF_001751255.1 Streptomyces nanshensis | reverse complement strand
CGGGCTCAACTCCGCACGCCGGGCCCGCGCCGCGGCCTCCCGCTCGACCGTCCGTCTGCCCGCGCCCGCCTCACGGGCGGCGCCCGTCCCCCGCGGTGCGGACCTCGGCATCGACGGCGTCCCGCCGTTCACCACGCCCAACGGTGACTTCTACCGCGTGGACACCGCGCTCACCGTGCCCCGCCTCGACGTGGCCGACTGGACGCTGCGCGTGCACGGAAAGGGCGTACTCCGGCCGCTGGCACTGGACTTCGCCGCTCTCCTCCGCCGCCCGCTGGTCGAGCGGCGCATCACGCTCACCTGTGTCTCCAACCAGGTCGGCGGCTCCTACACCGGCACCGCGGTCTGGCTCGGCGTCCCGCTGGCCGCGCTGCTGCGCGAGGCGGGGGTGCGTCCGCCCTCCGAGGGCGGTGCGGCCGACCAGCTCGTGGCCCGTTCCACGGACGGCATGACGCTGGGCAGCCCGGTGGAGACGGTCATGGACGGGCGGGACGCCCTGCTCGCCGTCGGCATGAACGGCGAACCGCTGCCCTTCGCGCACGGCTTCCCCGTCCGCATGGTCGTCCCCGGCCTCTACGGCTATGTCTCCGCGTGCAAGTGGCTCCGGGAGCTGGAGCTGACCTCGTTCGACGACTACGACGTCTACTGGGTCAAGCGGGACTGGGCGCGCGAGGCGCCCGTCAAGACCCAGTCCCGCATCGACACTCCCCGCCCGCTGGCCTCGCTCAGGCCCGGCACCGTACGGGTCGCCGGCGTGGCCTGGGCACAGCACCGCGGCATCGACCGCGTCGAGGTACGGGTCGACGACGGCCCCTGGCACCGGGCACGGCTCGCGGCCGAGGACAGCCGCGACACCTGGCGGCAGTGGATGTGGGAGTGGCCCGCCGCCTCCGGCAGCCACCGCCTCCAGGTACGGGCCACCGACAGGGACGGCGAGACACAGACCGCCGAGCGCGCCGGGACCGTACCGGACGGCGCGACCGGACGGCACTCGGTGGTGGTCGACGTGGCATGACACCCCGGCCGGCTTCCCGGCCCTACGGCCTCCTCCCGACCTCCGGTCCGGACGGCCTCGCCGGGTCTCCCGGCCTCCGACTCCCCGAAACAGCAACCCCGTTCACCCGCAGAAGGAGAAGTCAGCAGATGAACACCACCCGTATCCGCAGGACCCTGCTCACCGCCACCGCCGTCGCGCTGCTGCCGCTGGGCGTCACCGCGTGTTCCGGCGACGGCGGTGACGGCGGCGGCACGAGCGCCGACGGCAAGAAGTCCGAGGCTCCCAAGGACACCTCGAAGGAGCAGAAGCCCACCGCGGGCGGCGAGTTCGGCCCGGCCTGCACGTCCGTGCCGAAGACCGGCAAGGGCAGCTTCCAGGGCATGGCCCAGGACCCGGTCGCCACGGCCGCGTCCCACAATCCCGAACTGTCCACGCTGGTCGGCGCGG
This sequence comes from Streptomyces nanshensis, assembly GCF_001751255.1. Taxonomy (GTDB): domain Bacteria; phylum Actinomycetota; class Actinomycetes; order Streptomycetales; family Streptomycetaceae; genus Streptomyces; species Streptomyces nanshensis_A. The sequence continues at coordinate 418 of NZ_LJGW01000578.1, read as the reverse complement.
TGAAGAAGGCGGGCCTGGTCGACACCCTCAACAGCGCGAAGGACATCACCGTCTTCGCGCCGACGAACGAGGCGTTCGAGAAGGTGCCGAAGGCCGATCTGAAGAAGGTGATGAGCGACAAGAAGATGCTGACCAAGGTCCTCACCTACCACGTGGTGGGCGAGAAGCTGCCGAAGGAGAAGCTGGCCGACGGCTCGTACCCGACCCTGGCGAAGGAGAAGCTCACCACCTCGGGCTCCGGCGACTCCTACAAGGTCAACGACGAGGCGGCCGTGGGCTGCGGCAACGTACGGACGGCCAACGCGACGGTGCACCTCGTCGACTCCGTGCTGATGCCGCCGAAGTGACCGGCGGGCGTACCCGCGTGCGCGGGCGGCTCGGCCCGTCCGGGCCCTGACGCGCCTCGCGCACGCGGGTA
>NZ_LJGW01000577.1 GCF_001751255.1 Streptomyces nanshensis | reverse complement strand
GTACGGCCTCCGCGGGCAGCCGCGCCAGCGGGATGCGGCGGGCGATCTCCCGTGTGGCCTCCAGCAGGCTCGCGCCGCTGCGCCGCCCCGAGGTCAGCACGCGCACCGGCGCGGGCGCGCCCGAGCGCTGCCGGAAGACGTGCGGGAAGTCGAGGACTCCGTTCACGTCGGCGCCGCGGAAGGTGTAGATCGACTGGTCCGGGTCGCCGAAGACGACGAGCGTACGGCCGGCACCCGCCAGCGCCCGCAGCAGCCGCACCTGGGAGGGGTCGGTGTCCTGGTACTCGTCGACGTAGACCGCGTCGTACCGCCCGCGCAGCTCCTCGGCGACGCTCTCGCTCTCGGCGAGCAGTACGGCGCGGTGCACCAACTCCGCGTAGTCGAGGACGCCTTGGACGTCGAGCACGTCGAGGTACTCGGCGAGGAAGTCCGCCGCGGCCGACCAGTCGGGACGTCCCGTACGCCGCGCGAAGTCGCCCAACTCCGCCGGGCCGAGGCCCAGTTCGCGGCTGCGGGCGAGCACGGCACGCACCTCGTCGGCGAAGCCGCGCGTGGTCAGGCACGAGCGCAGCTCGCCGGGCCAGGCCGTACGGGCGCGGCCCTCCGCCTCCAGATCGAGCTGGCCCTCCAGCAACTCCCGGATGTACAGGTCCTGTTCGGGCCCGGAGAGCAACCGCAGCGGCTCGGCGAAGAGTTCGGCGTCCTGGTGCGCGCGTACGAGGGCGTAGCAGTACGAGTGGAAGGTCGTGGCCTGCGGAGCGGACGGACGGCCGGGCAGGCCCGTCAGGCGTGCGGCCATGCGGTCGCGCAGTTCGACGGCCGCCTTGCGGCTGAAGGTGAGGACGAGGATGCGCTCGGGATCGCCTCCCGCCTTTACCCTCTCCGCTACGGCTTCGGTGAGCGTCGTGGTCTTGCCCGTGCCCGGGCCCGCCAGGACCAGCAACGGGCCGCCGGAATGGTCAACCACCGCGCGTTGCTGTGCGTCCAAGGCAGGAGGGTCCACCGGGTCCGGCCTGCTGCGCACCAGCCGGTAGGCGCCGGCGCCCGCGCCGGGGCCCGTACCGGCGCCGGGCCCCGGCCGGTGCTCGTCGGACGGGATGGAGGAGCTCACGTGGATCGCCTCGGGGAGGGGCTGTGCTGACGGGTGCAGACGCTACGCCAGCGGGCACACGGGCCGCAGCGCAGTACTCGCGTACTCCGTACGGGTGGCCCGGCACGAGCGGCGAGCGAGGATGGCGGAAGGTGGTAGCTGTGAGCAGCCGCAGTGCGGGGTCAGATCTCGCCGTCCCACCGCGCCCTCCTCATGTCGATCCGCGGAGTGTGCCCTTCCGTGGTGCGGCCCGCTTCACGCATCGGTGTGCCCTCCGCCCTGTAGTGCTCCAGCGCACGCAGCTCCTTGCCGGGCAGCAGCACGCCGTCGGACCGTACGACCCGCCACCACGGCACCGCGCCTCCGTACAGGGCCATGACCCGGCCCACTTGGCGCGGGCCGCCCTCCTCCAGCCACTCGGCGATGTCGCCGTACGTCATGACCCGCCCGGACGGGATGTGCTCGGCGACCTCCAGCACCCGCTCCGCGTACTCGGGCAGCTCGGGCGGTTCGGAGGGGTCGGGCGGCCGGGACGGACCGGGTGCGTGCATGCGGGCAATGGTGCCGCACCCCACCGACAGCCGCCCGCCGCGGCCCTGGGCTCCTGCCGCGGGGCGGCCCTGGGCTCTTGCCGCAGGGCGGCCTCGTGCCACCATCGTCCCGGCGGTGACGAGTGATACGGGACCAGGACGGACCGGGAGCCGGTCGACGGCAAGGCGGACGGCCCGCGCCGGGCGCGGGCGGCGCCTCGCGCGGTGCTGCGCACG
>NZ_LJGW01000571.1 GCF_001751255.1 Streptomyces nanshensis | reverse complement strand
CCAACAGCCCGTCCGCGAGGGCGCGTTCGGCGGCGCGCGCTCCGTCGGGGGCGAGCAGCGCGAGCGGGCAGCCCGCCGCGAGGCGCAGCTCCAGCAGGATGCGCTCCACCCGCCTGTCCTCCGCGCCGAGCACCTCACGGCCCGCGCCGGGGGAGCGGCCCTCGCCGAGCGCCTGTGCGTAGGCCGCGGGATGCTTCACGTTCCACCAGCGCACGCCGCCCACATGGGAGTGCGCGCCGGGACCCGCGCCCCACCAGTCGGCGCCCGTCCAGTACAGCTCGTTGTGGCGGCAGCGTGCCGAAGTGTCCCCGGCCGTGGCCCAGTTGGAGACCTCGTACCAGCGCATGCCGGCCGCGGAGAGGGCCTCCTCCGCGATGAGATAGCGGTCCGCGTGCTGGTCGTCGTCCGTCGGCGGCACCTCGCCGCGCCGGATGCGGCGGGCGAGCTGGGTGCCCTCCTCGACGATCAGCGCGTACGCCGAGACATGGTCGGGACCGGCGCCCAGCGCGGCGTCCAGCGAGGCCCGCCAGTCCGCGTCGCTCTCGCCGGGCGTGCCGTAGATCAGATCGAGGTTGACGTGTGCGAAGCCCGCCGCCCGAGCCTCCGCGACGCACGCCTCGGGACGTCCGGGCGTGTGCCGGCGGTCCAGGACGCTCAGCACATGAGGGCGTGCGCTCTGCATGCCGAACGAGATCCGGTTGAAGCCCGCCGCACGCAGCCGTTCCAGATACGCCGGGTCCACGGACTCCGGATTCGCCTCGCAGGTCACCTCCGCGTCCGCCGCGAGCCCGAACTCCTCCCGTACGGCCGCCAGCATCGCGCCGAGGTCCTCCGGCGGCAGCAGCGTGGGCGTGCCGCCCCCGACGAAGACCGTGGCGGCGGGACGCGGATCGTCGCCGAGCACCTTGCGGGCGAGGCGGATCTCGTCGGCGAGGGTGGCCGCGTAGTTCTCGCGCGAGGCGAGCACGCCGCCGGAGCCGCGCAGTTCGGCGGCGGTGTAGGTGTTGAAGTCGCAGTAGCCGCACCGCGTCGCGCAGTACGGCACATGCAGATAGAACCCCAGCGGACGGGCGTCGCGTCCGGCGAGGGCGTCGTCCGGCAGAGCGCCGCTTTCGGGCACGGGCTCGCCGTCGGGCAGTGCGGAGGGCATACGTCCATTGTCCGCGACGTGTGCCGGTGCCGCGGACGGCGCCCGTGCGCCGCCGCCCGCGGACCGCGCCCGTGGCGCTCCCGGAAGGGGCGCCCGTCTACGAGAAGCCCACCGTCACATGGTCGATGAGCTGTTCCACCCGGCCCAGCAGGGCCGGTTCCAGATCCCGGTAGTCGCGGACGTGGGACAGGATCCGCTGCCATGCCGCGCCGGTGTTCTCCTCCCAGCCCAGCGCGCGGCACACCCCGGTCTTCCAGTCCTGCCCGCGCGGCACCCGCGGCCAGGCGTCGATGCCGAGGGCCGAGGGCTTCACCGCCTCCCAGACGTCGATGTAGGGGTGGCCGACCACGAGCACATGCTCGTCCGTGATCTCCGCCGCGATGCGCGACTCCTTCGAGCCCGGCACCAGGTGGTCGACGAGCACCCCGAGCCGCGCGTCCGCGCCGGGCGCGAAGTCCCGTACGACGGCGGGCAGATCGTCCACGCCCTCCAGGTACTCCACGACCACGCCCTCGATGCGCAGATCGTCGCCCCACACCTTCTCGACCAGCTCCGCGTCGTGCCGCCCCTCCACATAGATCCGCCCCGCGCGCGCCACCCGCGCCTTCGCGCCCTGTACGGCGATGGAGCCGGAGGCCGTACGGCGCGGGCCCGCGCCGGCCGCTGCCGCCGCGGGGC
>NZ_LJGW01000572.1 GCF_001751255.1 Streptomyces nanshensis | reverse complement strand
CGCCGCCCGGCGGCCGAAGACCCCGGGGGCGGCGAGGAGCCGTCCCGGCAGTCCTGACCGGCGGCGACGCGCGGCCGTCGGCTACGCTCGCCGGGGTCTGCCGCACCGTCCGTACGGCCGGACCCGTACGGCGCGGGCCGCCCCGCACAACGCCGTCCCGCCGTAAGCCCGTACCGCAGTACCGCGAACCCCGTCCCCGGACCCGTCCCATCCCTGGAGCTGAACGACCATGGCACGCCGCGCAATGCTGAACAGGCAGCGTCGCGAGTACGTCACACCCGAGCCGCACCCCTCCGGTGAACGCCCGCCCGAGATCCCGCCGGAGCTCGTCCCCGGCCATGTGGCCTGTGTCATGGACGGCAACGGCCGCTGGGCGAAACAGCGGGGACTGCCGCGTACCGAGGGGCACAAGGTCGGCGAGGGCGTCGTGCTCGACGTCCTCAAGGGCTGCCTGGAGATGGGCGTGAAGAACCTCTCCCTGTACGCCTTCTCCACGGAGAACTGGAAGCGCTCGCCGGAAGAGGTGCGCTTCCTGATGAACTTCAACCGGGACGTCATCCGCCGCCGCCGCGACGAGATGGACGAGTTGGGCATCCGCATCCGCTGGGTCGGCCGGATGCCGAAACTGTGGAAGTCCGTCGTCCGCGAGTTGCAGGTCGCGCAGGAACAGACCGTCGACAACGACGCGATGACGCTCTACTTCTGCGTCAACTACGGCGGCCGCGCCGAGATCGCGGACGCGGCGCAGGCGCTCGCCGAGGACGTACGGGCGGGAAAGCTGGACCCGGCGAAGGTGAACGAGAAGACCCTCGCCAGGTACATGTACTACCCGGACATGCCGGACGTGGACCTCTTCCTGCGCCCCTCCGGCGAGCAGCGCACCTCCAACTACCTGATCTGGCAGAGCGCTTACGCCGAGATGGTCTACCAGGACGTGCTGTGGCCGGACTTCGACCGCCGCGACCTGTGGCGCGCCTGCCTCGAGTACGCCCAGCGCGACCGGCGCTTCGGCGGGGCGAAGGACGGCGGCAAGAAGCCGTAGCGGCGGGGCGGAGATCCGCCGGGACCGCCGGGCGTAGGGACCGGGGCGCGCGGTGCGTCACGTACGTCCCGCCCCCGGCGGTCACTTCGCGGCGGCGCACTCCCCGCACGTACCGAAGATCTCCACGGTGTGGCCGACGTCCACGAAGCCGTGCTCCTCGGCGATGGAGTCGGCCCACTTCTCCACGGCCGGGCCCTCGACCTCGACGGCCTTGCCGCAGTGGCGGCACACCAGATGGTGGTGGTGGTCGTCGCTGTGGCAGCGGCGGTAGACGGATTCGCCGTCGTCGGTGCGCAGCACGTCGACCTCGCCGGCGTCCGCGAGGGACTGGAGCGTGCGGTAGACCGTGGTCAGCCCTACCGAGTCCCCGCGGTGCTTGAGCATGTCGTGGAGCTCCTGCGCACTGCGGAACTCCTCGACTTCGGCCAGCGCCGCCGAGACGGCTGCGCGCTGCCGCGTCGACCTGCCGCGGACGGGGGGACCTGCGGTGGCCACGCTGTCTCCTTCGATCGTCTCGCTCGCTCGTGAACCTGCCCGGTCATTGTGCCAGGCACCGCCGACACCGGCGCTCACACCCGGGAACGAGGAGCTTACGCAGCGCCCTCGGCACCCCTGCTGTCCTGGGACGACGGAGAGGGCCGGGAGGGCTGCGCGGACGGGGCGGGCTGCGGGGCCGTGGCGGACGGTGAGGGCCGGCCGCCGTCGCCTGCCTCGCCGTCCGGAGCGGCGGCGGACCGCCG
>NZ_LJGW01000566.1 GCF_001751255.1 Streptomyces nanshensis | reverse complement strand
GCATCGCCAGCGCGGCGGTGGCGTACGCCGAGGGGTCGCCGGGGATCCGCAGCAGGGCCTGTGCGCCGCGCTCCAGGCGCAGCCGGTCGTCGTCCGTACGGGCACGGGCGACCATGCGCGGCCCGTACTCGGCGGCGGCGATCTGCCGCAGCGCGCTCTCCTGCCGCGCCCAGCGTTCGACGGCGCGGCACAGTGCGGCGGGCTCCTCCTGGGCGAGGTCGCCGAGGAGTTCGTCGGCGCGCGGATGGCACGCGTCGGTCAGCAGGTCCAGCGTGGTGTCCAGCGCCAGGCGGCGGTGGGTGTAGAGCAGGGCCTGCGCGGCCGACGCGACGGTGGGACGCGGCAGTCGGCACACGTCGCCGGATTCCCTGCCGTCCCGGTGGCGGTCCGCGAGCGGGCGCCGGTCCGTGAACCAGCCGCACAGCAGCGGCAGTACGGTCGCCGGTTCCGCTTCCAGCATGTCGGCGACGACGTCGAGGAAGCGTTCCTCCTCGCGTCTGCCGCCCGGTCCGGACGGCGGCGGGTCCGCGGGCAGCAGCAGGCGCAGCAGTCCGGTGCGCTGCGCCGTCGGCAGGGCGAGCCCACGCCAGAACGACGGCCCGAAGCCGTCGGGGTACGACGGGCCGTCCGCGCACGCCCGCTCGCGCCCGTATCCGCCGCACGCGTCCCCCTCGTCCGCGTCCCCGTCGGCGATGCGCTCGGCCAGCCCGCGCAGCAGCCCGTCACAGGGACGGGCGTCGGGCAGGCGCAGCAGCGTCTCGCGGAGCAGCGTGCGTGCCCACCACACGGCCCCGGACTCCCCGCCTGCCAGGGCGACTTCGGCCAGCGGCCGCAGCCGCCGCTCCAGCGCGGCCGTACCGTCCAGGCGTGCGCCGAGCACCAGCGCGTGGACGACGACACCGACGCGGTGCCGGGGCAGTACGGCGGCGGAGACCGGATGCCGAGGCGCACCGTCCCGCGCGTCGGCGCCCGCCCCGTGGACGAGGGCGTCCAGCGCGGCGTCGACGTCGAGATGGCGGCCCTGGAGCCAGTCGCCGAACTCCTCGTCGGCGAACCGGAATTCGTCGCCGGCCGCCTCCATGACCCCCTCCGCGAGCACGGCGTCCGCCCAGCCGCCCCGGCGTGGGAACACCGCGTCGAAGTCGTCCCGCCGCAAGGCGCCCTGTCCCTGTCCGAGACAGCGCCGGGCGGCCTCGTGCAGCGCTCCGGCCGTACGGGCGGCGAGCCTGCGGAGCGTACGGGCGGAACACGCCGGTCCAACAGCCGTACGCGCCAGCCTGTTCGCGATCCGCAGGGCGACGAGGTCGAGGTGGGCGTCGAAGATGTCGTCGCGTCCCGGCGGGGCGTCCCCGGTGACGGCGGTCGGCCAGCCGTGGACGTCGCGGTGCGCGCCGCCCGTTGCGGGACCCTGTGCCGCGTGGATCTCCGCGAGCATCCGCAGGGCGAGGGGATGCCCGGCGTCCGCGGGAGCCGTCTCGCCCGCACCGACGCCGTACAGCTCGCGGGCGCGCGCCGCCTGCGGCCCGTACAGCTCGCCGAGGTGGACGCACGGGGGCGCACCGTCCCGTGCGCCGTCCGCGGCCTGGCCGCGCTCGACGCCGCCGTACAGCAGCTCCGCAGGCAGCAACTCGCCCAGCTCGGCCCAGAGTTCGGGCCCGCAGGCGATCACCAGCCGGGCGCCGGAGGTCCGCAGCCAGCTCGCCGTGCCCGTCGCCCAGCGGCGCAGGTCACGAGCCAGGGAGGGCGGCATCTC
>NZ_LJGW01000575.1 GCF_001751255.1 Streptomyces nanshensis | reverse complement strand
CGGCAGCCGAACCGGCTGCCGCCCCCAGCCCTATCCACAAGGAGCCCCACCGTGATCATCAGCATCTCCCTCGTTCTGTTACTGCTCGCCGTCGTCGGCGCACTCATCTACACCGGCCGCATGCCCGTCCTCGGCGCCCTGCTCACCGGGCTCCTGGGCTTCTACGCCGCCGACACCCCCATCGCCCCGCCGCTCAACTCGGCGACCGCCGCCTGCCTGGACGTCTTCAGCCAGATCAGCAGCCACATCGCCTGACCATCGCCGCCGCTGGCGGCCAACGGACCCTCAAGGAGCCCACCGTGGCCGCCACCGCCCTCACCCCTGCCCAACTCGACACCGCCGCGCTCCAGGCCGTCACGACACTTGTCGAACCCCCCGACGTGACACAGCAGTTCAACGACCTGGTCGCGGCCTACGACCGCACCGCCCCCGCCGACGGCGCAGCCCGGCGCCTGGTCACCAAGACCGTCGCCGAACTCGAAGCCGACGCCGGCATCGGCCAGCCGCAGCCCGCCCCGTACGGCACCCGCCCGCCGTTCGACATCAAACTGCCCGGCCTCCTCGCACGAGCACTGCCGGACTGGGCGCACCTCGCCCACCGCACCGACATCAGCCACGGCCCCTCCACGCAGCTCTACGTCGCCGCACACATCCTCCGCGAGTGGGGCTGGCAGCAGAAACCGCACCACCTGCGTGACCTGCGAGGACGCCGCTGCCTGTGCGGAGCGATCTGCGCTGCGGTCTCTCTCGGCGTCGGCATTCCCGAAACCGCACACCGCGCCGCCGCGTACGTCCTCGCCGAACTCCGCCGCCGCGGGCAGGTCCACGAGACCCGGCACCCCCGGCTGATCGGCGACTGGAACCAGATGCCCGGACGCCGCGCGGAGGACGCGATCGACGTCACCCTCGCCGCCGCCAACACGGCGGCCGTCCACGAAGCGCATCCCCGCGCACCCCGCAGGACCTGAACTGCCCCTGCCGACCGGCCTGGCCCCGGATACCCGCCGCACACGATGCGCGCGGGCTCCGGGACCGGACCGGCCGACTGGTCGACAGCACCAGACGACTGCTCGTCGGTCGACACCAGCACGAGACCACCAGGAGGACGCATGGCATCTGACACCGTAACGACGCAGGCGGCAACCGGCGAACACCCCGACGAGCAGCACCTGTTCGAGGTCGCGGCCAAGGAGATGCGCCCCGTGTACGGCACCCCCGACTGGATCGGCCTGTCGGGAACGCCGGTCACCGGGGCCGAGGTCGCCGAGCACCTGGGCTTCGTCATCCGGCTCCTTGAGGAGCGGCGCTGGGTGAAGCAGATCAGCGAGGACACCGACGCCGGCGCTCTGAACACGGTCAACGAACAGTCGACGACGGCGAATTCCATCCGCGCCGTGATCCAGTGGCTGCGCGACCAGTGCCTTCCGCAGCGCGACTTCACCCTCCGGGAAGCGCTGGGGAAGACCGAGGACCGCGACGTCTACTGGGTGACCATGAAGGCCATGCAGGCCGTGGTGACCGCCCGCAACGGCAACCCCTGCATCGACATCGACGCCTGGGCCAGCCGCCGGGCCCGCACCCTCGACGAAGTACGGGAACTGGCCGAAACCACCGCCGAGTTCGCGCGGCGCTACGGACCGACCGCTTCCTGACCCTGCCGCCCCTATCCGGCACCGCGGCCATCACCCGCAGCCGGAAGCAGGACACGTCTCGCTCCGCGGCGGGCGGGCAGCCACAACGGCGCCCGCC
>NZ_LJGW01000567.1 GCF_001751255.1 Streptomyces nanshensis | reverse complement strand
TGGTGCGCGCCGCGTCCGCCTCGGCCGCCGCCCGTACGTCCGCGGCCTCCGACTCGGCGAGGGTCAGCAGCTTCCCGGCGTGGGCGCCGAGGGACTCGTACGCGGGCGGCGGCAGCGTCGCGGCCAGCGCCCGCAACCGCTCGGTCTCGGCGGTGAGTTCGCCCTGCTCGGCGACGAGCCGGGCGAGGCGCGCGCGGGCCTCCTCCTGCTCCCCGAACAGGCCGTCCAGCGCCTCGTCGACCTGCTCGGGCCGGTAGCCACGGCCCCGTACAACGGTGAACCCGTGCGGCGACGCACCCATTTCGAGCCCCTTACCTCGGCAACACACTCGTCGGCGGAGGCACATCCTTCTTTATCCGAGCGAAGCGCCCCTAACGCGACACTCCCTACGAGTGCGCCACGAACGGGGCGTCACACCACCGGGGTTGGGCACGGCGGGTGCGTCTGCGCAGGACGGACGCGCGGCACCTGCGGCGATGCGCACACGGCGACGGCCCGCCGCCCGTCACCTCCCGGACGGGACAGACCATCCGAGAGGGTGACGGCGCGACGGGCCGTGAGAAGAGCCGGAAAGGGTGGAGGACCGGGGCCGGAACCGGAACCGGAGCGGGTGCCGGGATGCGGACGGGGCTAGAAGAGCCCGTCCCACATCTGTTCCAGCAGCACCGCCCACCAGTTCTCCGGCGAGGAGAACGCGGCCGGGTCCAGCGCGGCGAGCTGGGCCTGGAAGTCGACCGTCCAGCGCCCCGCCTGCTCCTGCGTCAGCCCGTACCGCAGCGGCCACATCCGCCCGAGCAGCGCGAGCGTCCGTACGAACTCCGGCAGCCCGGTGCTCACGAACTGCGGCTGCGCGGGCTGCCCTTCGGGCCCGCCCTCCAGCGGTACGGCCACGATGTGCGCCGTGCCGTACTGCACGCAGAGCTGCCGGCCGAAGTCGTTGCCCATCACCAGATACGAGCCCGCGTCCGCGGCGGGCTGCACCCCGCGCTCCTGGGCGAGTTCGGCGAGGGTCGGCACGGGCCGGCCCGGCTGGGCCTGCGCCCAGAAGAACGGGTTGACGTCCATCGGCAGGCCCGCCCGTACCAGCGTCTGCCCGACGATGTCGGGCACGCCCTGACGCGAGACGGCGTGCTGGTCGAAGCGGAAGACGGCCTGCGGCCCGAACGCCTGCGCAAGCTCCTGCCCCAGCACGTCCGGCGGCACCGGCGGCACGGGCGGGATCTGGTGCTGCGGCGGCAGCGGCACCCGGCACGGCGCGGGACGCGCGGGCCCGTCCGCGACCTGGTGCAACTCGCCCTGGTGCTCCAGGAGATGGCGCATGCCCTGCTGACGGGTCGCGTGGTCACGGCCGTACGGGGCGGTGTGTGTGACCCGTACCTGCGGCCATGTCTCACGGATCATGCGGGCGCAGTAGCCGCCGGGCAGCTCGCAGGACTCCAACTCCGTGTGCAGCTCCACGACTTGCTGCGGCGGGACGTTCATGCCGCGCAGCTCGTGCAGGATCTGCCACTCGGGGTGCGGGGTGCCGGGCGCGGAGCGCCGGATGAGCTGCTGCTCCGAGCCGTCCGGGGCGCGGTAGCGCAGCACCGCCATATAGCCGGGGCCGACGGTGGGCAGGCCCGTGGGCTGCTGCGGTTGCTGCTGCTGTTGCGGATAGCCGTACGCGGGCGGGGGCGCCGCGGCCGGCGGCTGACCGGCGGGCGGGCCCTGCTGCGGGAAGCCGTACGCCTGCGGGCCGCCGG
>NZ_LJGW01000573.1 GCF_001751255.1 Streptomyces nanshensis | reverse complement strand
TACGGGCCCTCAAGCGCGCGGCGCTGGGCTGAGCCGACGGCGGACCGCCGCACGAGGGCGGCCGGCGGAACCGTCCACTCGGGGTGGCGGGGCCGCCGGCCGCGCGAGCCGGGGACGGACGCGCCCTAGACGACGAGCCAGAGCAGCAGCAGGAAGACCAGCGCCACGACGGAGATCAGCGTCTCCATCACCGACCAGGTCTTGAGCGTCTGTCCGACGCTCATCCCGAAGTACTCCTTCACCATCCAGAAGCCCGCGTCGTTGACGTGGCTGAAGAAGAGGGAGCCCGCGCCGACGGCCAGCACCAGCAGCGCCGCCTGCGCGGTGTTCATGTCGGCGGCGAGCGGCGCGACGAGTCCGGCGGCCGAGATCGTCGCCACCGTCGCGGAACCGGTCGCCAGCCGGATGAGGACCGCGATCAGCCAGCCCAGCAGCAGCGCCGGGACGGACCAGCTCTTGGACAGGTCGAGGATCATCTCGCCGACGCCGACGTCGACGAGCGTCTGCTTGAAGCCGCCGCCCGCGGCGACGATCAGCAGGATCCCGGCGATCGGCATCAGCGACTTCTCGACGGTCTCGGTGATCCGCCCCTTGGTGAAGCCCGCCGCCCTGCCCAGCGTGAACATCGCGACGACCACCGCCGCGAGCAGCGCGATCAACGGCGAGCCCACGACGTCCAGTACACGCTGTACGGGGTTCTCCGCGTCGTCCACGACGATGTCGGCCAGCGCCTTGGCGAGCATCAGCACGACGGGAAGCAGGACGGTCGCCACGGTGACCGCGAACTTCGGACGGCGCTCCAGATCCTTCGACGCACGCTCCGGAACGATCCCCTCCGGCGGCTGTACGTCCACCCAGCGCGCGGCGAAGCGGGCGAAGAGCGGCCCGGAGACGACGAGCGTCGGGATGCCCACCAGCACGCCGAAGGCCAGCGTCACACCGAGGTTGGCGTGCACGGAGTCGATCGCGGCGAGCGGTCCGGGGTGCGGCGGCACCAGGCCGTGCATGACGGACAGGCCCGCGAGGGCGGGAATGCCGATCCGGATCAGGGAGTAGTTGCCGCGCCGGGCGACGAGCAGCAGCACCGGGATCATCAGCACGAGGCCGACCTCGAAGAACAGCGGCAGCCCGATGATGCCCGCGATCAGCGCCATCGCCCACGGCATGGCGCGGTCGCCGGTCCTGGCGAGGATCGTGTCGACGATCTCGTCGGCGCCGCCGGAGTCGGCGAGCAGCTTGCCGAGCATCGCGCCCAGCGCGATGAGCACGCCCACGCCGGAGACGGTGTCGCCCAGGCCCGTGGAGAAGCTCTCGACGGTCTTGTCCAGCGGAGCGGCGGCCACGGCACCGAGCACGAGCGTGCCCAGGGTCAGCGCCAGGAACGCATGGACCTTGAAGCGGGTGATGAGGAGGACGATGACGGCGATACCGGCCAGGGCTGCGAGCCCGAGCTGAAGACTGCCGGCGGAGCTGATGGGATCCACGGGCTCCGGACCGGCCGCGAGTATCTCGGCACTGAGATGGCGCACGGCTCTTCCTTGTCGACGTACGGACGGGGAACGGGAGTTGGGGCACGACGGGGGTCACACCCCGACGATCGCGGGAGGGGAACGGGGACGAGGGCGGTCATGGGACGGACGACCGCGCGAGGCTGCGGCTCACCCGGCGGCTCACCCGGCGGCTCACGCGGTGCCGGTGTCAGCTACGTGCTCACCGGGGCCCGCCGGCTCCGGCCG
>NZ_LJGW01000570.1 GCF_001751255.1 Streptomyces nanshensis | reverse complement strand
AGTCCGCCCAGGCCCTCCGGGCCGGTCACCTCGCCGACGACGTGTCCGACGGGACGGGTCGCCGCCGCGGCACCGTCGGTGCCGTCCGCGACCGGGCCCATCACATGGGCGGCGGCACGCTCGGCGGCCTGCTGTGCCGCGCGGCGCCGCTCTTCCGTCAACCGGGCCTTGCTCAGGCCCTGTTCAGCCGTCTGGTGGGCCGAGGCGCCCGAGGCGGCGTGGCCGGACGCGGCACCGGTGGCGTCCCCGGAGGCCGGGACTCCGCCGGACTTCGAGGTCAGCATCCCGGCCGCCGCGTGGCCACGCTGCTCCGTACCGTCCGCGCCGTCCGTACCGGAGGCCGCGTGCGCGCTGCCGCCGAAGAGGACCGCGAGGAGAAGAAAGCCACCGAGGAAGAGCAGCGTCAGCAGGGCCCGGCGTACGACGGCCGGGTGCGGCGGGCGCACGGCGGCAGACACGGCGGGAACTGCTGACAAGGCAGAGACCTTCCAGGGAGAGAGAACACGGAGACGCATGCGTACCGGGGCGTCAACCGCCCGGCGGGAACGCTGCGTTCCGGACAACGGAGATCCTTGCACGGCAGCCGGTCCCCGGCGCAACCTCCCTCACAGCTTGTTCACGCGGTGGTCACAGCGAGTCGTCCGGCACGGGCAGCGGACGCTTCTCCACCGCCGCCGCCATCACCTCCGGGAAGCGGTCCGGGGTGCAGGCGAAGGCGGGCGCCCCGAGGGCGGCGAGCGCGCTCGCGTGCGCACGGTCGTAGGCCGGTGCCCCTTCGTCGGACAGGGCGAGCAGCGAGACGAACTGCACTCCCGCCGCCTTCATCTGCGCGACCCGCTTGAGCATCTCGTCGCGTATGCCGCCCTCGTAGAGATCGCTGACGAGCACGACGACGGTCTCGGCGGGGCGGCTGATCTGCGACTGGCAGTACGCCAGCGCCCTGTTGATGTCCGTGCCGCCGCCGAGCTGGGTGCCGAACAGCACGTCCACGGGGTCGTCGAGCGCGTCGGTGAGGTCGACGACGCTGGTGTCGAAGACGACGAGGCGCGTGCTCAGCGAACGCATCGACGCGAGCACCGCTCCGAACACCGACGCGTGCACCACGGACGCGGCCATCGATCCGGACTGGTCGATGCAGAGGATGACGTCCTTCTTCACCCCGCGTGACGCACGGCCGTAGCCGACGAGCCGCTCCGGCACGACCGTCCCGTACTCGGGCAGATAGTTCTTGAGGTTGGCCCTGATCGTGCGGTCCCAGTCGATGTCGCGGTGGCGGGGGCGGCTCACACGTGCCGAGCGGTCGAGCGCGCCGGTCACCGCGGAGCGGGTACGGGCGGACAGCTTCCTCTCCAGCTCCTCGACGACCTTGCGCACGACCATGCGCGCGGTCTCCTTGCTGGTCTCCGGCATGGCCGCCTTCAACGACAGCAGCGTGCCCACGAGATGGACGTCCGGCTCGACCGCCTCCAGCATCTCCGGCTCCAGCATCAGCGCGGAGAGGTTCAGCCGCTCGACGGCGTCGCGCTGCATGACCTGGACGACCGAGCTGGGGAAGTACGTTCTGATGTCGCCCAGCCAGCGCGCCACTTGGGGCGCGGAACCGCCGAGGCCGGCGGTGCGTTCGCCGCCGCGGCGGGCGCGTGCGTCGTCGCCGGGCCGGCCGCCGCCGTACAGGGCCTGG
>NZ_LJGW01000568.1 GCF_001751255.1 Streptomyces nanshensis | reverse complement strand
AGCGGCTCCCGCGCCGCCGCCCCCGCCGGCTCCGCCGGCTCCGCCGGTCTCAGGGACCGCGGCCGGAGCGGGATCGGGTGCGAGCAGTGCGCCGACGCCCATCGCGGCCGCCGCCTGGTCCGGCGTGGACTGTGCTCCGATACCGGCCGCGACCGTACGCAGCGCGTTCGCGAGATTGACCGCGCTGGGCCGCTCCTCGGGCCGCTTGCGCAGACACCGTTCCACGACCGTCCACAGCGGGTCGGGCATGCTCGGCGGGCGCACCGGTTCCTCGGAGAGGTGACGGTGGATCATCTCCAGGGCGGACCCGCCACGGAAGGGCGGCTGCCCCGTCGTCAGCTCGTACAGCAGGATGCCCGCGCCGTAGATGTCGACCGCGGAGGTCTGCGGGCGGCCCTCGGCGGACTCGGGCGCCACATAGGCGGGAGTGCCGACGAACTCCTGGGTGCGCGTGAGTCCGGGCGAGTCCGCGAGCCGCGCGATGCCGAAGTCGGTGAGCATCGGGCGCATGCCCTCGGGCCCCTCGGCCAGCAGCACGTTGGCGGGCTTGAGGTCCCGGTGGACGATGCCGTCGGTGTGGCTCGCGGCCAGCGCGTCGGCGACCTGGGCGGTGACCAGCGCGGCGCCGATCGGCGAGAACGGGCCGTTCTCGCGCAGATAGCGCTGCAGATCCGGGCCCTCGATCAGGTCCATGACGAGGGCGAGGAGATCGCCCTCCACCACCAGGTCGCGTGTGCGGACGATGTTGTGGTGGGTCAGGCGGAGCAGGACGGAGCGCTCCCGCAGGAAGCGCATGACGACATCGGGGTCGTTGGCCAGCTCCTCCTTCAGGACCTTGATCGCCACCGTCTCGCCGGGCTGACCGGCCACGGCCGCCTCGGCGCCCGCCGTCTCCCGCTGCCTCGCCCGCCACACGGTGCCGGTGGCGCCGCGGCCCAGCGGTTCCTCGAGCAGGTACTTGCTGCCTACCGGCCGCACGTCATGCGCTCCCTGATGTCGTACTGCAATCCCGCCCACAATAGTGCCGTCTCGCGAACGGTCGACGCCGAGTGCGGACGGACGGGCGACTTCCGGCAAAGACGCACCGCGCGCCGGGGACGGTTGCGACCCGCGTTCCCGCACGGCCCCGTGGACCCCGTGAACTCCATGCCCTCCGTGGCCTCCCCGGACCGCCCTCGTAACCGACCCGCTCCGGCGTCGCCGCGCGGAGCGCGGATCGTATCCGGAGCGGTGTCCGTGCACGCCCTCTTGCGCACCACGGCGCAAAATCAAGATCATTGAGCGCCGCGGGCGGGACGCGATGTCGGTGACGGGTGCGAAGATGCTCACGGCATCGACAGCACCGAGCGCGAGCGCGTGGACGCGCGCGGTCGCGGCCGGGTGCTGTGCCGTGTGGGACATGTGTGCCGGCGCGTGAGCGCGACGAGGGTGACCGCCTCGCCGCAGCGCTGCGGGCACACCGGTGGTCGGGACCGGGAGGGCCGATGCAGATCCGGCTGACTGTCACCCTCGCGCCGCGCGGAGGCGGCCAGGCGACGGGTGGCGCGGCGGGCGCGCCGAGCGGCAACGCGGCGTGCGACGTGCTGGTCACGGCTCCGTCCGGCACCCCCCTCTCGGCGGTGACGGGCGGGCTCGTCTCCG
>NZ_LJGW01000565.1 GCF_001751255.1 Streptomyces nanshensis | reverse complement strand
CGCACCCCCCGCACCCCGCCCGTACGTCCCCGCACTCCGGAAGCCCCACGATCCGCACGTCCCCACAACCCCGTACGTCCGTCCCCACGAAGGAGCCGCACCGTGACACACAGACGGAGACTCGCCGCCTCGGCGACCGCGCTGACACTGCTCGCCGGCACGCACCTCCTGCTGGGCCCGTCCGCCCGCGCGGACGGCGACAACTCCCCCGCGGCGGGCGGCGAAGCCGCCACCGCCGCCCAGGTGTGGGTGACCACCGCCGACGGCGGCAAGCGGCTGGAGCGCGGCGCGGACGTCGCCTTCGACGGCGCGAAGCAGGACATCGACCTGGCCGTGGACGCGTCCGAGAAGGGGCAGCAGTTCACCGGTGCCGGGGCCTCCGTCACCGAGGCCTCTGCGCGGCTGATGAGCGGCCTGCCGGACGGCGAACGCGAGAAGCTGATGCGGAGCCTGTTCTCCGCCGACGGCGACGGCATCGGCCTCGACTATCTGCGCCAGCCCCTCGGCGGCTCCGACTTCGTGGCCGAACTCCCCTACTACAGCTACGAGGACGAGCAGGGCTCCTTCTCCGTCGACCGCGACACCAAAGAGATCCTTCCGCTGCTGCGCGAGGCCCTCGGCGTCAACCCCGACATCCGCGTCATGGGCACGCCCTGGTCGGCGCCCGCGTGGATGAAGGACAGCGGCAAGCTGGAGGGCGGCAGCCCACGGAGGAGCACTACGAGGCGTACGCCGACTATCTCGTCAAGGCGGTGCAGGCGTACGCGGCCGAGGGCGTCGACATCGACGATCTGACGGCGCAGAACGAGCCGCTGTTCGAGACGACGTACCCCTCGATGGGGATGTCCGCGGCCCAACAGGCGGCGTTCCTGCGGGTGCTGGACGAGAAGCTGACCGCGGCGGGCCTGGACACGGACCTGTTCGCCTACGACCACAACTGGGACAAGCCGGAGTACCCGCTCGAAGTCCTCGACAAGACACAGGACGTCGACCGCGTCCAGGGCGCCGCCTTCCACTGCTACGGCGGCGAACCGGAGGCCCAGCAGCAGGTGCGGGACGCGGGCGGCCGGGTCTTCTTCACCGAGTGCTCGGGCACCGACAGCGAGAGCGGCGACCCGGACGACACCTTCGCCGACAGTCTGACGTGGCAGACGGAGAACCTCGTGGTGCGCAGCCTGCGTTCGGGCTCCGAGACGGTCGTGCTGTGGAACATGGCGCTCGATCAGAACGGCGGCCCGCACTTCGGCAACTGCGACACCAGGTGCAACGGCGTCGTCGAGATCGACGGCGGCGACGTCGCACGGAACGCGGAGTTCTACTCGCTGGGCCACGTCTCGAAGTTCGTCGACCGGGGCGCCCACCGGATCGGCTCGACCACCCAGCAGCCGGGCGGCGTGGAGGACGTCGTCTTCGAGAACCCGGACGGTTCACGGGCGGCGGTCGTCGTCAACTCCTCCGACTCCGCACGGAAGTTCTCGGTCACCGAGTCCGGCAGCTCGCTGGCGTACGAGCTGCCGGCCGGTGCCGTCGCGACCTTCACCTGGCCCGGGGAGCCCGCCGGCTGACGGGCGTGCGGCCGGCGTCACGGTGCCCGGCCGGCCCGCGCAGGGCCG
>NZ_LJGW01000563.1 GCF_001751255.1 Streptomyces nanshensis | reverse complement strand
CGGGGACCCCGCCGCCGGCGCACCGCCGCCCGCGGCCCGGCCGCCGCAGATCCGGGACGCCGGAGCGTGAACGGGCCGCGCCTCAGCGGCCGTTGAGATAACCGGGCAGTTCCGTGCCCGGTGCCAGATCCGCGGCGGGCACCGGAGTGCCGTACGTACGGCGGACGGGGACGACGCCGCTCCAGTACGGCAGCGCCAGGTCCTCGGGGTCGTCGGCGGGGTCGCCGTCGCGGATCTTCGCCGACACCTCGTCCAGGTCGAGCCGTAGCACGGCGGTCGCGGCCAGCTCCTTGGCGTCGGCGGGACGGGAGTCGGCGGCCCGTCCGGGGACGACGCCGTCGACGAGCGCGTCGAGGGCCGCCGCGGTCTCCTCCGGGTCGGTGACCCGGTGCGCCCTGCCGTGGACCAGCACGGAGCGGTAGTTGAGCGAGTGGTGGAAAGCGGAACGCGCCAGCACCAGCCCGTCGAGCCGGGTGACCGTGACGCAGACCGGCAGTCCGTCCCCGCCGTCCGCGGCGCGCAGCGGACGGGAGCCGGTGGAGCCGTGCAGATAGAGGCGCTCGCCCCGGCGCACGTAGAGCGTGGGCAGCACCACCGGGGCGCCGTCGCGTATGAAGCCCAGATGGCACACGCAGTCGTCGTCGAGGATCGCGTGCACCGTCTCGCGGTCGTACGCGGCACGGTCGCGGTGCCGGGTCGGGACGGTGCGTCCGGTGGGGGCGTATGCGCCGTCCCGCTCGCGGGAGTCGGCGGAACCGGAACCGGAACCGGAGCCGGAAGCCGGGTCGGAGTCCGGACCGGAGGCGGAGGAGGGGTCAGGGGAGGGGGCGGTCTCCGTCACGGAAGTCTCCCTTGCGCTCGATTTTGTACTAGTGCATAATTTCGTTTGTGCTAGAAGATTACCGGATCGAAGGCTCGCGCGCTGCGGACATCGCGGCGAGCGTGGAGAGCGGCGTGCGCACGGGCGGTCTCGGGCCGGGCCAACCGCTGCCGCCCGTACGGGAGTTGGCGCTCGAGTTGGGCGTGAACGCGAACACGGTCGCGGCCGCCTACCGGAGCCTGCGCGACCGCGGCGTCATCGAGACCGCCGGGCGGCGCGGCAGCCGCGTGCGCGACCGTCCCGCCAGCACCCCGCGCGAGGCGATCCGCCCCGAAGTGCCCGAGGACTGCGTGGACGTCTCCACCGGCAACCCCGACACCGCGCTGCTGCCGGATCTGCACGACGCCCTCGCGTCCGCCGCGGCCAACGCGGCCCGGCGCAGCGTGCGTTACGGCGACCCGGCCGTGAGCGAGCCCTTCGCACGCGCCGCACGGCGGCAGTTGGACGGGGACGGAGTGCCCGACGGCCCGCTCGCGGTGACCTCGGGAGCGCTGGACGCCATCGAGCGGGTGCTCACCGCGCAACTGCGTCCCGGCGACGCCGTCGCCGTGGAGGACCCGGGCTGGGGGAGTCTGCTCGACCTGATCCCCGCCCTCGGACTGCGGGCCGTGCCCGTGGCCGTCGACGACGAGGGCCCGCTCCCGGACGAGGCGGCTCGCGCGCTGCGCGAGGGAGCACGCGCCCTGGTCGTCACCGCCCGCGCGCAGAACCCGACCGGCGCCGCGGTC
>NZ_LJGW01000562.1 GCF_001751255.1 Streptomyces nanshensis | reverse complement strand
AGTAGCCGGTGCGGGTGCCATGGGCGGTCGTGGTGGAGCGGCGGGTGCCGGCGGTCGCGGCGGCGTCGGTGCCGGTGGCCGTGGCGCGCTCGCCAGGGCGAAGGGCGGTGTCGCCGGAGCCCCCAAGGGCATCAGTGGCGGCCGTCCGGCGACACCCGGTGGAACGGGCCTCGGCAAGGGCAAGGGCCGAGGCGGGGCTGCCGGTGCCGGTGGACGAGGTGCGGGCATGCTGGCCGGTCGAGGCGCGAACCAGCGGCCGGATGAGGAAGAGAACGAGCAGGGAAACCGTCCCGACTATCTCGTCGAGGACGAAGAGACCTGGACGCCTGAGGACGGCCGCAGCGTCCCGAAGACGATCGAGTAGTCACAGCGGCAGGCAGCCGCTGACGAAACAGACGGCCCCCGCGGAACTTCATTCGCGGGGGCCGTCGTCGAGAGCAGGAAAGGGAGCAGGAGTTGAGACTCCGACGAGCGCTGCACCTGGCGGGCACCGGGGCGTTGACGGGAGCGCTGCTCCTCGGCTCCGCTCCGACGGCATTTGCGGACGACATCCGCGATCGGCAGTGGGCTTTGCCCGCTTTCGATGCCAGCAAGATCTGGGACAAATCCACAGGCAAGGGCGTCACCGTCGCTGTGGTGGACTCAGGTGTTGATGCTTCACATCCCGATCTCAAGGGACAAGTCCTGAGCGGCAAGGACTTCACCAAAGAAGGCGGGAGCGCACAGGAGGACACTGACGGGCATGGCACCAGCATGGCCGGTCTGATCGCCGGGGCTGGTCATGGGCCTGGCGCGAGCGCCGGAGTCATGGGGCTTGCACCCGGGGCGAAGATCCTCCCGATCCGGTTCAAGCATGATGACGGTGAACTCGGGGCGTCCTGGGCTGACGGGGTACGTTACGCAGTCGATCACGGAGCGGATGTCATCAACATCTCTATCGTGACGTCGAAGAGCACTCTTGATCAGAGGGCCATCGAGTACGCCATCAAGCACGATGTCGTGGTTGTAGCCGGATCGGGCAACGAGGGACGCAGGGAGAAGAATTACCCGGCGGGATACCCCGGCGTTGTTTCGGTGGGAGGCGTGGACGACAGGGGTGCCGTCTGGGCGAAGTCGTCATGGGGATCGAACACCACCCTGGTTGCCCCAGCCACCAAGAATGTCGGCGCTGACACTACATCTGCTTCCGGTTACGCGATGACCAGCGGCACGTCGGATGCCACCGCTTACGTCTCCGCGTCAGCGGCGTTGGTGAGAGCTAAGCACCCCGACCTCTCGGCCGGGCAAGTGATCAACCGTCTGATCAAGACCGCCAAGGTGCCAGGACCGGAAGAAGCGCGCAACCCCAAGCTGCCGGATGAGAAGTTCGGATATGGGGTCGTCCGTCCCTTTCGTGCTGTGACGTATGACATTCCCGCTGGTTCCAAGGCGGGCCCTTTGGCGAAGCCGGAGAAGTCGTCGGACTCTGCGGCTGGTGAGGCGAGTTCCTCTTCTGGCTCCTCCTCAGACGATGATTCGTCGGGGTGGATGTTTGCTCTGGGGCCGCCGATTGTTCTGTTCGGGCTGATCTTCCTGGTGCTCGTCGGTATCGCGGTTGT
>NZ_LJGW01000561.1 GCF_001751255.1 Streptomyces nanshensis | reverse complement strand
GGCCGGCCGCGCGGGCCGTACCGGTGCCGGTGCGTCGGCGTCCCACCCCTGCGTACGTCACGGATACCCCGCGTACGACCGGTCTCAAGTGTCAGGCGGCGTCCGCGAGTTCGGCGAGGACCTGGGCGTGGCACGGCTCGGGGACGCACCAGCAGCCGAGCCTCCGCCCGCGCAGCGCGGGCAGCAGGGCGAGCAGGTCCGGGCGTCCCAGCAGACGGTCGCGGTACTTGCGCACGACCTCCTCGCGGGTGCCGTCACGGCCGGGACGGAAGGGGTTGGCCAGGGGGGATCCCGCGAGATGCCAGCCGCCGCGGTGCATCGGGCGGCCGACGTAGACCACGTCCGCGTAGTCCGGATCGTCGCGGTGGCCCTTGAGATTGACGACTTCGGTGCTGCCGCTCATGGCTGCTCCGTTCTCCTTCCGGTCGCCTGGCCGCTGCCAACTCCGTTCAGGGGCCGGCCAGTTCGGCCACTCCCGTGATGCGGTGCAGCGGATACGTACGTACCTCGTCCGCTGTGTGGTCGTAGGCCGTCACGAAGCCGCCCTCCACGCGTACCGGTGCGATCACACGCTGGCTGCCGGCGCCGTCGGCGTTGACGTAGCCGATCCACAGCGCGTCGCCCGACTCCACCGCCGAGCGCATCGTGGCGATCGTCTCCGCCGAGTCCGTACGGGGCAGGGTGCCGCCGGCGTCGGCCGGGGCCTTCGGCAGCTTGCCCGCCTGCCGTGCCGCACGGGAGGACCGGTGCTCCTTGTGCTCCGCCGTCGCCGCGTGGTCGCCCGCGCGGACGGCCCGTACGGCGGCGTTCAGCAGGGCGGCGTCCGGGACCGGCGGGCCGTCGGGCACCGGGTCGGGCGGGGTGCGCGGCGGGGTGCGGTGGGCGTCGGGACGGGCGATCAGCACATCGCCCTCGGCGGACTCGGCGGCCGGGGCGTAGCCCATCTCCCGCAGTTTCAGCAGCAGTTGGTCGGGCGGCAGCGCGGAGGCGAGCACCGTGGGCGCCAGCAGGCGCAGTTGGAGCGCCGCGGAGCGCTTGTCGGCCGTGATCTCGGTGAGCAGCGCGTCGTCGTCGCAGCGTACGTAGGAGGACGCGGCGCCCACCCGCATCCGGCCGTGGCGGCGGGCGACGTCGTCGACGAGGTAACTCAGCGGCTGCGGCACGGGAGTTCGCGAGTGCGCGGCGAGGAAGGCGTGGATGTCGCTCGCCGTGCGCCCGGCGTCCAGGCCGCGGCGTACGGAGGCGGGCGTGAAGCGGTAGACGGTCGCACCGCCCTTGGACTCGACGTCGGCGAGCACGCCGAGCATCGCGGCGAGCGGACGTACCAGCGGTCCCGGCGCGACCGCCGTCAGATCGGCCTGTAGCAAAATGTGGTCGACGGGTTCGGGGAGCAGCGGCGCGAGGCCGTCCGCGGCGCGCGACGCGGCCGCCTCCAACTCGCCCTCGGTGGGGCCGTCGTCCGTCCCGGCGAGCAGTTCCCGCGCGTACGAGGCGAGGGCGCCGCGGCCCGTCAGACCGAGCAACTCGGCCTCGTGCAGGGCCCATTCGGCGAGCTGGGTGCGCAGGTCGCCGGGGGCGGCGCCCGCGGCCGA
>NZ_LJGW01000564.1 GCF_001751255.1 Streptomyces nanshensis | reverse complement strand
GCCGCCGTCGATCCGCGGCGCTGGCCGGATGTGGCCCGCGCGCCCCGGCGCGCACCGCTGCGTACGGCCGTCGCCGCCCGCCTCGTCCGCCGCGCCCTGGACCGTCTGCCGCTGCGGGTGCGTACGGACGGCGGAACGGAGTTCGGACGCGGCGGGCCGCTGCTCCAACTCCACGACGCCGACGCCTTCTTCGCGCGCATCGGACGCTCCGGGCTGATCGGCTTCGGCGAGTCCTACATGGCGGGGGAGTGGGACGCGCCGGATCTGGCCGGGGTGCTCACCGTCCTCGCCGAGCACGTCACCGCTCTCGTACCGCGCCCGCTCCAGCGGCTGCGCGCGCTGTGGGCGGCACGCCGTCCCGCGAGCGGCCGCAACACCGAGGCACACGCGCGTGAGAACATCCACCGCCACTACGACCTGTCCAACGAGCTGTTCGCGCTCTTCCTCGACGACACCCTCACCTACTCCTCCGCGCTCTTCGCCGAACTGCCCGCGACATGGGAGGACTTGACGGCGGCACAGCGCCGCAAGACCGACCGGCTGCTCGACCTGGCCGGGGTGGGCCCCGGCAGTCGGGTGCTGGAAATAGGCACCGGCTGGGGCGAGTTGGCGCTGCGCGCCGCCGCACGCGGAGCACATGTGGTGACGGCCACGCTCTCCGAGGAACAGCTCACGCTGGCACGGGAACGCGTACGGGCGGCCGGGCTGGAGGACCGGGTGACGCTGCTGCTGCGCGACTACCGCCGCCTGACCGGCAGTTACGACGCGGTCGTCAGCGTCGAGATGATCGAGGCGGTCGGCGCGGAGTACTGGCCGGACTACTTCCGCCGTATCGACGGCCTGCTCGCGCCCGGCGGCCGGGCCGCCCTACAGGCCATCACCATGCCGCACGAACGGATGCTGGCGACCAGGAACACCCACACCTGGATCCAGAAGTACATCTTCCCCGGCGGTCTGCTGCCGTCCCTGGAGGCCGTGGAGCGTACGGCCCGCGAGGCGACGGGTCTGCGGGTGAGCGGCCGGGAGCTGTTCGGACCGCACTACGCCGAGACGCTGCGGCTGTGGCGCGAACGCTTCACCGAGCGGGCCGATCGGGCTCGACTCCTCGGCTTCGACGGGACGTTCCAGCGGATGTGGACGTTCTACCTCGCCTACTCCGAGGCGGGCTTCCGTGCGGGATACCTCGACGTGGGGCAACTGTTGCTGACCCGGCCCGGCGACGACGCGGGGGACGGCAGGCACGGCGACGAGAACGACGCGCACGACGAGAACCACGACGAGAACCACGACGAGGAGACGGCTTCATGACCGCAGGCGGCGCCGCACAGCATCTCTCCGCCCTGCTCACGGATCTGCTCGGCACCCCGCTGCCCGTACGGCTGCGCGCCTGGGACGGCAGCGAGAGCGCGCCCGGCGACTCGGCACCGGGCGCGCCCGTACTGGTCGTCCGCTCCCGCCGCGCCCTGCGGCGGCTGCTGTGGCAGCCCGGCGAACTCGGCCTCGCCGAGGGCTACATCACCGGGGACCTCGACGTCGACGGCGACCTCGCCGACGCGCTGCGGGCCGTCTGGCGCACCGTGCGCACCGGCG
>NZ_LJGW01000558.1 GCF_001751255.1 Streptomyces nanshensis | reverse complement strand
CGACGGGCGCGCGCGACGCGCGGTCACGGTGCGCCGGGCCGCGGCGATCGGCCGCGTGGGGACGAGGCGGAGCGGGTTGTCTCGCGGGGTACGGGACGGCGTCACAGGAGCAGTCTTCACGGTCGGCGCGCCAAACCCAAAACGGGGCCCCGGAATTGCGTCATCCGCTTCTGTCGGGGCGGTGGAAATCGTTGCAGCGATGAGCATTTGAGCGGCGAAAGCGGACGGGCGCGCGGCGTGCGGGACCGCTGCCGCAGGAGGCCGTCCGATCCCGGCGTTCCGATGGCTCGCGTCGGTCTCCGGCCCGGCCCGGCACGCCCCGGTCCGCTCCCGAAGGGGCCGGGGATCACAGCAGCGGTGTCAGGAACCGGCGCAGCCGCTCCTCGTACGCCTCCGGGTCGGCGTTCCACATCGCGGCGTGCGGCGCGCTGGGCACCGTGTGCAGGGTCACCGACTCACCGCGGGCACGGGCCAGTTCCTTCGAGCGCTCCCAGGAGGCGACGGTGTCGTCCGGGCCGTGCAGCAGCAGCGTCGGGACGTCCACGGCGGCCGGGTCCGCGATCTGCCGCATGCGTTCCGGACGTACCCGGGCCCGGCCCTGCGCCGCCCGTACGGCCAGCGGCAGCAGCGCGCGCGGGGTGTGCCGGGAGGCGGCCAGCGCGCGGACGGTCCCCCGCCAGTCCAGGATCGGGGAGTCGAGGACGAGCCCGGCGATCCGGCCGGCGACGTCCGCGGAGTCGGAGGGATCCAGAGTGCCGGGGCCGGAGGCGGCAGCGGCCGGCGCGGACAGCTCCTCCGCCGCGCGCAGCGCCATGGACGCGCCGCTGGACCAGCCGTGCAGGACGACCCGGCGGGCGCCGCCGCGCACCGCGTACCGCACGGCGGCCTCGACGTCGCGCCACTCGGTGTCGCCGAGGTGACGTACGCCGTCGGGAGGCGGCGGCGCCCCGGCGTCACCGCGGTAGGAGAGGCCGAGCACGGGCGTCTTGAGGCCCTCGTAGAAGGGGAGCAGCGGCAGCGCCTGTGCCGGGCCGGCGCCGAGGCCGTGCAGCGTGACGATCCAGGTGCCGCGCACGCCGGGCACGAACCAGGCGGGCAGCGGGCCGAGTTCGCCGGGGACCTCGACGGGGGCGGGAGCGGACGCGGATCCGGACAGGGGTGCGGGTGCGGTGCCGTCGGCCGTGTCCGTGCCCGTGCCCGCGCCTCTGCCGGTCTTCGGCGCCGGGGCGTCCGCGAAGAGCTGCGGGGTGAGCCACACCTTGGTGCCGGGCCTGAGTTCGCCGTGGTCGAGCCGTTCCAGCCGGCGTACGACGGTGTCGGGCGGCGCCTTCGCGGGCTCACCGTCCAGCACGGGCCCGACGACGGCGCGGCAGTCGCGCCCCACGAGCCCGTAGACGCCGGGGAGCTGAGCCGTCAGGGAGCGGGTGAGGACGACATGGCCGTCGTCCGCGCTGTGCACGGTGAGCGGCGGACCGCCGAACCCCGCGGGCAGCCGGCCGCGCCGCGCGGTGGAACCGGAACGCTCGGGCCGCAGGGCGGCATCGGCGGCGTACCGCCCGGCG
>NZ_LJGW01000560.1 GCF_001751255.1 Streptomyces nanshensis | reverse complement strand
CGGGGAACTCCCGGGCCCGCGCCGCGTGTTGAGCACCATCGGCCGTACGCCGGCCGCTGCCTGCCGGGGCCGGCGCATCAGCCGGTGGGGTCAGTCCGTGCTCGGCCGCCCCGGTCCGTCGCAGCCGAAGGTGTCGCCGCGCACCGGCGCGCCCTCGACGCTGCTGCGGTCGTAGACCACGTCGGCCACCTTCGTGCCCTCGGTGCCGGGCCGTACGGTGAAGACCTCCGAGTGCTTCTCGCCCGCCACCTTCGCCGGACGCCGCACCGCCCCGGGCATCGCCGCCGCGAGGGTGCCGGACTTGCGCTCCCAGTGGGAGTCGTACGTGATCTCCGTCCGTCCGCCGCTCGGCCCGGAGACCGCCGCACGCCGCTGGTTCAAGACCTTGAACCCGTTGTCGCTCAGATCCTGTGCGATGCGCAGGGCGGCGGGGCCGGACCCCTCGACGCGTACGGTGATCTCCTCCGGGCGGTACGACACGGGGGTGGCACCGGGCTGCGGGCCCGTCGCCGGGTTGCCGGTCACCCGGCGGTCCTCGCGCAGGTCGGCGAAGAGGGCGCGGGCACGCGGACCGTCCCACAGCAGAGTCGAGCCCCACTCCGGCACCCGGTGGTCGAAGTCGGCGACCGGCACCGTCGCGAATTCCGTCTGCCGCGCGGTCAGTCCGCGCAGCTCTCCGGCGAGCTGTCCGAGCCGTCCCATCGTGAAGCCCTTGTCCCAGCGGACCGCGCCGTTCAACTCGGCGGCGGCACGCACCACTTCGAGCGGACTGCCGCCCGCGCGCCCGGAGGTCAGGGCCCCCAGCAGCTCACCGAGGACGCGCTGCTGACGGCGCATCCGGCCGAGGTCGCCGGGAGGTTCGACGTGCCGGGCGCGTACGAACCGCAGGGTGTCGTCGCCGTTCAGGATGTGCGTCCCCTTCGGCAGCCGCAGACCGCTGTTGGCGTCCGCGAGGTCCTTGCTCGTGCACACCTTCGCGCCGCGCAGCCGGTTCACGGCCTTCTCGAATCCGGCGAAGCCGGTCTCGGCGTAGTGGTCGACGCGTACGCCGGTGGCCTGTTCGACGGTACGGACGGTCAGGGCCGGACCGCCGTGCGCGTAGGCCCCGTTGATCTTTCCCTGGTGGCGGCTGGAACGCTCGGTGACCTTGCCGACGCCCTTGCCGTGGTCCCGGTGGGAGGCGAAGCGTACGTAGGAGTCGCGCGGGATGCCGACGACGCTGACGCGGTCGCGGTCCGCGGAGACGTGCAGCAGCATCAGCACATCGGTGCAGTCGCACTGCTGGCCGTTGACGTGCAGCCGGTCCCGCGTCTTCTTCGAGAGGCCCTCCCGGCGGTCGATTCCGGCGATGAGGATGTTGAGGCCGGGGCCGCGGGCGGGGCGGCCCGCGGCGGGGACGTGGTCGAAGACGTCGCGTACGCGGTCCGAACCGGCGGGCGCGGCGGGCGAGTTCAGGGCGGCGGACGCCGCGCCCGAGACCGCGCCGGACGCCGTGCCGGAGAGGACTCCGCCGGTGAGCGCGGCGCAGACGGCGCAGGAGAC
>NZ_LJGW01000559.1 GCF_001751255.1 Streptomyces nanshensis | reverse complement strand
TGCCGCCGCCGGACGCGCGCAGCCCCGCCCGTTCCTCCTCCGCCGCCTCCGCGACCCGGGCCACCAGGGCGCCCGGCCGCGCCCGCACGGCCCTCGGCGGCGTCCCCTCCTCCCGTACGGAGACCGGCGGCTCCATCTCCGGCGCCACCTCCGCGAGGACGCGCCCCGCCGCCTCCATCACCTCTGCAGGAGTGCGGTAGTTGACCGTCAGCCGCTCCTCGCGCCAGCGCCCCGCCACATGCGGGTCGAGCATCGCCGCCCACGAACGGGCACCGGCCGCGCTGCCCCTCTGCGCCACGTCGCCGACCAGGGTCATCGAACGCGCCGGGGCGCGGCGCATCACCGTCCGCCATGCCATCGCGGACAGCTCCTGCGCCTCGTCGACGATGACGTGCCCGTAGGCCCAGTCGCGGTCGGCGGCGGCGCGCTCCGCCGTCGTACGGGAGTCACCGCCGCCGCCGTGCGCCTCCGCGAGCCGCGCAGGATCCACCACGTCCCAGCCGTCCAGGCCGAGGATCTGCAGCACACCCCGCGCATAGCGCTCCTCCTCGGCACGCTCCGCCCGCCTCGCGCGTTCCGCCGCCCGCTGCTCCGAGTCGTCCTCGCCGAGCAGCACGGCCGCCTCGTCCAGCAGCGGCACGTCGCCCGTCGTCCACGGTGCGTCCGACTCCCGTACCAGCGCGGCCCGTTCGTCCTCGCCGAGCACGCCGCGACCGGACGAGGCCAGCAACTCCGCGTCGGAGAGCAGCTCGGCGACCAGCCGCTGCGGGGTCAGCAGCGGCCAGAGCCCGTCCAGGGCGCGGCGCACCGCCGGCCCGCGCCACAGCTCCCCGGGGCCGTGGCGCCGTTCCTCCTCGTCCAGGGGGCGCCCGGTCAGCTCGGCGCGCGCCCGTACGAGAGCGTGCAGCATGTCGGTGACGAAGCGCTTGCGGGCGACGTTGTGCGGTGCGGCCAGGCTCTGCGCCCGGTGCCGCGCCGCCGCGCACACCTCGTGCGGGACGCTCACCTCCTCGTCCTCGTCCTCCAGCCGCACGGTCAACGTCCCCTCGGGCAGGCGCTGTTGCAGCCGTACGGCCTCGGCCAGCACCGTCGCCATCCGGGGATCGCCCTTCACGACGGCGGTGCCCGCAGCGTCCTCGGCCGTCGCCCGTACGCCCGGGAAGAGGCCGCCGAGGGAGGTGAGCACCACGTCGGTCTCACCGAGCGAGGGCAGCACCTCGCTGATGTAGCGCAGGAAGACGGCGTTCGGCCCGATGACGAGGACGCCGCGCCGCGCGAGGGCCGTGCGGTGGGTGTAGAGGAGGTAGGCGGCGCGGTGCAGGGCGGCGACCGTCTTGCCCGTGCCGGGGCCGCCCTGTACGACGAGCACGCCGGCGAGCGGGGAGCGTACGACGCGGTCCTGCTCGGCCTGGATGGTGGCGACGACGTCGGCCATGCGGCCGGTGCGGGCGCGGCCCAGCGCCGCCAGCAGCGCGGCCTCGCCGACGAGGGTCCCGGCGGCGCCCTCCGTCCCCTCCGCAC
>NZ_LJGW01000555.1 GCF_001751255.1 Streptomyces nanshensis | reverse complement strand
CGTACGAGCGGGGGCGCGCGGTGCTGACGCTGCGCGGGCGGCTGCTGGCGGACGCGGTCGTACGGGACCTCGTGGACTGACCCCGGGCGCAGGGGAGTTCGGGCACGCGCCGGACGCCGAGTCCCCGGTGCCGAGCCCTCGTTACGGGGCCCCGTGACAGGCCCCGCCTCAGCCGTCCCCGCGTGCCCGCAGCACCAGCAGCGCGAGGTCGTCGGCCGCCGCGCCGTCGCCGAAGCCGTGGACCGCGCGGCGCAGCCGCTCCGCCGTCTGTGCCGCGTCGAGGCCGCCGCACTCGCCGAAGACGGCCGCGAGACCGTCGTCGTCGTCGAACTGCCGCTGCCCGTGGCGCCGTTCGGTGACGCCGTCCGTGACGCACAGCAGCGTGTCCCCGGGCGCCAGGACGACGCTCTGGCTCTCGTACGGGACGTCCTCCTCGATGCCGAGCAGGAGTTGGGGCTCGGCCGCCGCCCGTACCTTCCCCGCGGCGTCGCACACCAGCGGCAGCGGATGTCCGGCGCACACGAGCGTGCAGCGGATGCCTCCGCCCTCGGCGGCGGGCAGCGGCGCCAACTCCCCGTAGACCATGGACAGGAAGCGGGTCTGCTCGCCCACCTCGCGGTTGAGCCGGTCCATGACCTCCGGGACGCCGTAGCCCTCGCGGGCCAGCAGCCGCAGCACCGGGCGGGCGAGGCCGGTGACGACGGCCGCCTCGGGGCCGTTGCCGCACACGTCGCCGAGCGCGAACCGCCAGCGTCCGCCGGGCAGTTCGAAGAAGTCGTAGAAGTCGCCGCCCGCCCAGGAGCCTTCGCCCGCCGGCTCGTAGACGACGGCGGTCTCCACGCCCGGTACGGCGACGTCGCCGGAGGGCAGCAGCCCGCGCTGGAGCACCCGGCTGATCGTGGCCTGCCGTGTGTAGCGGCGGGCGGAGAGCACAGCCTGGGCGACGCGGCGCGCGAAGTCCTCGACGATGCCCACGACTTCACCGGGGATACGGGCGAGTCCCGCGCGTCCGATGACGAGCGTGCCGACCGTCCGCCCGCCGACGGCGAGACGGCAGCCGATCGCCGCGCCGCCCGGTCCGTACGCCGACGCCTGGCCGGGCCAGACCCAGGGCACGGCGCGGCCGGGCGGCGTATGGCCCGTGAGCTGCGGTGGGCTCTTCTTCAGCTCGGCACGCAGCGCGTCGGTGCGCTCCTCCTGTGTGTGCCATACGCGCGAGAGGCGCAGCGGCGCCGGGGCGTCGCGGTCGGCGAGCCATACGGCGCACCAGTCCGCGAAGCGCGGCACCAGCAACTGGCAGGCCAGGGAGGCGACTCGGTCCTCGTCGGTCTGGCCGGCGAGGAGGTCGGAGGCCTCGGCGAGGAAGGAGAGGATGCCGTGGTCGATCCAGTCCGGGTCGTGACGGCGGGGGCCCGCGGCGGCGCGCGGCGCGGGGGCGAGGCTTCCGGTCAGGCTGCCGGGGGCCGGTGCGACGGGCTCGGCGGCAGCCTCAGCGGCGG
>NZ_LJGW01000554.1 GCF_001751255.1 Streptomyces nanshensis | reverse complement strand
GTCCTGTCCGCGGCGGGCGGGTGAGGACGGTGACGATCCTGGACGGCGGGTACGGCGCCGGCCCCGCGCACGGCGCCGGTCATGTGCGCGGCGCACCGCACGCACCGGAGGCACCGCACGCACCGCACGCACCGCACGCACCGGAGGCACCGCACGCACCCGAGGCGCCCGCGGACATCCTGCTGCTCCTCGGCGACCGGTCGACGCTGGCCGCCCGGCCCCGCTTCCGTATCGAACAGGCCGAGGACGCGGCCACGTTGAGTGCCTACCGGCGGCTGCGGCACGCCGTCTTCGTCGACGAACAGGGCCTGTTCGCGCGCCACGACCTCGACGAGCGGGACAGCGATCCGCGCACCGTCGTCCTCGTCGCCCGCGATCACTCCGGAGCCGTCGTCGGAGGCGTCCGGCTCGCACCCGCCGTCGACGGCCCCGACATCGGCTGGTGGACGGGGGGACGGCTCGCGGTCCGCCGTGACGCACGCGGCTCGGGCGGCATCGGCCGCGCACTGGTACGGGCCGCCGACGCCCGCGCCGAGGCGGAGGGCGTGCTGCGGTTCGAGGCCACCGTGCAGCAGAGCAACGAGCGGATGTTCACGCGGCTGGGCTGGCGGCGCGTACGTCCCGTGACCGTCGGCGGCGCACCGCACGTGCTGATGCGCCGGCCGACCCGGCGGTTCGCGGCACAGACCGCGGTCAAGTCGTTCCTCGGACCGCTGCTCGCCCGACTGCGGCCCGGTGGACCGGGGTTCGTCGGAGACGACGGCGCACCCGTGCCCGGCTCGGACGTGATCGCGGCCTGCGACGCGATCGTGCCGTCCATGGTCGAGCGCGACCCCGAATGGGCGGGCTGGTGCTCGGTCCTGGTCAACGTCAACGACATCGCGGCCATGGGCGCCACGCCCACGGGACTGCTCGACGCCCTGGCCGCCCCGGACGCCGCGCACGCCGCCCGCCTCCTCGCCGGCCTCCGGTCCGCGTCCGAGGCGTACGGAGTGCCGGTCCTCGGCGGACACACCCAACTCGGCGTCCCGGCCTCCCTGTCCGTCACCGCACTCGGACGCACCCGGAACCCCGTGCCCGGAGCGGGCGGCCGTCCCGGGCACACCGTCCGGCTCACCGCCGACCTCGGAGGCGACTGGCGCGCCGACTACCGCGGCAGCCAGTGGGATTCGACCACGCACCGGCGAACGGACGAACTGCGCGCCATGCTCGGCGCGGTCGCCGCCGCGCGGCCCGCCGCCGCGAAGGACGTCTCCATGGCGGGCCTCGTCGGCACCCTCGGCATGCTCGCCGAAGCGGGCGGCTGCGGGGCGGTGCTCGACGTCGCCGAGGTACCGCGTCCCGCCGGTGCCACCGCCGGCGACTGGCTGACGTGCTTCCCCGGCTTCGCCATGCTCACCGCCGACGCCCCCGGCTCGCCCCCGCC
>NZ_LJGW01000553.1 GCF_001751255.1 Streptomyces nanshensis | reverse complement strand
ACCCACGGCCCCGGTGGCCGCCGCCGCGGCGGCGCTGTGCGTGCTGGCGGTCTCGCCGGGTCAGGCGTGGGCCGCGTCCGCGGACGGTCCGGACGGTCCGGCGGCGTACGAGACGGCCGAGGGCGCCAAGCCGGTCAAGGGCACCGCCGGCAGCGGCGACGGTCCGGAGATCTCCCCCGGCACGTACACCGACTCCATAGGCCGCGGCGAGAAGAAGTACTACCACGTCGATCTCGACGCCAAGTCCAGCGCGTTCATCTCGGCCGTCGCCGCGCCCGAACCGGGCTCGCGGGTCAAGGGAGTCGGCGAGGGTCTGAAGATCCGGCTGGAGACCGTGGACGGAAGCGAGTGCGACGGCGGTACGGAGCCGCAGTTCAGCGCGGAGGGCGCCGCGTACCCCGTCGCGGACTACGCGACGCGCCTCATCGGCGCCGACGACGAGTGCCAGAAGGCCGGCGCGTATCTCTTCTCCGTCGAGCGCGAGGGACCGGAGACGTCCGATCCGGGGCGCTGGCCGCTGGAGCTCCGCTATATGTCGGAGCCCGGCCTCAAGGGCGGCCCCCGGCTGCTTCCCGGCTCGCCGGACTCGGACGAGGAGCCGGGCGACGACGAGACGCCCGCGCCCGTCACCTCCGGCGAGAAGCGGCAGGCGCACGGCGGTACCGGCTTCAACGACGCGGGCGCGCTCGCGAAGGGCGTGTGGCGCGACCGCATCAAGCCCGGTGAGACGCGCTTCTACCGGGTGCCGGTCGACTGGGGGCAGCGGCTCAACGCCTCGGTGGAGCTGGGCAGTGCGAACTCGCCCGGCGAGTATCCGCCCACGATCTACGACGGGTTCGGGATCACGGCGTACAACCCGGCGCGGGGCCGGTTCGAGGACGACCCCTTCGTCTCCTACACGCCGGACGAGTCGGCGCAGGCCGCCGTCTACACGCCGACCGTCGACTACACGAGCCGCTTCGACTACTCCACGAACACGCCGTGCCTTGCCGGTTGGCACTATCTCGCGGTGACGGTCTCGCCGCAGCTCGGCAAGTTCTTCAAGTCGACGGCGCCGCTCACCCTGCGCGTGGACGTCACCGGCACGGCGAAGGCCGGGCCGAAGTACGCGGGCGACGCGCACGCGGCCGGCTTCGGCGTCAGCGACGAGGACAAGGAGCAGGCGGAGAAGGGGCAGAACGCGGCCGAGGGGGAGCGCAGCGACTCCCTCCGTATCGTCGCGTACGTCGGCATCGGCGCGGGCGTCGTGCTGATCCTCGGGCTGGCGGTGTGGACGCTGACGGCGCGGCGCCGGGCTGAGGCGCTGCCCGGGGCACCGGGAACCCCCGGGGCGCTCGGCGGCCCCGCCGGACCCGGAGGCCAGGCGGGCCCGGACGGCGGCTCCGGGACGGTG
>NZ_LJGW01000556.1 GCF_001751255.1 Streptomyces nanshensis | reverse complement strand
GGTCGCCGCCGCGCTGCCCGCCGTGGCGGCAGCGGCGCCCGCCCCGGACACGCACGCCGCCGCCGCACAGACTCACGACCAGGCGACGCCGGGCGTACGCGCGGCGGCCGACGGCAAGCTCGTGGGCTACTTCGCCGAGTGGGACGTCTACCAGCGCGACTACCACGTCAAGAACATCGACACCTCGGGCTCCGCCGACCAACTGACGCACGTCAACTACGCGTTCGGCAACGTGCAGGGCGGCAAGTGCACCGTCGGCGACTCCTTCGCCGACTACGAGAAGACATACACCGCCGACCAGAGCGTCGACGGCCAGGCCGACACCTGGGACCAGCCGCTGCGCGGCAACTTCAACCAGCTTCAGAAGCTCAAGGAGAAGCATCCGGGGCTGAAGGTGCTGTGGTCCTTCGGCGGCTGGACCTGGTCCGGCGGCTTCGCCGAGGCCGCGAAGAACCCCGCCGCCTTCGCCGAGTCCTGCCACAGCCTGCTCGAAGACGAGCGCTGGGCGGGCCTGTTCGACGGCATCGACATCGACTGGGAGTACCCCAACGCCTGCGGGCTCTCCTGCGACGAGAGCGGACGGGAGGCCTTCACCGAGGTGACGAAGGCGCTGCGCGCGGAGTTCGGCGGCGACAAGCTCGTCACGGCGGCGATCACCGCGGACGCCTCGGACGGCGGCAAGCTGGAGGCCGCCGACTACGCGGGCGCGGCGCAGTACGTCGACTGGTATCTGCCCATGACCTACGACTACTTCGGCGCCTGGGACGCGCAGGGACCGACCGCGCCGCACTCCCCGCTCACCGCCTACGACGGCATCCCCAAGGAGGGCTTCGACACCTCGGCGACCGTGGCGAAGCTGACGTCGCTGGGTGTGCCCGCGGAGAAGCTGCTGCTCGGACTCGGCTTCTACGGACGCGGCTGGGACGGCGTGACGCAGGACGAGCCCGGCGGCACCGCGACCGGCCCCGCCCCCGGCACGTACGAGCAGGGCATCGAGGACTACAAGGTGCTCAAGGAGCGCTGCCCGGCCACCGGCACGGTCGCGGGCACCGCGTACGCGCACTGCGGCAACCAGTGGTGGAGCTACGACACCCCCGAGACCATCGGCGGCAAGAGCGACTGGGCGGCGCAGCAGGGCCTGGGCGGTTCGTTCGTGTGGGAGCTGAGCGGTGACACCGCGGACGGGGAGCTGATCAAGTCCGTCCGCTAGCAGGGCTGTTGCTTCTGCCCGGGCCCCTCCGCCCGTGGCCCGCGTCCCGCGCTCCGTGCCCGTTCCGTCACGGGGTGCGGGACGCGGGGCGCGGGCGCTGTCAGTGCCCGGTGTAAGACTCCCGCACATGACGGACGACCCGGGCACGGCGGTGCGGTGGGCGCTGGCCGAGTGCGAGGAC
>NZ_LJGW01000545.1 GCF_001751255.1 Streptomyces nanshensis | reverse complement strand
GGCCGCCGCCCTGCTCGCCCGCGTACGGGCCCGCATCGACGCCCAGGGCCTGGAGCTGGAGCAGCGGGTGCTGACCGCCGTACGCGACGCCCTCCCGGACACCGCGCCGAGCTTCTGGGACATGACGATCCTGACCTACTGGGCCTGGTCCGCCTTCGACCCCCGTGCGGGCGCGATGCACTCCGCGCAGGGCGCGGGCGGTCTCGGCTACGGCTTCCCCGCGGCGCTGGGCGCGGCCGCCGCGGACCCGGACCGCCGCACTCCCGTCCTCGCCGTCTCGGGGGACGGCGGCGCCATGTACTCCCTGGCCGAACTCGCCACCGCCCGCCAGTACGGCCTGCCCGTCACCTGGCTCGTCGTCGACGACGGCGGCTACGGCATCCTCCGCTCCTACATGACGGACGCCTTCGGCCAGGCCACCGGCACCGAGCTGTCCCGGCCCGACTTCACCGCGCTCGCCGCGTCGTTCGGCGTCCCGGCGGTGCGCAGCTCGCCGGAGCGGCTGCGCGAGGACCTCGCGGCGGCGCTGGCCGAACCCGGCCCGTCGGTGGTCCTGCTCCCGGCCGAACTGCGGATGTTCGCGCCCACGCACCTCTCCGACGGCGAGGGCTGACCGGCCAGGCGCCGGCCCGGCGGAGGACACGGCGAAGGGGACGGCGACGGGGGCGGCGCCCCGGCGCCCGAGGGGGCTCCCGGTGAAGGCGCGGCCATCTGCGAGGCCCGATCGGTGGAATCTGCGCCGTGCCCCGGCGGAAGACGCGGGATGGACGCTTCGCTCTCCTTACGGTTCCTGTGACCGATTTGCCCCGGGCCCTGGTTCACCCTTCCGTGGGCCCCGCAGGGACCAGCAGAGCAGAGGTGAGTGGAGGTGCCCTCAGTGGCAGCACCCCCGGACAACGACGTGCTCTGGGCACGCGGACTGCATTACTCGTACAGCGGTTCTCCCGCACTGCAAGGCGTATCGATCGGCGTCCGCGCCGGGGAGATCGTCTCCGTCACCGGACCCCGCGGCAGCGGCAAGACGACGCTGCTGAGCTGTCTGTCGGGGCAACTCACGCCGTACGAGGGGGAGATCTGGTTCAACAGCGTGCCGGTGCACACCCTCTCCCGTACGTCCCGCGAGCGGCTGCGGCGCGACCGCTTCGGCTGGGTCGGCAGCCGCCCGCAGCTCGTGCCCGAGCTGACGGCGTGGGAGAACGCGGCGCTGCCGATGATGCTGTGCGGCTCCGGCGCCCGCGCGGCCCGCAAGGCCGCCGTCGAGTGGCTGGAGCGGCTGGACGTCGGCGACTGCGCACGCAAGCGTCCCGCGGCGCTGCGGCAGTCGCAGCGCCAGCGCGTCGCCATCGCCCGCGCGCTGGT
>NZ_LJGW01000551.1 GCF_001751255.1 Streptomyces nanshensis | reverse complement strand
GCCCGCGCGGCGCCGAACCGGCGTCGGCGGGCCGGGTGCGGACTGTTGTGTGCGGTGGTACGGGCGTCCGGCCGCGCTCACTCTCAACCGCCCGCGCCGCGCAGCCGCCACAGCGAGGTGACCTCGGCGCCGCGTGCCGCGTGCAGCGGATCGGACGGATCGGCGGAGCGCGGGTGGCGCGGACGGATGTCGTCGCGGCCCGCCACGTACAGTCCGGCGTCCGCGATCAGCCGGAGCAACTCCTCGCGTGTGCGCAGCCCGAGATGTTCCGCGAGGTCGGAGAGGATCAGCCAGCCCTCGCCCTGCGGGTCCAGCCGCTCGGCCAGCCCGGAGAGGAAGCCGCGGAGCATGCGGCCGCCCGGATCGTAGACGGCGTGCTCCAGCGGCGAGGTCGGTTTCGCGGGCAGCCAGGGCGGGTTGCAGACGACGAGCGAGGCGCGTTCGGCGCCCGGCGGGAAGAGGTCCGCGCCGACGATCTCCAACTGCGGTGCGACGCCGAGCCGTTGGGCGTTCTCCCGCGCACACGCCAGTGCCCGCGCGTCCTGGTCGGTGGCGACGACGCGGGCCATACCGCGCCGGACGAGGACCGCGCCGAGCACGCCGGTACCGGTGCCGATGTCGAACGCAAGGCCGCCCGGGGGCAGTTCGGCTCGCGCGACCAGATCGACGTACTCCCCGCGCACCGGCGCGAAGACCCCGTACGCGGGATGGACGCGCTCACCGCCCAGCGCGGGGACCGGGACGCCCTTGCGCCGCCACTCGTGCGCACCGATCACACCCAGCAGTTCGCGCAACGGCACGAGGGAGTGCTCGGGAGCGTTCTCCGCGGGCCCGTACGCCTCCGCGCACGCCTCGCGCACGTCGGGCGCGCGGCGCAGCGGGACGGTGTATCCGTACGGTCCGTCCGGCTCCGGCGGCACGGCGTCCAGCGGCACCAGCAGCATCCCCAGGATCCGCGCCCGCCGTGACTGCGCCTGCCGTTGCAGATGGAAGCTCTCGCGCGGACTCCCGCCCGCCTTGGGCGGTTTGCGGTCCACACGGCGGCCGAGCGCCGACAGGAGCTGCCGCGCTCCGTGGTAATCGCCGCGCCAGAGCAGGGCGGTGCCCTCGCAGGCGAGCCGGTAAGCGGCGTCGGCGGTCATCCGGTCGTCCACGACCCGTACATGCCGCGGCGGCCGTGCACCGCTCTCGGAACGCCACAGCGCGGTGCGTTCACCGCCGTCCTCGCTCCAGACGGCCACCGGGTCCCGGACGGCCGCAGGCCGCTCACGCTCGCTCACCGGGCCAAGCCTATGGCGCCGCCGCGGGGGCCCGGCGCCCGGACCGCCGCAGGCAGCCCTGCGCTCAGCGTCCGG
>NZ_LJGW01000542.1 GCF_001751255.1 Streptomyces nanshensis | reverse complement strand
CGGCGGTGCCGCCGCGTCCGTCCGCGACCGCGGTGACGCGGGCGGTGGCGTGAACGGCGAAGGGACGGGCGGGAGTTGGGGCACTCCCCGCACCGGCGCCGTCCGCCGTCACCGTGCCGGTCCCGTCCGCCGTCACCGGGTGTCCTCGTCGGTGGCGCGGCTCATGCGGCCGGGGCCGCCTGCTGCCAGGCGGCGAGGCGGGCGCGGGTCCACTCGGCGACGGGGGCCACGCCGTCCTCGGAGTTGAGGGAGGTGAAGACGACGGGACGGCTGCCGCGCTGGGCGGCGGCGTCCCGTGCCATGGCCTCCAGGTCGGAGCCCACGTACGGGGCGAGGTCGGTCTTGTTGACGACGAGGAGGTCGGCGGTGGTGATGCCGGGGCCGCCCTTGCGGGGGATGTCGTCGCCCGCGGCCACGTCGATGACGAAGATCTGGGCGTCGGCGAGGCCCCGGGAGAAGACGGCGGTGAGGTTGTCGCCGCCGGACTCCACGAGGACCAGATCGAGACCGCCGTCGGGGGCGGCCGCCTCCTCCAGGTCCTCGACGGCCTCCAGGTTGGCGGAGATGTCGTCGCGGATGGCGGTGTGCGGGCAGGCGCCGGTCTCGACGGCGGCGATGCGCTCCGGCGGCAGGACGGCGGCGCGCAGCAGAAACGCGGCGTCCTCGCGGGTGTAGATGTCGTTGGTGACGACGGCGAGCGCGAACTCCTCGCGCAGCGCGCGGCACAGCGCCGCCACGGTGGCGGTCTTGCCCGAGCCGACGGGTCCGCCGAGGCCGATGCGCAGGGCGCGGCGCGTACCGTCCGGGCGTGCGGTGCCGGCGCTGTGGGTGTGGCGGTGGCGGGGCGGGCCGGGTTCGTCGCGGTGCATGGGTCGGGCTCCTGTCCGGGAGTACGTACGGGGCGTCGGGGGGTTCTTCCACGGAGGCGGTCAACTCGTCGGCGGGCGGCGGGTGTTCGTCCGGTGCGCGTCAGGCGGGACGGGCGGGACGAGGGCTACGAGGCGAAGAGCCGCACCGGCCAGGTGGCGTGGTCCTCCGCGGTGATCTCCAGCAACGGCGCGGCGGCGGCCGGAAGTTGGTCGAGCGGTCCGTGTGCGGCCCGTACCGCCTCCTCCGCGGTCCGCGCGATGTCGGGCGTGAGGCGTGCGAGCACCGCGGACGCCTCGAAGGGGTCGAGGGCGAGGAGGCGTACGGCCGCCGTGACCGGTCCCGAGACCGCCTCGTACGCGGCGGCGTGTGCGGCCTCCGGCGGGCCGAGCCCGGCGGCGTGGGCGATGAGGCCGAGCACCACGGGCTGGTGTGCGCCGCGCGGACGGGCCCGCGCGAGGTCGTCGAGCGCCGCCGACG
>NZ_LJGW01000588.1 GCF_001751255.1 Streptomyces nanshensis | reverse complement strand
TCTCCCGGGAGCCTTAACCCCACACAGGGGGTGGGAGTCCTCATCTCGAAGCAGGCTTCCCGCTTAGATGCTTTCAGCGGTTATCCCTCCCGAACGTAGCCAACCAGCCATGCCCTTGGCAGAACAACTGGCACACCAGAGGTCCGTCCGTCCCGGTCCTCTCGTACTAGGGACAGCCCTTCTCAAGACTCCTACGCGCGCAGCGGATAGGGACCGAACTGTCTCACGACGTTCTAAACCCAGCTCGCGTACCGCTTTAATGGGCGAACAGCCCAACCCTTGGGACCGACTCCAGCCCCAGGATGCGACGAGCCGACATCGAGGTGCCAAACCATCCCGTCGATATGGACTCTT
Source organism: Streptomyces nanshensis (assembly GCF_001751255.1). Classification (GTDB taxonomy): domain Bacteria; phylum Actinomycetota; class Actinomycetes; order Streptomycetales; family Streptomycetaceae; genus Streptomyces; species Streptomyces nanshensis_A. The sequence goes on along the minus strand of NZ_LJGW01000588.1, from coordinate 962 downwards.
GGGGAAGATCAGCCTGTTATCCCCGGGGTACCTTTTATCCGTTGAGCGACGGCGCTTCCACAAGCCACCGCCGGATCACTAGTCCCGACTTTCGTCCCTGCTCGACCCGTCAGTCTCACAGTCAAGCTCCCTTGTGCACTTACACTCACCACCTGATGACCAACCAGGCTGAGGGAACCTTTGGGCGCCTCCGTTACTCTTTAGGAGGCAACCGCCCCAGTTAAACTACCCACCAGACACTGTCCCTGATCCGGATCACGGACCCAGGTTAGACATCCAGCACGATCAGAGTGGTATTTCAACAACGACTCCACCCGAGCTGGCGCTCGAATATCACAGTCTCCCACCTATCCTACACAAACCGAACCGAACACCAATATCAAGCTATAGTAAAGGTCCCGGGGTCTTTCCGTCCTGCTGCGCGAAACGAGCATCTTTACTCGTAGTGCAATTTCACCGGGCCTATGGTTGAGACAGTCAAGAAGTCGTTACGCCATTCGTGCAGGTCGGAACTTACCCGACAAGGAATTTCGCTACCTTAGGATGGTTATAGTTACCACCGCCGTTTACTGGCGCTTAAGTTCTCAGCTTCGCCACACCGAAATGTGACTAACCGGTCCCCTTAACGTTCCAGCACCGGGCAGGCGTCAGTCCGTATACATCGCCTTACGGCTTCGCACGGACCTGTGTTTTTAGTAAACAGTCGCTTCTCGCTGGTCTCTGCGGCCACCACCAGCTCCCCCAGCACGTGGGTTCACCGGCCGTGGCCCCCCTTCTCCCGAAGTTACGGGGGCATTTTGCCGAGTTCCTTAACCATAGTTCACCCGAACGCCTCGGTATTCTCTACCAGACCACCTGAGTCGGTTTAGGGTACGGGCCGCAACAGCACTCGCTAGAGGCTTTTCTCGACAGCATAGGATCATCCACTTCACCACAATCGGCTCGGCATCAGGTCTCACCCT
>NZ_LJGW01000549.1 GCF_001751255.1 Streptomyces nanshensis | reverse complement strand
GGCCCCTCTTCCCCCGAGGGGCCGGGCCGCTTCGCGTTCAGCCCCTTCGCGGGCGCCACGGAGGAACCGATGACCCACCACTACGCGCGACCGCGCATCAAACCCGCCCTCGCCCCCTACCGCACAGCCGACGGGGACGTACGCCTCGGCGGCCTCTACGGCCGCGCCGCCCACATCCCCGACCCCACCGGCGCCGTCTGGACCCTCGCTACCGCCCTCGACGGCACCCGCACTCGGGACCAGGCCATCGACGCCGTGCGCCAAGCCCACCCCGACCTCGACCCGGACACCGTCGAAGCCGGGATCGACCAGTTCCACGACGGCGGCTACCTCTACGACGCCGCCGAACCTGAGCCCGCCGACTTCACCCGCGACGAACTCGCCCGCTACGACCGCGCGCGTCAGCTCTTCCAGTGGGCCGACCGGCACCCACGCACCAGCCAGTGGGACCCCCAACGCGCCCTGCGCCGGGCCGTAGTGACCATCCTCGGTGTCGGCGGTGCCGGCGGCGCCGCCGCCGACGCTCTCGCGCGCTCCGGCGTGGGTGCCGTCCACCTCATCGACCCCGACACCGTCGAGGTCTCCAACCTCGGCCGTCAGACCCCCTACCGCAGCTACGACACCGGCAGGCCCAAGGTCGACTCTGCCGTCGACCACCTCGAAGCCATCAACCCCCATGTCACCGCCGTCGGCCGACAGGCGCGGATGAAGACCCAGCAGCACCTCGAACGCCTCCTCACCAACCAGCACTCCGACCTGCTGCTGCTGTGCGCCGACGAACCCGGCCTCCACATCGCCGTCAACCGCGCCTGCCTCACCACAGGACAGACCTGGATCGACACCGGCTACCACGGCCTGAAAATCAGCTACGCCCTCTACGAGCCCGGCACCGGCCCCTGCTGGTGGTGCGTACGCCTCGGCGACGCCGAACGCCGCCAACAGCCGGTCACCAGCCGCGAAGACCTCCTCAAAGCTCTCCCCAAAGTCCCCGGAAACCCCTCCTCGCCCGTCACCGCCGGCATGTCCGGCCTGTGGGCTGCCCACCTCGCGACCGCCGCCCTCACCGGAGCCTTCCCCTACCAGACCGGCGTCCTGTACTCCACCAACCTGCTGCGCCTGGACGCCGACGACATGGCCACTGTGACCCGCCACCCCCGACGCTCCGACTGCCCCGACTGCGGTACCGCTGCCGGACCCGCGCCCGCGACCATCACCGCCGTCGGCAGCGCCTGAAGGCGTACTCCAGAACATCCCCCGACACCGCGCTGAGGGGCGGAGTCCTTCGTGGGCAGTCGCCCACGAA
>NZ_LJGW01000552.1 GCF_001751255.1 Streptomyces nanshensis | reverse complement strand
CACGGCGCCGTTCACGGGCCGTGACGCGGCCGGTGCATCATGCTCCGGGCATCTCCCGAAGCCGCCGGCGGCATCGCTACCAGCGGTACCAACGGGCCTTCGTGCCCGCCGCGTTGGTGGTGCGCAGCAGGAACCCGAGCAGCCAGATGACGAGTACCGCCACCGCGATCCACCACAGCGCCTTCAGTGCGAAACCCGCGCCGAAAAGGATCAGCGCCAGGAGCAGTACGAGCAGAACAGGAACCATCTGTACAACACCTCCTGGCGCAACGAGTGCCCCTGTTCCGGCTTTTACACGGGCTCCGGCCAACTCGCTTGCACCGAGAGGTCGTTGTCGAGCGTGTAGTAGGGCCGCACCTCCCGCACCGTGCCGTCGGGCGCCGTCACGAGCTGCGGCGGATAGCCGAAGATCTGCTTCTTGTCCGGGACGTCGTCGAGGATCCGCGCGAGGCGTACCGGCTCCTCCTCCGCGGAGGGACGCAGCCACAGATCCCATACGACGGGCCCGGACGGCAGCGCGCCCAGCGGCAGCCGGACGGTGAAGCCGGGCGCGGCGTGCGGCTCCGGCTGTCCCTGCCCCCGCCCTTGCGGTGCGAACTGCCTTTCCGAATACGGCACTTGGCGGTGCTGTCCCTCCACGTGCCGTTCGCGCGAGTGCTGTTGGTGCGAGTGCCGTGCGTCGTCGGGGCCGGCGTGCTCCTCCCCGTCGCAGGGCACCGGCACACTGACCGGCGGCGTCCCCGCGGCGTCCCGCGGATGTGCCTCCAGCCGTGCGGTGGTCGAGAGTCCGGCGCCGTAGAGCCGGCCGCGCACCACCAGGCCGCCGTCCAGGACGTAGAGCTGACCGGCCTCCGCGTGCGGCCAGCGCAGCCACGAACGGACCGTGAGATTGCCGTACTTGGTGGCGTACGGGATGCGCACGCCCAGCCAGGTGCGTCCGGCGCGCGGCACCCGGTCGACCAGGGACCGCAGATCGTGCACGCCGGGCAGCAGCCGTACGGGCTCCTCGTCGCCGTCGGCGACGTACGCGTCCCAACGGCCCTCCGGGAGGCTCATGATGCTCGGCAGCACCGCCCGCAGCGTGCCCTCGTCCCCGACGGGAGCCAGGGGCAGCCGCACGGTGTCGGCCGGGCCCTCTCCGCCGCGCAGGCGCAGCAGCATCGCCGGGTCGCCCGTGGCACACGGCGCTGCCGGGCCGGCCTCCGACAGCCGTACGTCGAAGGTCAGTCCGCCCGCGGTGTCGGCGGTGCAGTCGGCGCGCGGACGGACGGGAACAGCGGCGGGCGGGAGCGGCGGGGCGGGG
>NZ_LJGW01000548.1 GCF_001751255.1 Streptomyces nanshensis | reverse complement strand
TGCCGGGCGCACCCGGCGCACCCGGAGGCACCGGCGCCCCCGGCCCCATCGGCACCCCGAGCTGCGCCGCCGCGAGTTGCTGCTGCGGCGCGGGCTGCTGGAGCCCGGCGCGCTGGTCGGCGGTGGAGCGGTAGTCGACGGCGCCCTGCGTGAGCCGCATGTACGCCTCCTCCAGGGACGCCTGATGCGGGGACAGCTCCCACAGCCGTACGTCCGCGTGGTGCGCCAACTCGCTGATCTGCGGCAGCGGAAGCCCCGTGACGCGCAGCGCCCCGTCGCCCTCCGGCTGCACGTGCCCGCCGGCCTCCTGCACCGCCGACGTCAGCTTCTCCTGCTGTCCCGGGTCGCCCTCGGGCGTACGGACGCGGGCGAAGCCCACCGAGTTCTGCGCGATGAACTCCTTGACCGAGGTGTCCGCCATCAACTGGCCGCGCCCGATGACGATCAGATGCTCGGCGGTCAGCGCCATCTCGCTCATCAGGTGCGAGGAGACGAAGACGGTACGGCCCTCGCTCGCGAGCTGCTTCATCAGATTGCGGACCCAGAGGATGCCCTCGGGGTCGAGACCGTTGACGGGCTCGTCGAACAGCAGCACCTGCGGATCCCCGAGCAGCGCCGCGGCGATGCCCAGCCGCTGGCCCATGCCGAGTGAGAAGCCCTGGGAGCGCTTCTTGGCCACCTGCTGGAGGCCGACGACGCCCAGCACCTCGTCCACCCGGCGGGCGGGGATGCCCGAGAGCTGCGCCAGCGACAGCAGATGATTGCGCGCCGACCGCCCGCCGTGCACGGCCTTGGCGTCTAGCAGGGCGCCGACCTGGCGGGGCGCGTTGGGCAGATTACGGAACGCGTGCCCGCCGACGGTCACTTGACCGGACGTCGGGCTGTCCAGGCCCAGGATCATCCGCATCGTCGTCGACTTGCCGGAGCCGTTGGGCCCCAGAAAGCCGGTGACGATTCCGGGCCGCACCTGGAAGGACAGGTTGTACACGGCCGTCTTGGCGCCGTAGCGCTTTGTCAGGCCGTACGCCTCAATCATCCGTTTGTCCCTGGACGAAGTTCGGGGCTCACACGCCCCCGGACATGGCCTAGGAGGCTACAAGGCCCCGGTTCGGTTCCAACCCCCGGTGCCCCGGACGCCCGCCTTCCGGCCCCGGAGACACCCAACCCGCAACCCCCCGACGGCCGTTGAAGATCGCGGCCCCCTGCCCAATCGCCCGCTGCACTGTGACGCGTACCGACCGCACAGAACCTCACGCGCGACGACGGAGGGCCCGCCCGGGGACCGCGGCCACGCGGTCCC
>NZ_LJGW01000541.1 GCF_001751255.1 Streptomyces nanshensis | reverse complement strand
TGCGGCCCCTGCCCAACTGGGCGGGGGCCGCAGCCCGTTGAGGGCCGGGCCCAGGTCCCGTCCGCCCGACGTCCGGTCCGCTCAGGCCCGGTCGCGGGCGGTCAGCTCCCGTACGCGGGCGACGACGGGCGCGAACGCCTCGGCGTACGGCCCGTGCACGGTGTAGTGCGTGAAGCCGTAGCGCTCCCGGTGCCGCAGCACCTGCCGCGCCATCTCCTCGACGGTGCCGACGAACACGAAGGGGCAGGCGAGGAGTTCACCGGCGTCCATGACCCGGCCGAACCGCTCGACGAGCCGTTCGGCCTCCCCGCGCCGGTCCTCCGTGACCACCACCGCCTGTACCAGGGCGTGCCACTCGATGCGCTCCGCGCGGGCCCCCGCCCGCTCCCGTACGTAGCGGACCCGCTCCCCGGCCTCGGCGGGCGTGCCGATCCGCAGGGTCCCGGGCGGCTCGCCCTTGACCTGGTAGGTGCCCGCGATGCTGACGACGTCCGCGTACTCCGCGGCGACGTCCAGCACCCGGTCGCCCGTGCCGCCCACGATGAGCGGCGGCCCGGTGCCGCCGAAGCCGTGCCGCTGGACGGGGCGGGGTTCCGGCCGGCCGGGACGGGCGGGCCTCCCGGGCTGCTCCGGAGGGTCCTCGGCGGCGAAACGCTGCCCCAACTCCCCGACGGTGGCGCGCAGTTGGGCCGTACGTTCGCCGAACGGGCGCCACGGGACGCCGGCCGCGTCCATCTCCCACTTCATATGCCCGGCGCCGAGGCCGAGTTCGAGCCGTCCGCCGGTGAGGACGTCGGCGGTGGCGACCTCGCGCGCCAGCAGCGCCGGGTTCCAGAACTCCGCGTTCAGCACCAGCGTCCCCACGCGCAGCCGCTCGGTGGCCAGGGCGGCGGCGACGAGCAGGGGGAAGGGGGCCGGGATGTCGAGGTGGTCGGCGGCGTACACCGCGTCGTAGCCGTACCGCTCGGCCCGGCGGCACTCCGCGGCGACGGAGTCGTACGACGCGAACCCGGCCAGCCCGTGGGAGAAGCGAAAGTCCCTCATGCGCGGACGCTACCCGGCGGGCGGCGTGCTCACGGGCGTCGCGGGGGAGCGGTCGCCGGGCTCTGCTGACGGCAGAGCGGGGGTACGCAGGCGCGGGCACGTCGGGGGCGCGGCGTCCAGGCGTCGACGCGGGGTGCGGCTCCCGCGGTTGCCGGTGCGGCCCGCCCTTCGTACGGTCATGACCATGGCACGCGCTGCCGCCGACGAGCCCCGCCCGAGGCCCCGGCTCCGGTACGGGACC
>NZ_LJGW01000543.1 GCF_001751255.1 Streptomyces nanshensis | reverse complement strand
CGGCGCGCGTACGGCGGTGTCACGACGGCAGGGGCCGTCGCTCCACCGCCTGCGGTCTCGCTCGCGCCGTCCTCGCCGTTCCGCCTCGGCCCGATGCGAATCCGCGGCACCGAACCCCTCCGGTGACGGAAGGAGTCCCCCGTTCCTCAACCGCCGCGAAGGGGCGGGCGGGTGGGTTCGGTCCCGCGCGCACACCGCAGCGCGTCCGCGCCCGCCCGCCCGAGAACCCCGCCCCCGCGATGAGTTCCGCCCGCGGCCCCGGTCGTATCCCGTGGCCGTCGTACGGCGCGGGGGACCGTACGACGGCGTCCGGCAGACGAGACCTCACGGAGGAGACCGATGACGACCACGCCGAGTGATCCGAGCAGCGCGCCGGGCGGCCGGCCGCCCGTGGTCGGTATGGCCGCATGGCAGGCCGCACGGGACGAGCTTCTGGTGCGCGAGAAGGCGCACACCCGCGAGGGCGACGCCCTCGCCGCGGCTCGGCGGCGGCTGCCGATGGTGGAGTTCGACGGGAGCGTCGAGGTCGTCGGGGCCGACGGCCCGGTGCCGTTCCGGGACCTGTTCCAGGGGCGCGACGAACTCGTGGTCTACAAGCACATGTGGTACGACGGCGCACCGCACCAGGGGCAGTGCGAGGGCTGCACCACCACGGCCTGGCATCTGAAGGAGGCCGACTATCTCCACGCCCGCGGCGTCTCGTTCGCGGTCCTGACCCCCGGCCGGTGGGACGAGGTAGCCGCGTACGTCGCGTTCATGGGCTACACCCAGCCCTGGTACTCCGTGCGCGATGTGGACGGTCCGGCCGGCGGCAGCATGGGGTACCTCACCGCCTATCTGCGCGACGGCGACCGTACGTTCCTCACCTACTCCACGACGGGCCGCGGCAACGAGCGGGTCAACGGGTCCCTCGGTCTGCTCGACATGACGCCGTACGGGCGCGGTGAGGCATGGGAGGACCACCCCGAGGGCCGGCCCGAGGGGCGCCACGCGTGCTGGTACTGGCGTACGGACGCGGACGGGAACGCCACCTGGGGTCCGACCAGCCGCCCGGTGCCGCAGTGGTCCCGTCCCGGCGCGACCCCCGTGGAGACCCTCGGCCGGCAGGGCGACCACCACTGACGGGACACTCCACCGACGCGACAGGTCTCCACGGACGGGACGGGCCGGACTCCGGCAGGACGTCCACTAATGCCCCAACCGTGCGTGTCCGGTGGGGCGTTGGGTCCCCCCACCGGAGCGGGGTCCGGGCCCGGCATCCCGGGACCCCGCTCCGGGC
>NZ_LJGW01000539.1 GCF_001751255.1 Streptomyces nanshensis | reverse complement strand
CGCATCACGGCCGGGGCGACGGAGCTGGAGGAGCGCCTGGCGGATCTGCTGCGCGGCGGTCTCGCCGGGGCGGAGCAGGGCGGCTGGACGCAGTGGGAGGAGACGGCGTCCCGCATGGTCGACGCCCAGGCTCCCGGACTCGCCGCGCGCATACGGGAGTTGGGCGCGGTCCCGGTGTCCGCCGCGTCGCGGCGGCCGGAGGGCGCGTCGGGCGGCTGGCCGGCCCGGCTGCTGTCGGAGTGCGCGCTGCTGCACCTGCTGAACCGGGGCGTGCTGGCGCTGGACGACCTGCCCGAGCCGCTGGCCGCGACGGTCCGTACGAGGGTGGGGCTGACCGTCGAGACCGCGGAGCTGCTCGCGGGCGGCGAGGGCAGGGTGCGGGACTCCTGGCTGGTGCTGGCGCAGCGGGACACCGAGGAGGGCCGGCTGACGGCCCGCCGGATATGGCTGAGCGGCCGGGAGTCGGGCCGTCCCGCGCTGCTGCTGTCGTACGCGGCGGGTGGACGCGGCCACGCGCACGCGCTGCCCGTCGGCTCGGTCGTCGACGCCGAGTTGGCGTACTACCCGGGGGCGCGCCCGCTGCGTGCCGCCCTCGGCGAGCAGCACACGGCGCCCTCCCCCGGCCCGGCGCCGGAAGGGGGCACGGTGACGGACGCCCTCACCGCGTACGGGGCCGCGCTGGTGGACGACCCGTGGCTGGACGCCTGGCCCGCGGTGCTCAGCGGCGTGGTGCCGACGCTGGGCGAGGGCGACGGCGGCATACGGCAACTGGCCGATGGGGACGGCGAGTTCGCGGTGCCCGTCGCGTCCGGTACGTCGTCCACGGCCCTGTGGAGGCTCGCGGCGGTCTCGGGCGGACGCCCGGTCACGGTCTTCGGCGAATGCGGTCACCAGGGCTTCGCCCCGTACACGGTGTGGAGCGAGGAGAGCCAGGGAGGGGCGGTGCTGCTGTGAGCACCACCGAGCGGGCCGCGCCCGGCCACGGCGTCGGGCCCGCGGGGACGGACCGTACGGACGACCGGCGGAGGGGCCGGGAGCCGAGCGGAGAGACGACGGCGGAGGCGGGCGCAGAGACGCCCGGGGAAGCGACCCGGGAGACGACCGGGGAACGGGGGACGGGAATGACGGCCACACCGCTGACGACGGGCGATCCGGACACGGCCTGGGGCGAGTTGGTCACGGCGGCCCTGCTCGGAAGCGAGCGGCGCACGCCGCCGGGCGGCAGCCCGGCTGCGCTGCTGGACGCCGCCGCGGTCGCGACCGTCCGGCAC
>NZ_LJGW01000547.1 GCF_001751255.1 Streptomyces nanshensis | reverse complement strand
CGCCTCGGTCGCGCTCCGCCCGTGCGCCCCCGGGCCCGGCCCGAGGTGCGCGGTGCGGGGGCCCGGATGACGCTGGATCCATGTTGACGCTGGGCCGCCTGACAGCCGGTGCGCCGCCGCTGCTGCGGTGGGCCAGCACGGGTGACGCGCCCGACGACCCCGGCCGGGTGGTGGAGCGGATCACTCGCTGCGGGCCCGACGGCCCGCCGGTCGGCGAACGTACCGAGCATGTGCTGTTCGTGACCCCGGCGGGCAGCGACCTGGGGTGGGTGCGGCTGCGCGCGGAGAACGCCGCCGGGGTGGTCGTCTGCCGCGAGACCGGCACCGGGACCCGGACGGAGACCGGGACGGGAACAGGGCCCGCACCCGGAGCCCTCGGCGAACTCGGCGAGGCACCGGACTGCGGCCTCGTCCCCGTCCTCACCCCGCTGATCCCCGGCGGCCCGGTCCGTGTCACCGAGGCGCTGATGGGCGCGCAGGTCGCGGCCTTGCAGGAGCGGGTGCGGCAGGTCGAGACGTACTCGAACCTGGCGGCGCACGCCATGGCCGAGGGCGGCGGACCCGGCGGCGTACTGGAGTGGATCGCCCGCGAGGCCGACGCACGCGTGCAGATCGTCGACGGCCACCGCGAACAGGACTGGCCCTCCGAGGTGTCCCGGCAGACGGCCCTGCTGCGCGATCTCGTACGCGGCCGGGAGAGCGGCCCCGTACGCACCGTCGGGCAGGGCCGGTACGTCGAGGTGTGGCCGGTGGGCGTCGGTCCGCCGCACCGGCTGCTGATCGCCTCCCGCGACGAACCCTGGGGCGGGCGCGGCCGGTTCGGGCTCGAACAGGTGGCGGTGATGGTGGCCGGGCTGCTGCGCGAGGAGGACGTCACCGAGCGCGAGAGACGCCTTCACGCGGCTGTGCACGCGGCACGGACCTCGGCGTTCCAGTACCTGATGGTGGGCGATGTGACCTCCGCGGGCCGGGCCGTCGAACCGCTCGCGCCCGGTCTGATGGCGGCGGGCGTGGTCCAGTTCGCGGTCGTGGAGCAGGCACCCGGGGAGGACCGGGCGGACGTCGCGGCCGAGGTCGAGGACGCCCTCCAGTGGGCCCGTTCCCTGGTCGTGCGCTGCCCCGTGGACGAGACCCAGCTCATCGTCGTCTGGGACGGCGCACAGGCACCGGTGCAGACCGTGCTGGAACCGGTCGCCGAGGCCGACCCCGACCGCGCCGTGGGCGTCAGCGGACGCGGACCGCTGGAGCACGCCGCCCGCCT
>NZ_LJGW01000544.1 GCF_001751255.1 Streptomyces nanshensis | reverse complement strand
ACAACCGCGATACCGACGAGCACCAGGAAGATCAGTCCGAACAGAACAATCGGCGGGCCGAGAGCGAACATCCACCCCGATGAATCATCGTCTGAGGACGATGCCCCCGGGTTCGAACCACCGGCACCCGCCGCAGAGTCCGACGACTTCTCCGGCGGCGCCAAAGGTCCCGCCTTCGGGCCCGACGGGTAGTCGTACGTCACGGCGCGGAAGGGACGCACCGCGCCGTAACCGAACTTCTCATCGGGCAGCTTGGGCGCATTGCCCTTCGCGTCCGTCAGCGGCTTCGCCGACTTGATCAGCCGATTGATCACCTGTCCAGCAGTCAGGTCCGGATGCTTTTCCAACACCAGCGCTGCCGCTGCGGATACGTAGGCCGCGGAATCTGAAGTACCTTCGGTGTAGCCGTAACCTGACTCGTACTTCTTGTCCGGTGTCACGTTCTTCTCACCCGGGGCGACCAGGGTCGTGTTCGAGCCCCAAGACGAGTTTTCCCACACGGTGCCGTCCCGGCCCAGTGCGCCCACGGAAACAACGCCCGGATAGGCGGCAGGGTACTGCTTGTGCCAGCCAGGGGTGTTCCCGGTCGCAGCTACGACGACGGCCCCCTTGGCGATAGCGTAGGCAACTGCCGCTTCTTCGCCGGGAATTGAAGGCCCGTCGTAGGAGAGATTGATGACCTTGGCTCCGTGGTCGACGGCGTACCGGATGGCCGACGCCTGAGATGAGTCAGCCGAGCCGATCTCTGTGGTGAGGGGCATGATCTTTGCTCCAGGGGCAAGCCCCTTCATGCCCGACTCGTTGCCAGGCCCGTGCCCATGTGCGGCGATCAAGCCGGCCATTGCAGTCCCGTGACGCCCGGCGTCTTCGGTGCCCTTGCCTCGCGTGTAATCCCTTCCGGCAAGCACCGACCCTTTGAGGTCTGGGTTGTCGGAGTCCACCCCGGTATCGACGACAGCAACGGTCACGCCTTTCCCTGTGGCGTGTTCCCAAATGTCTTCTGCCGCGTAGAAGTTCAGTGCCCACTGCCGCTGTCGGATGTCGTCCGCGAAGGCTGCGGGAGCAGATCCGAGGAGCAGAGCTCCCGCCGACACCCCGACGCCGACTGCGCGCAGCGCCTTACGGCAGTTCATCTCTGTCCCCCTGCGTCTGTCTTTCCAATAAAACGCGTCCCGTTGACCTGTCACGGTCGGGAGACCAACGGGACACCGATCTTCTTTGTGCGCATCAGTCCGTCAGGACGGAG
>NZ_LJGW01000550.1 GCF_001751255.1 Streptomyces nanshensis | reverse complement strand
CCGGCACGGACACCGGCACCGGCACCGGCACCGGCACGGACGACGCCGGTCCGGAGAACGCCGGTCCGGACGCGCGCGAGACCGCCGAGACGTCCGGGACGGAGCGGGCGCGATGACCACCGCATCCCTGTGCCGCGACCCCGCGCGGTTCGGCGCGCTGGCCCGCGAGTGGGACGAGCTGCGCCGCCGGGGCGCGAGCGCGACGACCTTCCAGTCCCACGCCTGGCTGGACTCGTGGTGGCGGTCGTACGGGACGCCGGGACGGCTGCGCGTCGTCCTCGTCCGCGAGCGCGGACGGCTCGTGGCCGCCGCACCGCTGATGCTCCGTCACCGGCCGCTGCCCACGCTGGCGGCGCTCGGCGGCGGCATCACCGACTACTGCGACGTGCTGCTGGACGACGAGTGCCCGGGAGCGCCCGCCGCCCTGGCCGAGGCGATGCGCCGTGCGTCGCGCGGAGCGGTGATCGATCTGCGCGAAGTGCGTCCCGGTGCCGCGGCGGAGCGGGTCTACGACGTGTGGCACGGTGCCCGCCGGAGGCTGCCGGACTCGGTCTGCCTCGAACTGCCCGGTGTCTCCATGGACGTTCTGCTGGAGCGGCTGCCCTCGGCGAGCGCCAAGCGCACCCGGCAGAAGCTGCGCAAGATCGACAAGATGGGGATCAAGGAGCACGAGGTGCTGCCCTCGGAGGCGGCGGGGGCCGTGGGCACCCTGCTCCGTCTGCACGCGATGCAGTGGGAGGGCCGCGGCGTGACGCCCGAGCATCTGCGGCCGCGCTTCCGCGCACATCTGGAACGTACGGTCGAGCACCTCGTGGAGAGCGGTGACGCGCTGCTCACCGAGTACCGGGTCGACGACGAGCCGCTGGCCTCCGACATCCTCCTCAGCAGCGGCGGCCTGGTCTGCGGCTATCTCTACGGTGCGCATCCGCGGCTGCGCGCACAGCGTGTGGACATCACCACGATGCTGCTGCGGCACGCCGCCGCACACGCGGACGTCACGGGAGGCGGCACGCTCAGCCTGCTGCGCGGTGCGGAGCCCCACAAGCGCCGGTGGCAGGCCGAATCCGCTGTCAATCAGCGGCTGTTGATGGCCCGTCGGGAGGCGGCGCCCGCGCTGGCGCTGCGCTCCGCGCAGATCGCGGGCCGTGCGCTGGCCGCCCGCGCGGTGCGCCGGAGCGGCGCCGGGGAACTGCTGCGGCGCTTCCTGCCGGGCGTCGCGACGGGCGTCAAC
>NZ_LJGW01000557.1 GCF_001751255.1 Streptomyces nanshensis | reverse complement strand
CCGTCGTGGTCGTCGGGGGCGGTATCGGGATCGGCGGGGGCGTCGTGGTGGGCGTGAGGATGTGGAGCCGCAGGTCGCTGAGGATGATGTGCTGATCCCGGTGGCGGGGATTCTGGACATTCTCGATAATTATGCGTTCGTGCGGACGTCGGGGTATCTGCCGGGTCCGAACGATGTGTATGTGTCGTTGGCGCAGGTGCGGAAGAACGGTCTGCGGAAGGGCGACCATGTCACGGGGGCGGTGCGGCAGCCGCGTGAGGGGGAGCGTCGGGAGAAGTTCAACGCTCTGGTGCGGCTGGACTCGGTCAACGGTGCGGCGCCGGAGCAGGGGCGTTCGCGGTCGGAGTTCAACAAGCTGACGCCGTTGTATCCGCAGGAGCGGCTGCGGCTGGAGACGGAGCCGAATCAGCTCACCTCGCGGATCATCGATCTGGTCTCGCCGATCGGGAAGGGGCAGCGGGGGCTGATCGTGGCGCCGCCGAAGGCGGGCAAGACGATGGTGTTGCAGTCGATCGCGAACTCGATCACGGTGAACAATCCGGAGTGCCATCTGATGGTGGTGCTGGTGGACGAGCGGCCGGAAGAGGTCACCGATATGCAGCGGTCGGTGAAGGGCGAGGTGATCTCCTCTACCTTCGACCGGCCTGCGGAGGATCACACCACGATCGCGGAGCTGGCGATCGAGCGGGCGAAGCGGCTGGTGGAGCTGGGTCACGATGTGGTGGTGCTGCTGGACAACATCACCAGGCTGGGGCGGGCGTACAACCTGTCGGCGCCGGCGTCGGGGCGGATTCTGTCGGGTGGTGTGGATTCCACGGCGTTGTATCCGCCGAAGAAGTTCTTCGGTGCGGCGCGGAACATCGAGGACGGGGGGTCGCTGACGATTCTGGCGGCGGCGTTGGTGGAGACCGGGTCGCGGATGGACGAGGTGATCTTCGAGGAGTTCAAGGGCACCGGGAACATGGAGCTGAAGCTGGACCGGAAGCTGTCGGAGAAGCGGATCTTCCCGGCGGTGGACGTGGATGCTTCGGGCACGCGTAAGGAGGAGATCCTTATGGCGGGTGACGAGCTGCAGATCATCTGGAAGCTGCGCAGGGTGCTGCATGCGCTGGATCAGCAGCAGGCCATCGAGTTGCTGCTGGACAAGATGAAGCAGACCAAGTCCAACACCGAGTTCCTCCTCCAGATCCAGAAGACCACCCCCACCCCCGGCAACGGCACCGACT
>NZ_LJGW01000533.1 GCF_001751255.1 Streptomyces nanshensis | reverse complement strand
CGCAGCGCTCGCAGTGCCGCCTCGTCGCCCTCGTCGGCGAGCGCGCGCAGCCGCGCCAGCGCCGCCGACCGGCCGCCCGCGCCGTGTACGGAGATACCGGCGGCACGGAGCAACGCGGCCTCACCGGCGTACTGTTCGAGGCACCCCGAACCCCCGCACGCACAGCGCGGACCGTCCGGCTGCACGGGTACGTGTCCGAGTTCCCCCGCGAACCCCCGGGTGCCGCGCAGGAGTTCGCCGTCGAGGACGACGCCCGCGCCGATGCCCACCTCGGCGGAGACATGGATGAAGTCGAGCGGTGCGGACTCCGGACAGGTCCGCCCCTTCTCGCCGCCGAGCCACAGCTCCGCCAGGGCACCGAAGTTGGCCTCGTTCTCCACCGTCAGCGGCAGACCGGGCACGGCCGCGCCGAGGTGCGCCGCGAGATCCGTCTCGTACCAGCCGAGGTTCGGCGCCCGTGCGACGGTCGTCGATCCGCGGGTGACGAGTCCGGGCACGGCGACCGCGAGCCCCGCCGGACGCAGCCCGGCCGCGCCCGCCGCCCCCGTCACCTGGTCGAGCAGCGAACTCAGGCGCCGCAGCACGGAGTCGGGCCCCGCCTCCCCGTTGGGCCGCTCCTCGACCGAGCGGGCGCGGACCTGCCCGCCGAGGTCGACGGCGCACACCGTCAGATGGTCCACGCCGATCTCCGCGCCGAGTCCGCACGGGCCCATGCCGGTGAGCGACAGCGCGTTGCCGGGCCTGCCGACGCCGCCGGAGCGCCCCGGCCCCAACTCCACGAGGAAGCCCGCGCGCAGCAGTTCCTCGACGAGGGTGGAGACCGACGCCCGGGTCAGCCCTATGCGCGCCGCGATGGCGGCACGCGAGACGGGACCGGCACCGGCCACCGCGTACAGCACGCGGGAGAGGTTGCGCCGGCGCATCTCCTGCTGCGAGTTGGGCGGCGGGACGACTGCCATGTACTCAACGTCCGTTCCTGCGGGGCGGGTTGGGCGGACCGGGGCGGCGGTCGCCGGTCCTGGTCCGTGGGGCGGGGACGCCACGGGCTGCGAGCGCCGGGCGTTCCGCCGACGGGGAGGTCAGCGCTGCCGGAGCAGGGTATCCGCACCGTCGAGGGCGTCCGCGACACGGGTCAGCGCGGCCTCGTCCCGGGGCACCGCCGCGTACGCCGGTCCCTCCGCGGTGCCCCAGCGCCGCGCCACCGCG
>NZ_LJGW01000540.1 GCF_001751255.1 Streptomyces nanshensis | reverse complement strand
CCCGACGGCACCCGGGCCGGCGAGCCCGCCGTGTCCCGACGCCCGCGCCGCGAGCGGTCGTTCGGGGGTCTCGTCACGCTGCTCGCGACGATCGCGGCCGTCGCGGGCGCCGCACCGGGCTGGGACTCGCGGCCGCTGGGCACGAGCCTGACCGTGGGGCTGGCCTGTGCGCTGGCGGTGTACGGGATCGGCCTCGCGGTCACCGCGTTCGCGGGCCGTACGGGTCTGGGCACGGTCTTCCTCACGGTCGTCACCGCCGTCCTGCTGGCCGCCGCCTCCGTGCTCCCCAAGAGCATCGGCACGAAGGACTGGCGCGATGTGACCTGGGCACCGGCCGACGCCTCCGACGTCGCGGCGTCGTACGGACTGGACGGCGGCTCGGCCGAACTCGACCTCGGCGGGCTGCGATTCAGCGGGGATCAGCGGACCGTACGGACGACGGCGCGGATCGGCGCCGGAACGCTGAAGGTGGTCGTGCCGAGCGGCACCCGCGTCGAACTCGACGCGGACATCGCCGCGGGCGAGCTGCGGGTGCCCATGCCCTCGGGGCGTGCCGAGAACGGGTACGCGGTGGAGCACTCCGGCGGTCTCGGACGGCACGAGCGGCTCACGCTGCTGCCGTCCGGCGGGCGCGAGGACGGGACGGCGAAAGAGACGGGCAAGGGCGGCAAGGGAGAGGACGGCACATTGCGGCTCTCGGCCGAAGTGGGCGCCGGACAGCTTGAGATCGTGCGGGTGCTGCCCTCGGGCGCGCGCACCGACCATGCCCCGGGCCAGGTCGTGCCCCGGGACGAGCGGCACGGTGAGCACCGGTGAGGCGCCATCGCTTCGAGCCCGCACGGCTGTTGCTGGGCCTGCTGCTGACGGGCGTCGCCCTGGCGTACGCGATGGACGCGCTCGGGCGGTGGCGGATCCCGACGCCCCTGCTGCTGGCGGCGATTCCGGCGGCGCTGCTCGCCGCGGCCTGTACGGCGCTGGTGACGTTCGCCGTGCGGAGCGCCGTACGGCGGCACCGTGCGGGCAGGCCGCGGGACCTGGACGCGATGCCGATGGACGAACTGCGCGGCGGCTACGCGCAGTCGGGCGCGGCCTCGGACCCGTCCGGCCCCACCCGTACAGACGACGACGCCGGTGGCAGCGACGGCGCCGACGGGCCCCGTACGGACTGAGGCGGCGCCCGCACGGGAAATCCGTGCGG
>NZ_LJGW01000536.1 GCF_001751255.1 Streptomyces nanshensis | reverse complement strand
ACCGCCGACGCGGGCCCGCGTCCCGACGGCGGCTTCCGCGTCACCGCCCGCCTGCCGCTCACCGCCGCGGACGGCACCGCGACGCCGCCCCCACCGAAGGAGTCACCGTGATCCGCGTTCTGCTCGCCGACGACCAGTCGCTGGTACGCGCCGGATTCCGCGCCCTGCTCGACGCCCAGCCCGGCATCGAGGTCGCCGGAGAGGCCGCCGACGGCGAGGAGGCCCTCGCGTCGGTGCGCCAACTCCGCCCCGATCTGGTGCTGATGGACATCCGCATGCCCGTGCTCGACGGCCTGGCCGCCACCCGCGGCATCACCGAGGACCCCGAACTGGCCGAGGTGAAGGTCGTGATGCTCACGACGTTCGAGCTGGACGAGTACGTCTTCGAGGCGATCCGCTCCGGCGCCTCCGGCTTCCTCGTCAAGGACACCGAACCGGAGGAGCTGGTGCGTGCCGCGCGTGCCGTCGTCGACGGCGACGCGCTGCTCTCGCCGGGCGTCACACGGCGGCTGATCGCGGAGTTCGCCGCACGGTCGAAGGAGCCCGCGGAGGCCGCGGCCCTGGCCGAACTCACCGAGCGCGAACGGGAGGTGATGACGCTCGTGGGCATCGGCCTGTCCAACGAGGAGATCGCGGGACGGCTCGTCGTCTCGCCGCTGACCGCCAAGACACACGTCAGCCGCGCGATGGTGAAGCTGGGGGTGCGCGACCGCGCCCAACTGGTCGTCCTGGCCTACGAGTCGGGGCTCGTACGTCCCGGCTGGCTCGGCTGAGCCGAGGACGGCGCCGCCGCCACCGGCCGTACGGCCCGTACACCACGCTCCGTGCCGGGTGCCCGACTCGCCCTCGCCGCCCACCGCTTCACCCACCGCGCCCAACTCGCCCTTCGCAGGCGGACGGACGGTACGGACGGCACCCGCACGCGCCGCGCATGTATGCGCTTCCAAAAATTCGGGCAGCATCCTTTTCGTCCCTTGACCGCCCCTCTCACGGCGGCTTGACTTCCCCGGGACAAGATCCACGTGACATGCGTCAGCGCGCCCGTAGAAGGAGACCCGAGTGGCCGGAAAGCTCAGCCGTCGCAGCGTGTTCAGGGCTTCCGCGGGAGCCGCCGTCCTCGCCTCGGCGGTGTCCGCGCCGGCGTTGACGGCCACCCCCGCCGCTGCCGCGACCGCCGCCGCCCCGGCC
>NZ_LJGW01000537.1 GCF_001751255.1 Streptomyces nanshensis | reverse complement strand
CGGGCGGCCCGCCGCCACGTGGACCGGCCGCCCCGCTCGTCCGGCCGCCCCGCCCGTCCCGGGTCAGCGTCCCCGTGCGTGCCGGCCGTGCTCGCGGACCGCGTACGCCTCCAGCGTCCACAGCGAGTAGCCGAAGCGCGTCGCGCGCTCGTCGCCCTGGACCCGTACGTAGCGGGTGTCGGCGGGGGCGTCCATGCGGACGGTCTCCCGGCCGCCCCGGCCGTTCCGTACCCGTGCCGCGTCCCGCCACCGCTTGCCGTCCGCCGAGACCTGCACCCGGTAGCTCTTGGCGTAGGCGTCCTGCCAGTGCAGCACCACCTCGCCGACGCGCGTGGGTCGTGGCAGCTTGAGCTGCACCCACTCGCCGTCCTTCGCCGGGGAGGACCAACGGGTGTCCTCGCGGCCGTCGTTGACGGCGGACGCCGGGAAGTCGCCGGTCTCGTCCCCGGACGAGGAGGCCGTCGACCCGCGCGCCAGATCCGGTCCGCCGGTACGCGGGAAGGCCCGTACGGTCAGCGTCCGCTTCTCCCCGCCGAAGGAGAGCGGGACGCGGTAGCTGCCGGGCTTCACGGAGGCGTCGGCCTCGATCTCGACCGGTACGTCCACGGTGCCGCCGCGCGGTACGACCGTCCGCTTCGGGGTGCGCACGGTGAAGCCCTTCGGGGCGTCGGCGGTCACCCTGCCGCGTACGTCGGAGGGGCGGTGGCCGTGCAGCCGGGCGGTGATCTGGCCGCCGGGCGCCGGGCGTTCGGCGCTTGCGCCGTGCTTGCCGGTCCCGCTGTTCCTGCCGTGCTTGCCCGTGTCCTTGCCGTGCTTGCCGCCCGCGGTGTCCTTGCCCGTGCCCTTGCCGTCGCGTCCGCCGCCCACGGGGACGTCGACCTCGTCCTTCGACAGCGAGAGGGAGGCGTCGGGACGGTCCGCATACCACGGCGTGATCTCGTGCACGACCGGCTCGTCCGAGCCGGGGGACCAGGCCAGGCGCAGGGCGTCCGCCCGCACCCCGTGGCCCTCGCGCTGCGTCCAGCCGCTGCCGGAGAGCGGACCGAGCCGCCGCCAGCCCTCGCCCGGCACATGCGCCTCGACGCGTGCCCGGGTCCCGGAGCCGGGGCCCGTCTGCACGGTGACCGCCTCCAGCGGGCGGCGTTCGGGCAGCGAGACGGTGAGCGCCGGGGTGCCGGGAG
>NZ_LJGW01000546.1 GCF_001751255.1 Streptomyces nanshensis | reverse complement strand
CCGCACCGATTGCCTCGACGGCGAGGAGTTGTGTCATGGCGAAGGTTCTGTGTGTGCTCTACGACGATCCGACCGGGGGTTATCCGGCCTCGTACGCGCGTGACGGTCTTCCGGAGATCGCGCGGTATCCGGACGGGCAGACCACTCCGTCTCCGGAGGGCATCGACTTCACTCCGGGGCAGTTGCTGGGCAGCGTCTCGGGTGAACTGGGCCTGCGCTCCTTCCTGGAGAGCCGCGGCCACACTTTGGTGGTGACCTCCGACAAGGAGGGCCCGGACTCGGTCTTCGACCGGGAGCTGGTGGACGCGGACGTCGTGATCTCCCAGCCGTTCTGGCCCGCGTATCTCACGGCGGAGCGGATCGCGAGGGCGGAGAGGCTGAAGCTGGCGGTCACGGCGGGGATCGGTTCCGACCACGTCGATCTGGATGCGGCGATCGCGCGGGGTATCACGGTGGCGGAGGTGACCTTCTCCAACAGCATCAGCGTCGCCGAGCACGTGGTGATGATGATCCTCTCTCTGGTGCGTAACTATCTGCCCTCTCACCAGGTCGTGCTGGAGGGCGGCTGGAACGTGGCGGACTGTGTGGAGCGTGCCTATGACCTGGAGGGTATGCAGGTCGGGACGGTCGCGGCGGGGCGGATCGGGCTGGCGGTGCTGCGGCGTCTGGCGCCGTTCGACGTCACGCTGCACTACACCGACCGGCACCGGCTGCCGCGGGAGGTGGAGGAGGAGCTGAAGTTGACGTTCCACCCCACGGCGGCGGAGATGGTGCCGCAGTGCGATGTGGTCACGGTGAATGCTCCGCTGCATCCGGAGACCGAGGGTCTCTTCGGTGACGAGTTGCTGGGGACGATGAAGCGGGGTGCGTATCTGATCAATACGGCGCGGGCGCGGATCGCGGACCGGGATGCGGTGGTGCGGGCGTTGCGCAGTGGGCGGTTGGCGGGGTATGCGGGTGATGTGTGGTTCCCGCAGCCGGCTCCTGCGGATCATCCGTGGCGGAGCATGCCGCATCAGGGGATGACGCCGCATATCTCCGGTTCGACGCTGTCGGCGCAGGCGCGGTATGCGGCCGGTACGCGGGAGATTCTGGAGTCCTGGTTCGAGGAGAGGCCGATCCGGGAGGAGTACCTGATCACCGACGGCACCGGCCTCGC
>NZ_LJGW01000535.1 GCF_001751255.1 Streptomyces nanshensis | reverse complement strand
CGGCCCGCGCGGGGCTGCGGGCCTGCGCCGCGGCACACGCCGCCGACGGACGCGACCGCCTCGCGGAGTCGGCCGGCACATCCGCCGACGCGACGGCCCGCGAGGACGTCGAAGACAGCCCCGTGGACGGGCCGTTGCTCCCCTCCTTCGTCACGGTCGCCGGACTCCTCGACGGCAGCGAGGGCCCGGGCAGGGACGCGGAGGGAGCGTGGGCGCTCGATCTGCTCGTCGTCTGCGACGCCCCCCAACTCGACGCGGAGACCGCCGCCGCCCTCGTGGAGTCCCTGCCGGACGGAGCGCGGCTGGTGCTCAGCGGCGATCCGCATGTGCTGGGCTCCGCCGGTCCCGGACAGGTCTTCGCCGACGTCCTCTCGTGCGGCGCCTGTCCCCGCGTGGTCTCCCGTACGCCGGACCCGGGGCCGGTCGGCGAACTGGTCTCCGGCATCGGCGTCGGCGAGCTGAACCAGGTGGAGGCCCCGGGCAGGGAGGTCGTCATCGTCCCGGTGCGGGACGCGGGCGAGGCCGTGCACCGTACGGTCCAGCTCGTCGCCGACTCGGTGCCGCGGGCGATCGGCGTCCCCTCCGGCGACACCCAGGTCATCACCACGGGGCACGGCGGATCCGCGGGCACCCGGGCGCTGAACGCCGCCCTCAAGGAGCGGCTGCATCCGGGCCCCGGCCGCTTCGACGGCTTCGATCCGGGCGACCGCGTGGTCCACTCCCCCTCCCGCGGACGTGCGGCTCCCGCGGTCGTCGCCGGCGGCGAGGAGGAGGGCCTGCGGCTGGAGTACGCGGACCGGGGAGGCAGCGTGCTGGTCCCCCGCGACCGCATCGCCGAGGAGGTCCGGCACGGCTGGGCCGTCACCGCACACCAGGCCGCGGGCATGAGCTGGCCCGCGGTGGTGGCCGTGCTGCCGGGCGACGCCGCCTCGGTGCTCACACGCGAGTGGGTCTACACGGCGTTCGGCCGGGCCGCGCGCCATCTGTCCGTCGTACACGGCGCGGAGGACGCACTCCCGAAAGCCGTCGCCTCGGTCCCGGCCCCCGCCCGTACGACCCGGCTGCGCACCCTGCTGTCGCAGTCGCTGCGCGCGGCCCAGGCGGCGGCGACGTCACGCGGCGCGAGCGGCGACGGCCCGGAGGGCA
>NZ_LJGW01000528.1 GCF_001751255.1 Streptomyces nanshensis | reverse complement strand
GGACCCACCACCATCACCGCCCAACTCCCCTGGCGCGAGAGGGACGGAACCCCCGAGGCCGCGCAGCCCGACGCCGCCGTCCGCCGTCCCCGCCCCCGTTGGCGCGGCCGCGGCCGCGGCCGCAAGCGCGTGGTGGGGTAAACCCCCTCTCCGGTACGCGTGTTCACGCCATGGCCGCCGCCCCCGCCCCGTACGGATGCTGTACGGGAAGCCCGCGCGAACCCCGCCGGGCACGCCGGCACCGCCACCGCCCGTGCGCACCCCGTACGGAATCCGGAACGGCACCGGCACACACCGGACAACCCCGCAGCCCCGGCCCGACCCCGGCACTTGTCTCGGCCTCGGCCCCGGCCCGGCCCCGGAAGGACGGCATCGACCATGGCCACCGCGACCGACACCGCCCGGCACCGTCCGCACGCGCTGCCGGCCGTGCTGCGCGCCCCCTTCGCAGGCCGTACCTGGCGCGAGCTGCTGTACGTCGTGACGGGACTGCCCCTCGCCTGCCTCTACTTCGCCTTCAGCATCGCCGCGCTCGCCACGGGCGCCGGGCTGCTCATCACCTTCCTCGGCGTCCCCGTGCTCGCCGCCGGACTGCTGGGCTGCCGCGCCGCCGGCCGGCTGGAGCGGGCCCGCGCCCGCGCGCTGCTGAACGTGGACGTGGCCGAACCCGAGCCCGTACGCGCCCTCCAGCGCCGCGGCGGATTCCTGCCGTGGGTGGGGGCGCTGCTGCGCAGCGGCGTCTCCTGGCGGCACCAGCTCTACACGGTGCTGCACTTCCCGTGGGCGCTGTTCTCCTTCGTCGTCTCCGTCGTCGTGTGGTCCCTGGCGCTGCCGCTGGTGGCCTATCCCGCCTGGCAGTGGGTCTATCCGCGCCACCTGGACCAGCCGGGCATCGGCTGGGACCTGCCGGACGGACGCCAGTGGTACGCCGACGCGCCCCTGGAGACGCTGGAGGTCGCCGGCGCCGGCCTGGTGCTGCTGCTGGCGGCGCCGTGGATCGTACGGGGGCTCACTCAGATCGACCGGCTGCTGATCCCGGCCCTGCTCGGACCCTCACGACTGGCCACGCGCGTACGGGAGTTGGAGTCGGGGCGTGGGTCGGTCGCGGACACGGCCGCGGCGGATCTGCGCCGTATCGAACG
>NZ_LJGW01000538.1 GCF_001751255.1 Streptomyces nanshensis | reverse complement strand
GAGCGGGCCGACCGGACCGACCGGACCGACCGGACCGACCGGACCGAGCGAGCGGAGTGGACCCGTCACGCCGGACCCCGGCCGTCCGCACCGCGGCGCGGGCCCAACCGCCCCGCGCGGCCCCTCAGTTCAGCGCCGCCACCCGCTCGCGATACCCCCGCACCGGCGCCGCGTCCCGGTAGGGCTCCAGGCGGCGCTCGAAGTCCCGTACGTACTCGTGCGCCCGTACCGACCGCATCTCCGCGGCCTGTTGGGCCGCCTCCGCCGCCAGCACGCACGCCTGCTCGACCTCCCCGAGCCCCAGCCGCGCCGTCGCCAGCACCATCCGGCAGAACAGCCGGCTGCGGGTCAGGCCCGAGCCCCGCAACTGCAGCGCGCGCTCCGCGTGCTGAGCCGCCGCCCGGTACTGCTGGAGGTCACGGTGACAGTGCCCGCTCTCGTCGGCGAGCTGCGCCTCGTCGAAGGGGCGTGCCCACGGCGGCGCGTCCTCGCCGGACTTGGCCGCCTCCAGGGCCCGTTCGGCACGCGAGAGCGACGACGTGCACGCCCGTACCTCGCCGAGCACGGCGTGCCCGCGCGCCTCCGCCGTGTGCAGCAGCGCTTGCACCAGCGGCGGCGCGTTCGTGCCGACGCCCTGCTGCGCGACGCGTGCGAGCTGCACCGCCTCCCGGCCGTGCCCGAGATAGACCGCCTGCCTGCTCATCGTCACCAGGACATAGCTGCCGTACGCGCGGTCGCCCGCGGCCTGCGCCAGCCGCAGCGCCTGGACGAAGTAGCGCTGGGCGAGGCCGTGCGCCGCGATGTCGTACGACGTCCAGCCCGCGAGGCGCGTCAGATCCGCGGCGGCACCGAACAGCCGCCGGCCGAGCTGCTCCCCGTAGACCCCGCGCAGCATCGGCTCCGCCTCGTGTTCCAGATACCGCACCAGCGCCTGCCGGGCGTGGCCGCCGCCGTAGGCGTTGTCGAGGGCGCGGAAGAGTTCGCAGACGGAGCGCAGGGCGTTGACGTCCCCGACGGTGACGCGCTGTCCGGGGCCCCGTTCCGTACGGTCGGGGCGGTCGCCCCGGATCGCCCCCGGAGCGCCGGCCCCGACTCCGGCCCGTGCCAGGGCGCCCGCCGGCGGGAGGCCCGCGGCCCC
>NZ_LJGW01000529.1 GCF_001751255.1 Streptomyces nanshensis | reverse complement strand
CTCGGCACCGCCTCGCCCGCTCCCGCGGCCACGCCCGCGGACGCGGCGGAGACGTCCCCGCGTCCCAACTCCTCGTCCACCGCGCCGCCGCCCGCCCCGATGGCCGTCTCGCCGTATCTCTCGCTCGGCTGGGGCGACCCGCCCGCGCCCGCGACGGTGATGGCGGCGACCGGCGTGCGCTGGTTCTCGCTCGCCTTCGTCCTCAGCAGCGGTGCGTGCGAGCCGCGTTGGGACGGCTACCGGCCGCTGAAGGGCGGCGTCGACGCCCGTACGGTCGCGGCGGTGCGCGTGGCGGGCGGCGACGTCGTGCCGTCCTTCGGCGGCGGCGGTGGCGACAAGCTGGAGGAGAAGTGCCCGGACGCGGCGTCGCTCGCGGGCGCCTACCGGAAGGTGATCGACGCCTACGGCCTCAAGGCGATCGACATCGATCTCGAAGGCAGCGCCTACCGCAGCGCGGAGACACAGCGCAGAACGCTGGACGCGCTGGCCCGCCTCAAGAAGGCCGATCCCGGGCTGGTCGTCTATGTCACGGTGCCCAGTTACCGTACGGGGCCCGACAGTTCGCTCATCGACCGCGCGGCGGAGGCGGAGGTGGAGCCGGACGCGTGGAGCGTCATGCCGTTCTCCTTCGTGCCCTCCGCGAAGGGCGAGGACATGGGACGCATCAGCACCCGCGCCGTGGACGGGCTCAAGGAGCGGCTGGCGAGCGCGTACGGCTACACGGACACCGAGGCGTACGCGCACAGCGGCATCTCCTCCATGAACGGCATCACGGGGGAGGGCGAGACGATCACGGTGCGGGACTTCCGCACCGTCGCGGCCCATGCGCGCAAGCACGGGCTGGGCAGGCTCGCCTTCTGGTCGGTCAACCGGGACCGGCCCTGCGGCGGGCGTCCGTATCCGGCGGAGGACGCGTGCTCGGGCGTCGCGCAGCGGCCGTGGGAGTACACCAAGACGCTGGCGCAGCACGGGCGTTGAGGGGGGCCGGGCGACCGGCTCGGCCGGTCGCCGGTTCCGTCCGGTCGTCCGGGGCCCGTGCTACGAGGTGTGCGCGGGGCGGGCCTCGGGACGGTCGTCCGCCTTGCGCCGCAGCGTGTACGCGGCCAGCGTGCCGAAGGTGAAGAGCGCCAGCACGGAG
>NZ_LJGW01000526.1 GCF_001751255.1 Streptomyces nanshensis | reverse complement strand
CGGCCCGCCGCCGGGCGGGTGCGGTGCCCCGCCGTACCTGGCTGACCGGCAGCGGCACCCTCGACCCGGAACGCCGCTCGGTGATCTTCGAGGTGCTGGCACGGCTGGTCTTCCACCCCATCGTCGTCTTCTCCCTCTACCTGCTCTTCTGCGCCGAGAACCTGCCGGGCGGCGGCTTCAGCGCCGGGCTCGTCGCCGGGCTGGCGCTGGCGGTGCGCTATCTCGCGGGCGGACGGTACGAACTGGACGCCGCCGCACCCGTCGATGCCGGCTTCCTGCTCGGCCTCGGGCTGATGACGATGACCGGCACCGGACTCGCCGGGCTGCTGCTGCGCGGCTCGGTGCTCCAAAGCGCCACGTACCACGGGGAGTTGCCGGTCATCGGTAAGTTCCACGCGGCCAGCCCCGTGCTCTTCGACGCGGGCATCTACCTGCTCGTCCTCGGCGTCGTCCTGGACGTGCTGCGCAGCCTCGGCTCCGAGATCGACCGGCGCGTGGAGCGCGCCCTGCGCGAGGAGCAGCGCGGCGCCGAGCCCGGCGGGGCGCCGCGCGGCACGGGCGGAGAGGCACGCGGATGAAGGAGACCCTCGCGCTCGTCGGCGCCGGCGGCACCATGATCGCCGCGGGTACGGTGCTGCTGCTCAGCCGTCCCCTCACCCGTATCGTCCTGGGCACCGTCGTCCTCGGGAACGGCGTCAATCTGCTGCTGCTGGCCACCTCCGGCGCCGCCTCGCGCGCCCCGCTGCTCTACAAGGTCTTCGGGCCGCAGCGCATCTCGGACCCGCTGCCGCAGGCGTTCATCCTCACCGCGATCGTCATCACGCTCGCCCTGACCGCCTTCCTCTCGGCCATGGCCTACCGGGCGTGGCAACTGTCCGGGACGGACGACGTCCAGGACGACGTGGAGGACCTCCGCGTCGCCTACCGCGCCGAGCAGGCGGAGCGCGCCGAGCGCGCCAGGACCGCACGCGGCGAGCCCCGCGGCGCGGACGAGGACGAGGACACGGAAGAAGCCCCCGGCGAAGGCGCCCGGCCCCCGCGCTCCCGCGAACGCCGCGCCCGCCGCCGGGAGTTGATCGCCACCGGCGAGCCACAGCCGCCCCG
>NZ_LJGW01000530.1 GCF_001751255.1 Streptomyces nanshensis | reverse complement strand
CGGCACCGTCGCGACCCAGGCGGGGGAGCGCGCCCCGCTGCACGGGCCCGTCGTCGCCGGTGACCCCGCGTACCGCCCGATGGCCCTCGTCCGCGCCATGCTGCTCCGTGCGCTCGCCGGGAACGCGGTCATCGCCGGGCCCGCGGGCGGCAGTTGCGCCGCCTGCACCGGCCTGGCCGCGGCCCTGTCCGTGCGGGAGGGACTGCCGCTGACCCTGCTGAGCGGAGTGGACCGGGAGGCGGCGTCCGGACAGATACGGGCGCACGGCCCGTACGGCCCCAACGACCCGTACTTCTCTGACGACTTGACCGACGCGCCCGGACTGTCCGATTCGCCCGGCGGCTGCTGGGGAGTGTGGGACAGCGCGGACCGGGACGCCCTCCCGGCCCTGCTCGGCGGCCGGTCCGCCGCCTGGCCGCGTCCCGGCACGGGGACGCGATGGGTCGTACGGCGCTCGCTGCTGAGCGCGTTCCTGGAGGCGTATCTGCCCGCCGTCCGTGCCGCGCGCTTCGGTCATCCGCTGGCCGTCGCCTCGCCCCAAGACCCCCTGCCCGACTTGGACTTCGGCCCCCTGCGCAGCGCCGCCGCCGCCGGGGAGCTGGCCGCCGCCGTACGGGACGCCCTCGACCGCGGAGCCGAACCGCTCCACCAGGGCGCCCTGGCGGACGGGCACTTGCTGCCGGGGCAGGACACCTCCGCGTATCTCGCGCCGACGGCGCTGCTGTGCCCGCCCGCGCTCGCCGCCGACGTACGCACCGTGCGCGGGGGAGGGGTGTACGGGCCCGTCGACTGGGTCGTGCCCGTCGAGACCGAGGCCGAACTGCTCGCCGAGACGGCGGACGGACGCCGTACCGCCGAAGGCGCCCCGCAACGCACCGCCGCACCCAACTCCGTGCCCAACTCCGTGCCCAACTTTGCGCACAGTGACCGTACTTCGGACGAACGACCGGACGGTCCGGAGGAGCCGCGCCCTCGTGGCCAGGGCTCCGGACGGGCCGTCACGTGTGCGCCCGCCCTTCGGGGGAAGGAGAGTGATTCCCGAAGACGGCGGCCTGACCAACCGCCTGAGCGGGCGGCCC
>NZ_LJGW01000534.1 GCF_001751255.1 Streptomyces nanshensis | reverse complement strand
GGCGGCCGGTGCCGTCAGCCGGTCCGCCGCGAGGCGCAGCGCCCGCGCCGGGGCCTGGCGCAGCGCGCACCACAGGCCGTGTGCCGTCCGCAGCCGGCTGGTCCGCCAGTCCGTACGGTGCCGGGCCAGACGCGCCAGCGCGTACACCGGGTGCGCGGAGAGCAGATCCGTGAGGTGTGCGGGGGCGGGGGTGAACAGCGCGTCGCCGCCGGCGCCGCACAGATGCAGCCGGGAGCCGTGGTCCCGTGCGCGGCGCAGGGTGTCGCCGAGCTGCGTCGACTCCCGTACCCAGGCGGCCGGTTCCTCGGTGGGCAGCCGCATGCCGGCCAGGTCCGCGAACCAGTCCGGCGTCTCCCGCTCCCCGGTGACGACATGGGTGGCGGCGGGCAGATGCTGTGCGGCGCGTGCGGCGCACACCGCGTCGCCGTCCCGCGGGGCGGCGCCCTCCCGGCGTACGGTCACCAACTCCGCCTCGCCGCGGGAGGCGAGGAAGCACAGGCTCGTCGCGTCGAGCCCGCCGGAGAGATCGGCGCTGACGGTGCCGCCGCCCGACGTACAGGTCGCCACCGACTCCCGCAGCGCCGTCCGCAGGGCCGACGCGGCGGTACGCAGCGGCAGTTCGGGACGTGGGGGACGCCACCAGCGCACGGTGCGCCCGGGTCCCAGCCCCCGGTCGTCCCGGTGCCACAGCAGCGCCTCGTCGGGACGTACGGCGCGTACGCCGCGCCACATCGTCCGCTCGGACAGGGCCGCCCAGCACGGCGGAGGGTCCAGCAAGTGGGCGGCCACCATGGCCGGTTCGAGGTCCGCGTCCGTCAGCCGCGCGAGGGTGGCGGCGTCCCCGGAGGCCACCTGCACCCCGTCCAGGACGGCGGTGAAGACGCGCCGCATCGCCGAGGCCGATCCGCGGGCCCACACCGAGCCGTGGGCGGAGGCCAGCAGATGGTAGCTGCCGGGCACCCCGGCGACGGCCGACTCGGCCTCCCGTACGTGCCGCAGCCGGCCCGCGCGGTGCCGCAGCGCCCGTGAGGTGAGCGGGGAGCGGCCGAGCACGGCGGCCCGTACCGGCCC
>NZ_LJGW01000531.1 GCF_001751255.1 Streptomyces nanshensis | reverse complement strand
CGCGCCCGCGTCGTCCGTGCCCGCGTCATCCGCGTCCGCGCCGTCCCCGGCGCTGCCGGTGTTTCCGGGCTCCCCCGCCACCCTCGGCGGGTCCTGCCGTACGTCCGCGATCCGGCGCAGCACCCGTGACCGCATCTCCGGCGGCGGCACGGCGGAGACCGCCAGCGCGAGCCGTCCCGCCGTGGCCCGCAGCTCCGCGACCTCGCCGCGGCAGGCCGGGCAGCGGCCCAAGTGCCGCTCGAACGCCTCGCGTTCGGCGTCGGGCAGCGCGTGGACGGCGTAGGCGCCGGTGAGCGTGTGCAGGTCGGCGCTCTCGGCTCCCTCGTCCGTCATGCCGTCACCCCCAGGCAGTCGCGGAGGCGGATGAGACCGTCGCGCAGCCGGGTCTTCACGGTGCCGAGGGGCTGGGAGAGCAGCTCCGCGACCTCGCGGTACGTCAGGCCCCGGTAGTAGGCGAGGGTCACCGACTGGTGCTGCAACTCGGTGAGCGTCCGCAGACAGCGCCGTACCTGCTCGCGCTCCAGCCGTGCTTCGACCGCCTCGGTGACCTGGTCGAAGGCCGGAGTACGGTCCAACAGCGCGGCACGCTGCTCCCGGTCGGCCGCCGCCTGCGCGGAGCGCACCCGGTCGACGGCCCGGCGGTGGGCGAAGGTCAGCACCCACGACAGGGCGCTGCCCCGCTCCGGGCGGAAGTGCGCGGCGGTGCGCCACACCTCCACCAGGACCTCCTGGGTCACCTCGTCCGACTGCGCCGGGTCGCGCAGCACGCTCCGTACGACGCCCAGCACCGGACCGGCGACGCGGTCGTAGACGGCGGCGAAGGCGTCCTGGTCGCCGCGTGCCACGCGGGAGAGCAGTTCCGCCAGGTCGGGCCGTGCCGCGCCGTCGCCTGTACCCGCGATGTGCACTGGTTCCTTCACGTCCGAGCACCTCCCCCGGATCGGGGTGCGCATGCGGACGTGAGCGGCGCCCGGCGTGTGCGCCGCGGCGGACGCGTGCCGGTCCGGCGGGTGCCGGATCGCGCCGCGCGGGGTGCGGCCAGGGCGG
>NZ_LJGW01000527.1 GCF_001751255.1 Streptomyces nanshensis | reverse complement strand
AGCTCGTCCAGCAGCCGGGCGCTGCGCGGCAGCGCGACGACGGAACGGGCCGCCGCCCCCGTACGGGCTCGGGTGCCCTCCGACTCGCACAGCGGAGCCATGGCCCGCGCGAACCGCTCGGCCCACGCCGCGGAGACGGCGTCGAGCGTGCAGACCGTGCCGGGCGTACCGAGGGGACGTGATGTGCCCCCGGCGCCGGGGGAGTCGGCGCCTTGCGGAGCGCCGGGCGGCCCGGCGTTCTCGCGGCGTACGACCCGTACGGCCGTCGCGACCGCTCCGCTCAGCAGCGCCAGCGCACCGCACTCGCGGAAGGCCGCGGAGGTCTCGCACGCCGTACGGACCGTCTCGGCCACCGGTGAGGACGGCGTCGACGCGGGCGTCTCGGCGAGGCAGACGAGATGGATCCCGGCGCGCGGCCCCTCCGCCGCCAGCCGTGCCACCGCTTCCCGCAGCGTCGCCGATCCGGGGTCGCCGTCGACGACGAGCACCGTGTACGGACCGGGGGTGGTGCCCCCCGCGGGGCGCGCCCCGGAATCCGGGCCGAGCTGCCCCGACTCCTCCAGCCTGTGGGTGAGTTCGGCGACGCGTGCCGCCGCCTGGTCCCTGTCGTACGCCGTCAGCAGACGGCAGTCCTGCCCGCGTGCCGGACGCAGATGGGGCAGCCATCCCAGCCACGACCACTCGCGGACACGTGCCTCCGCGTCGCGCGCGCGGTCCGCCGAGATCAGCACCGTCTCCAGCGTGCTCGGGCCGTGCAGGGCGGCGAGCTGCGCCAGCACCGAACGGGCCATGCCCGTCAGCCGCGGACGCGGACCCGCGAGCCCCAGGGAGCCCGCCTCCCGCAGCGAGACCGTGACCGGGGCGCCCGTACGGCCGTGGCCGCGGTGCGCCGTGCCGATCCGTACGGTCAGCGCCTCCGGGTGCGCGGGCTCGCGTTCCCAGAGCCGGGGGCCGGGGCCGAGTGCGGTCAGCAGGATCGTGGCCGGATCGGGCCTGCCCGAGGCGTCGCCGCCCGGCGCGGACCCTGGCACGGGGAGG
>NZ_LJGW01000532.1 GCF_001751255.1 Streptomyces nanshensis | reverse complement strand
AGCAGCTCCGCCGCGCGCCACCGGTCGGGGCGGTAGCGGCTGCGCCGCACCCGTCTGCCGCCCAGCAGCAGCCCCGCGACGGCCAGCGCGAGCCCGGCCAGCAGCGCGGGCGCCCCCAGATACGCGGGCACGGAGGAGTCCATGACGCCGTACAGGCCCGCGCACACGCCCAACAGGCCGGTGAGCACGAGGAATCCGGTGACCAGCCGTGCCGCCGGTGCCGTACGTCCCGTACGGCCGTAGCCGTGGGAGGCCATCGCCGCGGCCAGCGCGAGCGAGCGCGCCAGGGCGTCCTCCAGGACGGGAACGAGGATGCCGCGCAGGGCCCGCATGCCGCGC
Organism: Streptomyces nanshensis; assembly: GCF_001751255.1. GTDB lineage: Bacteria > Actinomycetota > Actinomycetes > Streptomycetales > Streptomycetaceae > Streptomyces > Streptomyces nanshensis_A. Next base: position 692 of record NZ_LJGW01000532.1, on the reverse strand, counting down.
TGGGCGCCGCCGCGCAGCCGTCTCGCACGGCGCACTCGCTGCACGCTCTCCACCAACTGGGGCGCGACGCTGAGGGCGACGACCACGGACGTACCGATCTCGTACAGCGCTCCCGGCAGCGCCTTGAGCATCCGCTTCGGGTTGGCGAGGGCGTTCGCCGCGCCGACGCACACGAGCATCGTGGCCAGGCGCAGCCCGTCGTACAGCCCGCTCAGCAGTTGCTCGGCGGCGACCGGCCCGAACAGCCGTATTCCGGCGGCCCATTGGGGCAGCGGGATCTCGGGGAGGGTGAAGAGGACGGTCTCGCCCTGGCCTCCGCCGAAGACCAGCCGGAAGACCACGCGCATCACGACGATGAACGCGCCCAGGACGAGATACATCCGGAAGGCCAGCGCCCACGGGGCGTCGCCGCGGCGTCGCGTGACCACATATCCGCAGACGGCCACGGTCAGCAGGAGCAGCAGCGGGTTCGTGGTCCGGCTGGCGGCGGTGGCCATGCCGAGTGCCCACAGCCACCACGCCCCCGGGTGCAGGGCACGCGGTATCCGGAAGCGAGCGGTGAGGCCGGCGGCGAGGCGAGAGGAGACGGCGAGGCGGGAGGAGGCGGCCAGGCGGGAGGAGGCGGCGGTGCGCCCGGTGACGGGCACCGGTCAGCCGTCCTGGTCGGCGCGGGCCGCGCGGCGCCGGCGCCA
>NZ_LJGW01000525.1 GCF_001751255.1 Streptomyces nanshensis | reverse complement strand
GCCCGCGGCGAGCGCCGGGGCCCGCGGTCCGGCGAGCTGGGCGGGCGCAGCCGCACCCACGCGCGCGCGACCATCAACTCCTCCGGTACGGCGCCGAACTCCCGGCTGTCGTTGCGCACCTGCGGATTGTCACCGACCACCCACCAGCGCCCGCCGGAACGCCGTTCCACGGCCCGTTTGACGATGAGCAGATCGTGCTGCAGCGGATGCCGCAGCACCATGACGGCACCGGGGCGCGCACGCGATCCGTACTTCACCACCAGCCGGTCCCCGGGGCGCAGCACGGGCAGCATCGACGGGTTGTACACCTCCGCGAGCCCGATCCGCTTCAGCAACCCGCTCACCGTCCCGCTCCTCTGCTCTTCACAGCGCTCTTCACGACCTCGCGGCCCTCACGGTCCTTACAGCCTTGCGATCCCGCGTCCGTCCTCACGTTCACTCAACACCGACTTTTGTCCTAAGCGCTCGGGGGCACACGCGAAAGCGCCTCCCCTACGGAGTAATCTCACAGGTGAGAAGACGATCACGAGGAAGGACGGCTCTATGCTTTCCCGTCTGTTCGCGCCCACGGTCAAGGTCAGCGCCCACTGCGACCTTCCCTGCGGTGTCTACGACCCGGCCCAGGCCCGCATCGAGGCGGAGTCGGTCAAGGCCATCCAGGAGAAGTACCAGGCCAACGACGACCCGCACTTCCGCATGCGGGCCACCACCATCAAGGAGGAGCGGGCCGAGCTGGCCAAGCACCACGTCTCGGTGCTGTGGAGCGACTACTTCAAGCCCCCGCACTTCGAGAAGTACCCGAACCTCCACGAGCTCGTGAACGAGACCCTCAAGGCCCTCTCGACGGCCAAGGGCTCGACCGACCCGGCCACGGGGCAGAAGGCGCTCGACTACATCGCCCAGATCGACAAGATCTTCTGGGAGACGAAGAAGGGCTGAGCGCTCCTCAAGTCCCCTGTCTCCGGGCCCTCTTCGGCCCGGATGCATCTGTCCGCACCCGGCCCGCGCGGCGCCGAAC
>NZ_LJGW01000521.1 GCF_001751255.1 Streptomyces nanshensis | reverse complement strand
CCGCTGGACGCGCGCGCCCTCGCCGCCCTCGCCGCGAATCCCGGCTGCCGGCGGCGCGCGCTGCTGGACGGCGCGGGCGTCGACAAGACCGCGCTGGCACGGGCGTTGGGGACTCCGGCGCCCTTCGGCCAGTCGCAGTTCGCCTTCACACGGGGCAACGCGTTCGAGGCGAAGGTCACGGCGGACGGCGGCGCGGAGCTGATCCGGCTGCTGTGCGCGAGTACGGGCGAACGGCCGCCGGAGCCCGGCGAGGTGGCCCTGCCCGATCTGTCCGCGGACGGCCCCGCCGGACGAACTGCCCGTACGCGCCTGGCACTTGAGCGCCCGGCCGAGGGCGAGGACGGCGCGGGCGGCTGGTCGCTGCTCTTCCATCCGATGCTCGCGCTGGAGGTCGCCGGGTCGACGGCGTATCTGGAGCCCGACGCGATCGCCGTACACCCGGACGGCAGCCGGACGGTGGCGGAGATCAAGTCCTTCCCGGTGCTGGACGGTTCGGCCGACGCGGCGAAGGTCGGCGCCGCCGCCCGGCAGGCCGCGGTCTACGCCCTCGCGCTGGAAGAGCCCGGCCGGGAGGGCGCCGTACGCGATCAGGCGCTGCTGGTGTGCCCGAAGGACTTCTCCAATCTGCCCACCGCGCACGGCGTCGACATCCGCAAGCAGGTCGCCACCACCCGGCGTCAACTCGCCCGTCTCACCCGCCTGGAGGAGATCGCGGCGGCGCTGCCCGACGGCACGGTCTTCGACCCGTCCCGTCCGGCGCCCGAACTGACGGCGGCGGTCGAGTCGGTCCCGGCGGCCTACGCCCCGGAGTGCCTCTCGACGTGCGAACTGGCCTTCCACTGCCGCGAACGGGCGCGTGCCGGGGGCGCGGTGGAGTCCCTGGGACGGTCCGTACGGGGCGAGTTGGGCGGCTTCGCGACGATCGACGCGGTGCTGGCGGCGGCGGACGCGGACGCGTCGGCGGGACCGGGGGCGGCGTCGGCGCCGGCATCGGGCGCGGAGTCCGACGAGCCCG
>NZ_LJGW01000519.1 GCF_001751255.1 Streptomyces nanshensis | reverse complement strand
CAGCGGCGACCCGGCAGACGGGCTGCCCTTCCACGGCACCCCCGCCGTGCCCGCCCCGGGCGCCTCGCCGTACGCGGGCGACAGCCAGAGCCAGCGCGGCGGCCCGCACGAGCAGTCCGCCGTCCTCGCCGGTACCGCAGACTCCGGCTCGCTGCTCTCCGGCGCCGTGCGCGCCGCGGACGGTACGCCCACGCGCGACAGCGCCGGCGACGTTCTCGAATTCCCCGGCTAGGGCGGACCGTTCGTCCGGTCCGCGAAGTGGCGCGCACATCCGCCGCGTACACCGCGTGACCCGTGACGCCGACCCGCGACCTGCCACGCGGGGGTGGACAGGTCCGCCCGAACCCCGATCCCCGTCGCCCGGCCCGCAGCAGCCGTGATCCCGCCTCCCGTACCGGGACGTGATCCGTGCAAGCGCCGGCCGGCCGCCGAACGGGACCCGAGAACGCTCACATCGAAGGACTGTCGTCATCATGCGCAAGACCATCCGACGTTCGCTCCTGGTCGCCGCCGCCGCTTCCGGCGTATGGGCGCTGAGCACGGCCGGCGCCTCCGCCGCCGAACTGCCCGTCGGCTCCGACGCGGGCAGCACCGCACACGGCGCCGTCGAGCACGTGGAGAAGGCCGGTCACGCCGGCGAGTCCGCCGCCGGTACGGTGCGCGGCACCGACGCCGGGGACACCGTCCGGCACCTGACCGGAACCGTCGGGGACACCCTCCGCGGCGTGCAGCAGAAGCTGCCGAGCAAGGGCATCCCCGAGAACGGCCTGCCCACCAACACCCTGCCCACCGGCGGACTTTCCACCGGTGACCTGCCCACCGAGGGCCTGCCCTCCGGCGCGCAGGACCGCGTGGCCGGCACCCTCCACGGCACGGACGGGCTCGACGGCGTCGAGGACGCGCGGGGCACCGCCGGCCGCGTCGCCGACCGTGCGGGCCACCCGGGCAAGGCGGTCAACGAGGCCCGCGAGGACGTCCGTTCGGCCGTCCCGGGCGAGCTGCCCGT
>NZ_LJGW01000524.1 GCF_001751255.1 Streptomyces nanshensis | reverse complement strand
CGTCACCGCCAACCGCAACTCCCCGCGGCAGACCGTGATCTCCGGTCCGACGGAGGCCGTCACCAAGGCCGTCGGACACCTGAAGGACGCGGGCCTGTCCGCCAAGCCGCTCCAGGTCGCGTGCGCCTTCCACAGTCCCCTGGTGGCGGGCGCCGGGGAGGAGTTCGCGCGCACGCTCCAGTCGATGTACGTGCACGCCCCCGGACTTCCCGTCTGGGCCAACAGCACGGCGCGGCCCTACGACACCGTCCCCCATGCGGTGCGCGCAGGGCTCGCCGAACAGATCGGCTCGCCGGTCAGGTTCGCCGAGCAGATCGAGTCGATGTACGAGGCGGGTGCCCGCGTCTTCACCGAGGTCGGCCCCGGAAAGGTACTGACCAGTCTCGTCTCCGCGATTCTCGGTGACCGTCCACACAGTACGGTCACACTTGAGGACGCCAGGCGCGGAGGACTGTACGGTTTTCTCGCCGGTGTCGCACAACTCGCCGTCGCCGGCGCGGACGTGCGCACCGGAAAGCTCTACCAGGGGCGGGACGCCGTCGACCCGGAGAGCGCCACCCCCGTCAAGCCCGCCGGCTGGACCGTGGACGGCCAGCTCGTCCGCCTCGCCGACGGCACCATCCCGCCCAACGCCCTTCGTCCCCCACGCCCTGTCACGGAGCTGATCGTGCCGGAATCCCCCACCGCCGACGGCGCCCCGCTGTCCGGTCCGGACGCTCTCGTCGCCGAATTCCTGCGTACCAGCAGGGAGATGGTCAACGCGCAGCGAGACGTGCTGCTGAGCTATCTGGGAGCCGCCGGACTTCCCGCCGCCGCCGCGTCCCTACCCTCACTTCCCTCTGCCGCGCCGGTCGCGCTGCCCGCGGCACCCGCCACGGAGACGGCCTCCGCCGCTGCCCCCGTCGCTGCCTCTGCTCCTGCTGTTCCCGCGGCTCCCGCCGCTGCTGCTTCCGCTGAGTCGGCCGGTTTGTCGGCTGATGCGGTGTTGGAGTCGGTGTTGTCG
>NZ_LJGW01000522.1 GCF_001751255.1 Streptomyces nanshensis | reverse complement strand
GGGCGGCGCGGCGCTCGCCGGCGGCACGGGCACGGGCGTCGCCCACGCCGCAGGGAGCCGGCGCGGACGGCACGGGACGGGTCCGCGTACCTACGTCCTCGTGCACGGCACCCACAGCACCGGCGCCCATCTGGCCGGGATCGCCCGGGAGTTGCAGCGGCGCGGGCACCGTGCCGTCGCCGTGGACCTGCCGCTGCACGGCACCGAGGCGTTCGTGCCGGAGTCCTACCAGCGGCAGGATCCGCACGCGCTGGCCGTCGAACCGTCGCCGCTGGCGCGGCTCGGCCTGGACGACTACGCGCACCGCGTCGAGCAGTACGTACGCGAGGCGGCGCGCCACGGTCCGGTGGTGCTCGCCGGGCACAGCATGGGCGGCCTCTGCGTCAGCCGGGTCGCCGACGCCGTGCCCGGACTCCTCGCCCACATCTGCTATTTCGCGGCCTTCTGCCCCAGCCGCACGATGCCCTCGCTGGAGGCGTGCGCGTCCTCGCCGGAGGGCTCGACGGCCGTCGATCCGGACGGGCAACTGATCGGCGACCCGGAGAAGCTGGGCGTCGCGCGCTTCAACTGGCGTACGGGCGCGGCCCGTGACCTCGCCGTCTTCAAGGAGATGATCTGCGCGGACCACTCCGACGTGGCCTTCCGGCGGATGCTCGGTCTCATGCAGACCGACGAGAGCCTGCGCGCGTACGGCGAACGGGCCGTCGGCGGGGCCGAGCGGTGGGGGCGTGTGCCGCGTACGTATCTGCGCATGGGCCGGGACCGGCTGGTGCCGCCCGCGCTCCAGGACCGGATGATCGCAGAGGCCGACGCGCTCACCCCGGACAACCCCTTCCACGTCCGCGACTTCCCGGGCGCCTCGCACATGGGGCCGCCGGATCCGCGCGAGGTGGCGGCGGCGCTGCACGCGGTGCGGCCGGTGCGCGCGGCACGGCCATGACGCGCGGCGGCCATGAGGCGCACGGCCGGGTCCGCCGTACGGTCTCCGCCCGCCCGTGAAAT
>NZ_LJGW01000515.1 GCF_001751255.1 Streptomyces nanshensis | reverse complement strand
GGGCCGCCCGCCGTTGCGGGAGGCCCGGCAGCCGCGTACGCGCCGGGCGTGCGGAGGCCGCTAACGCTCCCGGGCGCGCAGCGAGCGCAGATAGGCGGCCGAACGGCGGGCCGTGCGCAGGGAGTCGGCCGGCTGGTCGTGTTCGACCAGCCAGTTGTGCCGCCGTCCGCCGGGGGTCCTGCCGACCGTCGTCAGGAAGCGACGGTAGTCGATGTCGCCGTCGCCGACGTCGACCATGCGGTAGCCGTCGTCCGCACTCTCGTCGTGCTCCCCGTCCTTGACGTGGAAGAGCGGATAGCGCTCCGGCTGCTTCAGCACGTAGTCGATCGGCTCGAACGGCGCGGGGGTGCCGTCGGGACGGACGCTGAAGCGGTAACGGCCCGCGTACGCCCAGTAGATGTCCATCTCCAGGAAGACCAGGTCCGGGTCGGTCTCGGCGAGCAGCACATCGTAGAGGCGCACGTCGGGCCGGTCCTCGGCGAAGCCGAACTCCATCTGGTGGTTGTGCTGGTAGAACTTCAGGCCGCGTTCGCGCGCCGCCGCGCCGTACCGGTTGAAGTCGTCGGCGGCCCGCTTCCAGGCGTCGACGGTACGGCCGTAGCGGTCGGGGCTCGCGGCCGTCCCCACATGGGGCAGCCCGAGGGCCGCGGCGTCGTCGAGGACCTTCGTGAGCTGGGTGTCGAAGGTGTAGTCGGCGGGGTCGGCGGACCAGTAGCCGACGTGGCTGCCGATGCCGCGCAGCCCGAACTCGCGCAGCAGCCGCCGCAGTTCACCGAGCGAGATGTCCCCGGTGCCCTGGGTGTAGCCGGCGAACTCGACCTGTTCGTAGCCGTACCGGGCGAGTTCGGCGAAGACGGCGGCGAAGCCGATCTCGGCCACCTTGTCGCGCAGCGTGTAGAGCTGGATGCCGAGGCGGCCCTTCGGCACGAGGGGGCGGCCGCGGCCGTGCGAGGCCGCGGCGTCCGGGGCCGCCGTGGTGGCCGCGTGCGCGGGGG
>NZ_LJGW01000523.1 GCF_001751255.1 Streptomyces nanshensis | reverse complement strand
GGGTCGGGCGGGTCGGGCGGGTGAGGCGGGTGAGGCGGCGTCCGGGACGCGGAGCCGGTGAGCGTCCCGGTGAGCAGTCACGGTGAGCGGGCCCCGGCGCATACCGGGGCGCGTGCCGAGCGCGGTGCACCGGACGGGACCGGGACCGGGCTACCGCCCGCCGGGATCTAGCGCTACCGTTCGGCATTGTCGAACCCTTTTCAGAGCGGTCCGTTGCGAGCAGGTCAGGGAGGTGCCCGGTGGCCCGGACCATCCAGTCGCTCGAGCGCGCGGCAGCCGTGCTGCGGCTCCTGGCCGGCGGTGAGCGCAGGCTCGGCCTGTCCGACATCGCCTCGTCCATGGATCTGCCGAAGGCCACCGCGCACGGACTGCTGCGCACCCTCCAGCAGGAGGGCTTCGTCGAGCAGGACGAGGCGACGGGCAAATACCAGCTCGGTGCGGAGCTGCTGCGCCTGGGCACGAGCTATCTGGACGTCCACGAACTGCGCTCCCGCGCCCTGGTGTGGGCCGACGACCTGGCGCGTTCCAGCGGCGAGAGCGTCTATCTGGGAGTGCTGCACCAGCAGGGCGTGCTGATCGTCCATCACGTCTTCCGGCCGGACAACAGCCGTCAGGTGCTGGAGGTCGGCGCGATGCAGCCGCTGCACAGCACGGCACTGGGCAAGGTCCTCTCCGCCTTCGACCCCGTCGCGCACAGCGAGGCGGTGGACGGCGAGCGCCAGGCCTTCACCGAGCGCACCGTCACCTCGCTCGACGGTTTCGAAGAGGTGCTGGAGATCGTGCAGGCCCGCGGCTGGGCCGCCGACGTCGAGGAGACATGGGAGGGGCTGGCCTCGGTCGCGGCGCCGATCCGCGACCGGCGCGGCATGCCGGTCGGGGCGGTCGGCGTGACGGGTGCCGTGGAGCGGCTGTGCGAGGACGTGACGTCCGCGCCGCTGGGCGTGGGCGCGGCCACGGCGTCCGGGAGCGCGGTCGCGTCGGG
>NZ_LJGW01000509.1 GCF_001751255.1 Streptomyces nanshensis | reverse complement strand
TGGGCGAAGGGGAGTCGGCCGCCTCAGCCGGATCGGACGGCTTCCGGTGCGGGTGTGGGTGCGGGTGCGGTGCCGCGTGCGCGGGACGCTCACCCGGCGGCTGCCGTACGTCCGGGGGCTCGGCCGGGGCGCTGGTGGGCGAGGGAGGCGGGGGTTCGGACGCCGTGGGCGACGGGCGCGGCGGCTCGGAGGTCGGCGGCGTGGGAGGCGTGAACGTGGGCGTCGGGGAGGGCGCGGGGGGCTTGGGCCGTACGCATCCACAACTCCCGGCGCACAGCCGGGCGATGACGTCCGGCCGCCGGAGATCGGCGATGACGACGAGCGAGGCCGAGGGACACCGTCCGCCCAGACGGACGGCGAGGCCGATCCGCGCTCCCTCCTTTTCGGTGGGGGCGTGACCGGACGGGTGTAAGCGGCCCGTGCTCTCCGGGACGGGGGAGGGCGGCGACGCCGGAGCCGCTGACACCGGGGGAGACGGCGGGGGCTGCGGAGACGAGGGGGACGGTGGGGACGTTGGGGACAGCGCCGCCGACGGTGCGGCGAGGACGAGGACAAGTGCCGTACCGACCAGGGCAGTTGAGGCGGTGCGGTGCCATCGGCGTCGGGTCACACGTCCGAGCATGTGGGGGAGCACAGGCGCGGGGTGCGGCTTCCGGCCGCTGTTCGCCCGAACTGCTGAAGCCAGCGGAGTAGTTGACGCCGCGTCCGGCCCGTCGCGCCCGGCCTCCGCCGCCTCGCCGTCCCGCCGCTCAGCGTGGCACGGCGTACGGCAGCGGGTCGTCGAGCACGGCCCGTACGACCGAGTGCGCGGCGCCCAGCGACGGCCCGTCGCCGCCCATCGCGGAGACCGCCACCTCGGGCAGGGACGTCTGTGTCGCCGCCCGCCCCCGCAACTCCCGTTCCAGCGGGGGCAGAAGCCATGGGGCGAGCCCGCTCAGCGCGCCGCCGAGCAGCACGGCGCGCGGG
>NZ_LJGW01000507.1 GCF_001751255.1 Streptomyces nanshensis | reverse complement strand
AACCACCCTCCGCGAGAGCCGGGACCTCCGGCCAGAAACGCTCCCGCTGAAACGCATACGTCGGCAGATCAACCCACCCGGCACCCCCACCGAACAACCGGCCCCACTCCACCGGCACACCACACACCCACGCCTCAGCCACCGACGTCACAAAACGAACCCCACCCCCCTGACCACGCCGCAACGACCCCAACGCCACAACCTCAACACCCGACGCCTCCGCCGACGCCTCCACCGCACCCGTCAACACCGGATGCGCACTGCACTCCACAAAAACCCGGAACCCATCCCCCACCAACGACTCCACCGCACCAACAAAATCAACCGGCTCCCGCGCATTCCGGAACCAATACCCCGCACCCAACTCACAACCATCCACCACACCCCCCGACACCGTCGAATAAAACGGCACCTCCCCCGAAACACCCTCCACACCCTCCAACAACCCCAACAACTCCTCACGCAACGGCTCCACCTGCACCGAATGCGACGCCACAGACGACCCCACAACCCGCGCACGCACCCCCAACGCCTCACACGAGGAAACAAACTCCTCCAACACCCCCGACTCACCCGCCACCGTCACCGCCGACGGACCATTCACCCCCGCCACCGACAAACCAGCCCGCCCCTCCAACAACCCCCGCACACCCTCCAACGGCAACGCCACCGACGCCACCGCACCCCCACCCACCAACTCCCGCGCAAACAACTCAGAACGCAGCACCACCACCCGCGCCGCATCCTCCAAACTCAAAACCCCCGCCACATACGCAGCCGCAATCTCCCCCTGCGACGACCCCACCACCGCAGACGGCACCACCCCACACGACCGCCACAACTCCGCCAACGACACCATCACCGAAAACAACACAGGCTGGAGCACCTCAATACGCTCCAACACCTCAACCCCCGAAACACCCCCCAACGAAC
>NZ_LJGW01000512.1 GCF_001751255.1 Streptomyces nanshensis | reverse complement strand
GTCGCTGCCCGCGGCGTGGGCGCGGCTGCACGGACTGCCCGTGCCGCCGGACGCCCCCGCCTTCTCGCGCGGTGCGGAGGCGGAGCCGTCGCTGTTCGACGCCGGGCCGCCGCCGCTGCCGGAGGGCGTCGACCCGATGACGGCGCTGCTGGAGGTCTACGCGGCGCAGTCGGCGCGTACGAAGGCGGCCGAACACCCCGAGCGGATGCGGCTGTTGCTGGCCGGGGAGTCGGCGGGGACGCTCGTCGCGGTGGAGATGGGGCGTACGGGCGTGCCGTGGCGTGCCGACGTGCACCGCGGACTGCTGGAGGAGCTGCTCGGCGAGCGGTACGGGGGCAGCGGACTGCCGCGGCGGCTGGCGGAGTTGGAGGAGGAGATCTCGGCGGCGTTCGGGCCGGGGGTGCGGGTGCGGCCGGATCTGCCGGCGGAGGTGCTGCGGGCGTTCGCACGGGCGGGCGTGCAGCTCTCCTCGACGCGGGCGTGGGAGCTGAAGCGCGTCGAACACCCGGCGGTCGAACCGCTGTTGCGCTACAAGAAGCTGTACCGGCTGTGGACGGCGCACGGCTGGTCGTGGCTGCGTTCCTGGGTGCGGGAGGGCCGGTTCCGCGCGGAGTACGTGCCGGGCGGCGCGGCCTCGGGCCGCTGGACGACCAACGGCGGCGGCGCGCTGCAGATCCCGAAGGTCGTACGGCGCGCGGTCGTCGCCGATCCGGGCTGGCGGCTGGTGGTCGCCGACGCCGGGCAGATGGAGCCCCGGGTGCTCGCCGCGGTCTCGCGCGATCCGGGGCTGATGGCGGTCGCGGGCAGCGGCGAGGACCTCTACACGGCGCTGTCGCAGCGGGCGTTCGGCGGTGACCGGGCGCGGGCCAAACTCGCGCTGCTGGGCGCGGTGTACGGGCAGACCAGCGGCGACGGGCTGCGGTATCTG
>NZ_LJGW01000517.1 GCF_001751255.1 Streptomyces nanshensis | reverse complement strand
GTCGGCCGGTACGGCAGCGCCCCGTGGCGGCCCCGCGCTCAACCTGCGCAGCCCCGCCCACCGCGTCGAGCGCGAGCTGCTCAAACTCGCCCTCCAGCGGCCCGAGTTGGTCGCCCCCGCCTTCGACGCCTACGAGACCGACGAGTTCACCGCACCGCCCTACGCCGCCGTACGCGAGGCCGTGGCGGCGGCGGGCGGCGTCACCGGCGCCGACGACGGCTTTCTGAGCCGGGTGCGCGGCGCCGCCCCCGACGACACCGTCCGCGCCCTCGTGCACGAGCTGGTCGTCGAGCCGCTGCGCAGCGCACGCGGGCGCGAACCGGACGAGATGTACGCGGGCATGCAGCTCGTCGCCGTACGTCTCGCCGCCGTCAACGCCCGTATCGCGGAGCTGGAGAGCAGCGCACGGCGGGCGGAGGCGATGCGCGACGACGAGCGGTCGGCCGCGGTGCGCCAGGAGATCTGGACGCTCACGCAGTACGGACGCTCCCTCCAGGAGCGCGGCGCGGCGGCGCTCTGACCGCTGAGTCCCGTGCTCTTGCGGTGTGTTCAGGCGCCCGGCGCCGCCGTGGGCGCGGCTGTCCGGAACGGTGGCGTAGTCGTACGTAGGCGACAAGTCACCGTCCATCTCAAAAACCGCTCGCACGCCCCTCGTGGGCGCAGTGTGTCGTACCCCACACTGGTGAGCGGTGCTTGAGTCCTCGGCGCGGGGCGTGCGCCGGCCGTATGCCGCTGAGCCCCCGCGGTCCGAACAGCATGTACGCCGCCCCCCGACCGGCAGCGAGCACACTGGAGGTCGCCCCCCGTGCAGACCCGGACCCGGACCTTGACCAGCGCGGCCCCGCCGCCGGCGACCGCCGCCGCGGCCACCGCCGCCCCGGTGCAGCCCGCACAGCCCACTCCCGTACGTCCCACCGCG
>NZ_LJGW01000508.1 GCF_001751255.1 Streptomyces nanshensis | reverse complement strand
CGTATCGCCGCGGCGCAGCCGGCGCTCAACGCCTTCCGCCGGGTACGCGGTGAGGCCGCGCTCGCCGAAGCGGACGCCGCCGACCGGCAGTTGGCGCGCGGCGAGCGGCTGCCGCTGCTGGGCGTGCCGGTCGCGGTGAAGGACGACGTGGACGTGGCGGGGGAGCCGACGGCGTTCGGCTGCCCCGGGGACTTCCCGCCCAAGGCGGCGGACAGCGAGGCCGTACGGCGGCTGCGCGCGGCCGGTGCCGTGATCGTGGGCAAGACCAACTCACCGGAGCTGGGGCAGTGGCCGTTCACCGAGGGGCCCGCCTTCGGTGAGACCCGCAATCCCTGGAACCTGGAGCACACACCGGGCGGTTCCTCCGGCGGGTCCGCGGCGGCGGTCGCCGAGGGGCTCGTGCCCGCGGCGCTCGGCTCGGACGGCGCGGGCTCGATCCGCATCCCCGCGGCCTGGAGCCATCTCGTCGGCATCAAGCCGCAGCGCGGCAGGATCTCGACGATGCCCGAACCGGAGGCGTTCAAGGGGATCACGGTCTTCGGTCCGCTGGCGCGCACCGTACGGGACGCTGCGCTGCTGCTCGACGTGGCCGCTGGCTCCGCCGAGGGCGATCTGCACCGTCCGGCGCCGGTCGAGGTGCTGCCCGCCGCCGGTCAGGACCCGGGGCGGCTGCGGATCGCGCTGTCGCTGCGTCCGCCGTGGGTCGCGACGCGGCCGTCACTCGATCCGGCGGTACGCGGCGCCGTCACGGATCTGGCGGAGCGGCTGGCGTCGCTCGGGCACGAGGTCGAGGAGGCCGAACCGCGGTACGGGCTCGCGGGGTTGGCGTTCGTGCCGCGCGCCACGGCCGGCATCCGGGAGTGGACGGGCCGCGTCCCGGACGCCGCGCTGCTCGATCCCCGTAC
>NZ_LJGW01000516.1 GCF_001751255.1 Streptomyces nanshensis | reverse complement strand
GGCCGCGTCGGCGACACCGCCCGCACCGGCAGCACCGGCGATGCCGCCCGCTCCCCCGGCCCCGCTCATGCGGCGGCCCGCAGCCGCTCGGCGAGCGCGCACAACTCCCGCCACTGGCCTGGCAGATCGGCCGGACCGCCGTCGGGATCCTTGAAGTAGAAGCCCAGTCCGGGCACCGCTCCGGAGATCCCGGCCTCGTGTGCGCGGGCGAGAAGGCGGGCGAGGTCGAGGACGAGCGGTGCGGCGAGCGCCGAGTCACAGCCCTGCCAGATCGTCTGGAGCACCATGCGGGAGCCGAGGAAGCCGTCGAACGCCACGTGGTCCCAGGCCGTCTTCCAGTCGCCGAGCGCCGGTACGTCGTCGATGTGCAGCCGTCCCTCGGGCAGCGTGCCGAGATTGTCGCTGAGGACGCGTTCCTTGCCCGCGTTCTTCGCCGCCGCGGCTCCCGGATCGGCCAGTGCCGCGCCGTCGCCGCCGCCGAGCAGATTCGTCCCCGACCAGGCGAGCACGGGCAGCGCACGCTGCGCGAACATTGGCGCGAGCACGGAACGCAGCAGCGTCTGGCCCGTCTTGCCGTCCCGTCCCGCATGCGGCAGACCGCAGCGGCGTGCCGCCTCGCGCAGCCGCGGGTGGTGCAGCCCGGTGGAGGGCGTGAAGTTGACGTACGGGCACCCGGCGCGGAGCGCGGCGGCGGCGTAACGGGAGCTGGCGGGCAGCGCGGGGTCGCCGGCGTCCGGTGCGGCCTCCGTGGAGGCGACGTTGACGACGACGGTACGGGCGAGAGCGTGGTCGCGGGTGAAGTCCGCGATGTCGGCCGCGAGGGCGTCGACGAGGTCGTCCTCGCCGCGCGGATCGCCCGCTTCGGCGCCGGAGGGCCCGGGCGGGCCGCCGGGGAGCGG
>NZ_LJGW01000513.1 GCF_001751255.1 Streptomyces nanshensis | reverse complement strand
CGGGCCGGGGAGCGCCGCCCAGGGGCGGACGTCCATGCGCCCCGGCCCCGCCCCGTACGCGGTGTGCCGCACGCCCGGGTCAGCGCAGCGCGCCGCCCGAACTCGCCTTCTCCTCCGTGCCGTTGCCGCCGGTGCCGGTCGAGCCCCCGGTGCCGGTCGAGCCCTCGGTGCCGCCCGTGCCCGCCGGATTCTCGTTCTCCGCCGTGCCGGCCCGGCCCGCCGAGTCGGCCTTCGTACAGCCGGTGGTGCCCGCGACGAGGGTGGCGCAGGCGCGGGCCTCGGTCGCGGAGTCGACGGCGACCATCTCGGTGTACGCGTCGTTCGTCTCGCCGACCTCGTCGCTCTCAGCCTGGCCGTCGCCCACGCTGATCTTGAGGCTGTCGCCCTGCGCGGCGCCCGTTATGCGGCCCCAAGCGGCCTTGCACACCTTGCTGTAGCGCACCTCAACCATGCTCGGGCCGACGAACTGCGAATTGCTGCTCTTGACATTCTGTCCGCCGCAGCCCATCTTCTCCGGGTCCTTGCCCGAGCAGCTCCGGCCCTGGCACTTGACGCCCGCGGGGAGGTTCTCGTGCGGCGAGGCCGACGCCGAAGGGGTGGGCGCAGCCGAGGAGTCGTCCGTGGCACCGGGCAGCCCGAAGACCAGCACACCCACGCCCAGCACCGCGAACACCCCGCCCGCGCCCGCGAGAAGGGCCGCGACGCGCTTGCCGCGCGACGAAGGGCCCTCGCCCTCCGCGGCGTACGGACCCTCCGCGCCCTCTACTGCCTCGCCGTCCGGTGCGCCCGGCACTCCGGCCAGGCCCGGCGCGCTGCCCGCAGCGCCCGGGTACGGAGGCGGACCCGCGCTCGAACCGGGCGCTTCCGTACCGCCGTTGCCGCTC
>NZ_LJGW01000514.1 GCF_001751255.1 Streptomyces nanshensis | reverse complement strand
GCCAGCCCGCGGACTGGCCGGCGTTCGTGGCGGCGGCGCGCGCCGCCGAGGCGGAGGGCGCCGTCCGCGTCACCGGTATCTGGTCGCACTTCGCGTGCGCGGACGAGCCGGGCCACCCCGCCAACGCCGCGCAGCTCGACGCGTTCCGCGAGGCGATCCGGCTCGCCGAACGCGCCGGTCTCGACCCGGAGGTGCGCCACCACGCCAACTCGCCCGCGACGCTGACGCTTCCCGAGTCCCACTTCGACCTCGTACGGACCGGGGTGTCCGTCTACGGGCTCTCGCCGTCGCCCGAGGTCGGCGTCGCCGCGGATCTGGGGCTGCGTCCGGCCATGACGCTCAGCGCCTCGCTGGCCCTGGTCAAGCAGGTGCCCGCGGGCCACGGCGTCAGCTACGGGTACGCCTACCGCACCCACGGACCGACCACGCTGGGCCTGGTGCCGCTCGGCTATGCGGACGGGGTGCCGCGGCACGCCTCCGGTACGGCGCCGGTGCTGGCAGCGGGCGCGTGGCGGACGGTCGCGGGACGCGTCGCGATGGACCAGTTCGTGCTCGACCTCGGCGGGGATCCCGCGTCCGCGGGCGACGAGGTCGTGCTCTTCGGCCCCGGCGACCGCGGGGAGCCGACCGCGGAGGATTGGGCGCGTGCGGTGGGCACCATCTCGTACGAGATCGTTACGCGCATCAGCGCCCGGGTATCACGGACCCATACGAACGTACGGCCGGATACGGGGGGTTGAGGATGGCACGCGCACGGAGACGGGGGTGTTCCCCGTGACCGCCCCGGGCCGGGCCGCGACCGGGCTCCCGGGCACGGAGATCGTGCGCGCGGCGGGCACGGCGGCCGGTGCCGCCGCGGCCAC
>NZ_LJGW01000511.1 GCF_001751255.1 Streptomyces nanshensis | reverse complement strand
CGCGCCATCGCCGCCGCCCCCTGCCACCGGCGTCGCCGGCCGCCGGGCGGTGCGGCCCGCCTCCGGTCAGACGGAGTGGCGGTCGAGCCCGGCCTTCTTCGCCTTCGCGCGGCGCTCCGGGCCGACTTCGGCCCGCCAGCCCTCCAGCGCGTCCCAGGCGAGGGGCTGCATGCACATCAGCTCGCCGGTGCCCGGTACGAGCAGGGCGCCGCCGAAGGCGTCGTCGCCCGCGAACCAGACGCCTTCGGCGATCCGCTTGGGCCAGTACGGGTGGCCCATCGGCTCCCGGGCGAGCATCTCGGGTGAGGCGTCCTCCTCCACACCGAGCACGAGGAACCGCCGTCCGCCCCGCCACAGCTCCAACTTCTCGACGGGCGTGCGGAATTCGAAGTCGTAGACGCTCAGGACGCGGGCGCACTGCCGCACCCAGCGGAGCTGGTCGAACCAGTAGACGGTCGCCAGGATGATGCCGAGCAGCCCCACCCCCATGAGCGGGATGAGATAGGTCGCCCTGGTCACCAGCGGCACGGCCATCACCGCGAGCGAGCAGAGCACGAGGACCGCGTAACGCTTGACCAGGGCCGCGTAGAGGAAGTGCACCGCGCCGCGGTGGTCGCTGCCGTCGGTCGGGTACGAGGCCGGGGTGCCCCGTGCGGGCCGGCGCAGCACGTACCGTACGGCGACGATCTCGAGGACGACGAGGCCCAGCACGCCGGGTATGGACAGGGGCATGTAGTCGTCGCTGCCGATGAAGAGGGTGGCGCCGTAGGAGGCCGCTGCCGCCGCCGCCCACAGCGCCTCACGTCTCAGCGGCGCCGGGCGGCCGGGCCGGCCGGGGGGCGGCGGCACGGCC
>NZ_LJGW01000504.1 GCF_001751255.1 Streptomyces nanshensis | reverse complement strand
GAGGCCGCGGATCTTCTCGTCGCGCGCGAGGGCGCGGGCGCGCACCTGGCGGCGCTCCTCGTCGGCGGCGTGCTCGTCGTGCATGGCCGGGTTCGGCGGGACGAGGAAGACGTCGTCGCGGGATTCGCCCTCGCGCGGGAATGGCGCGAGCAGGGCGGCCGCGGTGCCCACCGCCACGGCCGAGCGGGGCAGCAACGCGGCCCCGGCCAGGGCCTCTTGGGCGCGGACGTGGCTGTCCGGGTCGGTGATGACGACGCCGTCGACCAGCTCGGGCCGTGCCGCGAGCACGGCGGCGTGGTCGGCCGGGTCGACGGCCTGGGCGAGATAGCGCCAGCCGGGCAGGGCGGGGATGCCGTGCTCGCCGAGGAAGTCGACGGTCGCGGTGACGTCCGGGGCAGGCGGCAGCAGTCCGCCGTCGCCGAGGGCGCCGAGCATCCGGGAGTCCTCGGCCGCCGCCGTTCGCAGGTCGAAGAGCTGACGTTCGCAGGCGGCGACGGCCTGGTCGAGCAGTTCGGCGAGGGATTCGCCGCCGGCGTCCAACTCGGCGGCGGTGAGCGGGTTTCCGGAACCCGGGGCGCCGTCCTCCGTGTGGCTGCCGTGCTCCGCGTCGCCGTCCTGCGCCGAGCCGGCGGAAGCCCCGGAGCCGTCGTGCTCCGCCACGCCGGTGCCGCCCTTCGCCGTGCGGCTTCCGCGCGGTGACGGCACGGCGGAGGCCCGTACACCGTGCGGGCCCGTGTGCGGCAGGCCCAGCAACTCCGCGAGGCGTTCCTCCGCGCCGAGCGCCTCGGCCGTACGCCGCTCCGCGTCGTGT
>NZ_LJGW01000518.1 GCF_001751255.1 Streptomyces nanshensis | reverse complement strand
TGGTGGTTCTGGGTGGTGTGCCTGCGGGCCGGGCTGTGGCTTTTGTGCGCGGTCGCTATGGTCCGTGGGCGGTGGAGACGCCGTGGCAGTGCCGCTACGTGCGGCGTTTCACTCGCTGGACGGTGTGAACTGGGCTTGCCCGGCGGCTGGTTCGGGATGCCGGGTCGGTGTTGTCAGTTCACTCGCTGGACGGTGTGAATTGGGCCTGTCTGGGGGCCGGTTCGGGACGCCGGGTCGGTGTTGTCAGTGTTGTCGGTCGGTGATGTGAGCTGGTGTTGTCGGTGTTGTCGGTTGGTGTTGTTCTGTATCAGATCGGGGTCTTGTCCCTGTACGGTCCGGCCGCCGTCGACGGGTAGCGTGATGCCGGTGGTGAAGCCCGCTTCGGGTGAGAGTAGATACGCTACGGCGGCCGCGACTTCTTCCATGCGGCCTGTTCTGCCCAGTGGGTGCAGCGCCCGCATCTGCGCTTCCGTCTGTTCCGCGGTCTGCGGTTCCTGGGCGGTGAGGAGTGCGGCGTAGTTCTCGGTGTGGATCGAGCCGGGTGCGACGGCGTTCACGCGTACTCCCTGTGGCCCGTACTCGACGGCCAGTGCCCGTGTGAGTCCCTCGACGGCGGCTTTCGCGGTCGCGTAGGGGGCGCAGCCGGGGACGGGGCGGCGGGCCTGGTGCGAGGTGATGTTGACGATCGACCCGTGCGTGCCCGCCGTGGTGAAGCGGCGCAGCGCGGCCGCGCAGCCGGTGATCACGGGTGCCAGATGTCCCGTGATCAGGTCGAGGACCGTCTGCGGCGGGG
>NZ_LJGW01000503.1 GCF_001751255.1 Streptomyces nanshensis | reverse complement strand
GCGACGCCGTCGCCCGCGGGGCCCGCGCCGGTCGCGGCGAGGGCGCCCAGGTCGGTGGGGGTCAGCGTCAGCGCGCGGCGGCGTCCGCCCTCGGCGACGACGACGGGTTCGCCCTCGGTGGCGCCGAGTTCGGCGACGAGGAGACGGGCGACGGTCTCCGGGGCGTCGTCCGTGCCCACCTCGACGAGGGTCGCGTCGGTTTCCTCGTACTCGCGGTCGACGCTGCGGAAGAAGCCCCGCAGCCCGGAGGCGGCGCCCTCGGCGCGGCGGTCGGCGGCTATCAGCCGGCGCGGTCCGGCGGCCAGGACGGCCTGGTAGAGCGGGAAGGTGTCCGGGAGCGTGGTGTCCGGGGACTCCAGCGCGTGCAGCAGGAAGACGATCTCGCCGACGTGCTCGGGGAGTTGCTGCGCGTCGGGCACGGTCTGCGGCAGTGCGCCGGCCTCCCGGAGCTGCTCGGCGACGAGGGTGCCCAGCGCGCCGCCGCCGAGGACGGTGACGGTGGTGCCCTCGGCGAGCGCGGGGGCGGACAGCTCGGCCAGGTCGGTCTCGGTGAACTCCAGCCGCTGCGGGGCCACGACGACGGCGTCGGCGGCGGCGCTCTCGGACGCGGGGGACGCCGGGGACGCCGAGGTCGCTGTGGGTGCGGCCGGTGTCTCAGGAGCGGGTGCGGGTGCCGCGGCTTCCGCGGTGCCGCCGAGGCGGGCGAGGAGGAGCTCGGTGATGCCGGACGCCGTACGCGCCTGGCTCAGCTCCTCCACATCCTCATCCCGCCCCACCGG
>NZ_LJGW01000494.1 GCF_001751255.1 Streptomyces nanshensis | reverse complement strand
TGGCGGCGGCGACCTCCGCGTACGCCGCCTCCTCGGGCAGATGGGCCACGGCGGCGAGCACGACGGACCAGTGCGCCCCGCGGGCGCGCGCCTGCTGCGCCATCCGCCGGGCCTCCTCCTCGCGGCGGCCGTGCGGCAGCGCCGCGAGCACGTCCTCGTGCAGGACGCTGTGCGCGCGCTCCTCCGGGTCCGTCACCGCGTCGTGGAAGTCCGCGCGCAGTCCGGGCGGCAGCGCGTGCAGCAGTTCGGCGAAGCGGACGGGGTGGGCGCTCAACTCCCGGCCCAGGTCCTCCAGTTCGGCCGGACCGGTCTCCACCAGGCGGCGCAGCACCCGATGCGGCAGACCCCGCTCGCGTACCTCGCCGACCTGGCCGGGACGCAGCAGCAGCCGCAGCGTGCGGCCGGCGTCGGCGGCGACGAGCCGTATCAGATACGGCGCGAACTCGGCGCCGAGCAGGCCCCCTTCGCGGTACTGCTCCAGCAGGTCCAGTACGCGCCGCGGCCGGCTGCCCGCCGCGTGCGCGACGCCCGCCCCGTACCGCCGCCACCACTGCTCGCGCAGCACGTACGGCAGGTCCTCCAACTGCCGCCCCGCCTCGGCGAGTAGGACGTCCGGGTGCCGGGTGGCGAGCGCGCGCCAGCCGGTGACGGCGTGGAAGAGGGCGGGCAGCAGCCGCGTCACGGTCTCCGTGCCGCATCCCGGCAGCAGCCGGGCGGCCTCGCCGTCGCCCCAGCGGGTGCGCACGGCGTCGACGAGCCC
>NZ_LJGW01000498.1 GCF_001751255.1 Streptomyces nanshensis | reverse complement strand
GGCTCCGGCGGCGGCCCTGGAGCGGCCGTGCCCGGGCAGGGCGGCGGAGCGGATGTCTCCGGGGACGCGTCGGCGGCGGTGTACGCGGGCACGGAACGGCTCGATCCGCACCGTCAGTTGCTCGGCGAGCCCCCCCTGCTGGACGGCGCCGTCGTCTCGCTGCACGGGCCCTCGCTGCCCGCGGCCACGCCGGCGCCGGCGGCCTACGGCTCCGCGAAGGCGCGGCTGCACGTGGTCTCGGGGCCCGATGCGGGTGGCATACACCTCCTCCAGGGCGGCAAGGTCCAGCTCGGCCGCTCCGCCGAGGCGGACGTCCCGCTCGACGACCCGGACGTCTCCCGGCTGCACTGCGCGGTGACGGTCTCCGACGGCGGTGCCGTCACGGTCGCCGATCTGGGCTCCACCAACGGCACGTCGCTGGACGGGGCGTCCGTCGGCGGACAGCCGGTGCTCTTCCGGCCCGGCTCGACGCTGCGCGTCGGGGAGTCGGCGCTACGGGTCGAGACCTCCGCCCCGGGCGGCTCACCGGAGACCGGAGCCGGAGCCGAAGGGCTGCCCTCGACGGCCGGTGCCCTGCTGCCGTCCGCGCTGCCGACGGAGCCCGACGGACACGGACGGCTGCGCCTGGCGGCGCCGTCCGTACGCGAGGGACGGGACGCATACGAGGGCGGCGCGCGGGGCGGCACGGCGCCGTCCGCCGACAGCGCGCACGGCTACGCACCGGGCGGCCCGCTCCCCGACGGTGACACCACGCACG
>NZ_LJGW01000495.1 GCF_001751255.1 Streptomyces nanshensis | reverse complement strand
GTTGCTGGAGATCTTCCCCGCGCTGGAGAGATCGCTGGACCTGGTCAACAAGGGTCCGGTGATGCTGCTGACGGGCTACCAGACCCCGGCCGCGATCCGTCGCGCCGGAGCCGGGCGGATCGAGACCTGGCTGAAGAACCGGAAGGTCCGCGGCACCGCCGCACTCGCCAGGAAGGCGGTCGAAGCCGCACAGGCCCAGATGACCGCGCTGCCCGGCGAGAAGCTGGCCGCCGCCATGGTGGCCCGCCTCGCGAAGGGGGTGATGGCCCTCGATGAGGAGATCGCTGAACTCGACGCCCTGATCGAGGCACGGTTTCTCGACCACCCGCACGCCGAGGTGATCCGCAGCCTGCCCGGCATGGGCACCAAGCTCGGGGCCGAGTTCATCGCCGCCACCGGCGGCGACATGAACGCCTTCGGCAGCGCCGACCGGCTGGCCGGCTTCGCCGGCCTGGCTCCTCAACCCCGCGATTCCGGTCGCGTCAACGGCAACCTGCGCAGACCCAGGCGATATCACCGCGGTCTGCTGCGAGCGATGTACCTGTCGGCAATGGTCAGCACCACGAGCTGTCCCGCCTCCAAGACGTACTACCAGCGCAAGAGGAGCGAGGGGAAGGGCCACAAGCAGGCCCTGCTGGCCCTCGCCCGCCGACGCCTCAACGTCCTCTGGGCGATGATCCGTGACGGACAGTGCTACCACGATTCACCTCCCGTCACAGCAGCGGCTTGACATCACGATTGGGAAGTCCTCTC
>NZ_LJGW01000502.1 GCF_001751255.1 Streptomyces nanshensis | reverse complement strand
CCCCGCCCTGCCCAGCAGGGCGACGACGCTACTTTGCGGACACGCCCTAATGCCTGTCGTCCGGCCGGTGTTCAGCCGCGGCCGATGTACGGCATCGTCGTCGCGACGACCGTCGCGAACTGGACGTTCGCCTCCAGCGGCAGGTCCGCCATGTGCCGCACGGTGCGGGCCACGTCCGCGGAGTCCATCACCGGTTCGGGGCGCACGGTGCCGTCGGCCTGCGGGACGCCCGCCTGCATGCGTTCGGTCATCTCCGTCGCGGCGTTGCCGATGTCGATCTGGCCGCAGGCGATGCCGTACGGACGGCCGTCCAGCGAAAGGGACTTGGTCAGGCCCGTCACCGCGTGCTTGGTCGCCGTGTAGGCGATCGAACCCGGGCGGGGCGCGTGCGCGGAGACCGAGCCGTTGTTGATGATCCGGCCGCCCTGCGGCCGCTGGTCCCGCATCAGCCGGAACGCGGCCTGCGCGCACAGGAACGCTCCCGTCAGATTGACGTCGACGACGGCACGCCAGTCCTCCGGCGTCAGATCCTCCAGCGGTACGGCCGGCCCGAACGCCCCGGCGTTGTTGAACAGCAGCCCGAGCCAGTGCCCGCTCTCCCGTACGGAGGCGAACAGCGCCGTGACCGCCTCCGGGTCGGTGACGTCGGTGGGGACGACCGTCCCCGCACCCGCGCCCGTGGTACGGGCGATCAGCCGGGCCGTCTCCTCCAGGGGCGCCGCCCGGCGGCCC
>NZ_LJGW01000493.1 GCF_001751255.1 Streptomyces nanshensis | reverse complement strand
GGCACGGCGGCGGATCGGTGCTCTCATGCGGTTCCTCGTCTCTCGGCGTCTCCCCCGCCACTGCCGAGATACGACCACGCGGGGCGCGGGCGTACAGCCTCCGCGCCCCGCGTGTCCCCCGCTCCGTACAGACGGGCTCCTCCGCCGCGTCCGTACGGGCGCGGGCCCCGACTCCGCGGTCCTGCACGGGAGTCGGGGGTACGCGCACGCCGCCGTCTCAGGGGCGGCTTATCTCCGAGAAGCCCTCGCTCTGCTCCCAGCGGAGGGTGTAGAGACCGGCGTCGCTGTCGTAGAGGAAGGTGACGCGGCTGCCGTCGTCATTGATCGAGGTGTCCTGCCAGCCGTCGAAGTCGTCGGTGACGTCGATGTCCCACTTCGACAGATCGCCGGTGCCGACCCCGGCCACGGACTCCGTCGGGGGCTCGCCGTCGTAGCAGTACAGGCCGAAGTCGGCGGTGAGGGAGACGGTGCCCTCACGCTCCTCCAGACCGACGCCCTGGCACAGGTCGGTCTTCGTCTTGTACAGCGTCTTCCACTTGCTCCAGCCGGCGCCGCCGGAGGCGGTGTGCCGCTCCTGCACGCCGGTGCCCTTCACCAGCCGCACATGGACCTTGCGTCCGTCGCCGAGCGTCAGCGTCGACTGGTAGTCGTCGTCCGCGGCCGCGGCGGCCGGCCGGTGCTGTGCGCCGGCGCGCTCCGGATGCGGGCCGCCCCGGTCGCCGTCCCCG
>NZ_LJGW01000485.1 GCF_001751255.1 Streptomyces nanshensis | reverse complement strand
CGCGGCTGCTGGGCGGCGAGGGACGGCAGTCGGTGCGCGGCGCCGCCGCATGGGTGCGGCCACGGCACCACGCGATGCCGGTGCCCGCCGCCTCCGGCACGGCCGAACCGGGCGAACTGCTCGCCGCCTTCCGGGCGTCGGCCTCGCCCGGTGCGCTGGACCTGGCGGTGCATCTGTCGGCCGTGCCGCTGCTGCTGCCCGTCATCCAGCTCGTACAGGAGGCGATGTTCCCCGACACCGGGGCCATGGAGCTGGCGGAGGTGCTGCTCTCCGGGCTGCTGGAGCGGCTGCCGGACATCGACGGATCCCCGGGGCCGCGCTACGACTTCGTGCCCGGTGTACGCGAACTCCTGCTGCGGTCACTGGAGTCGGGCGCCGCCCGGCTGATGCTCAAGCACCTCTCGGAGTACGTCACACGGCGGTTCGGCAAGGGCACCCGCAACTTCCCGGCGCTGGCGGTGGCGCGCATGGGCGGGCGGCCCGCGGACGGCGGACAGTCCGAGGGCGGGCCCGCCTCGCCGCGCGACGCCCCCGACGAGCTGTTCGCGGAGATCCCGGCCCGCGTGATGCGCTTCTACGACCACGACCGGGGCGAGCCCGCCCCGGCGTCCGAAGTGGCCGCGGCGGAACTGCACTTGAGGCGCTGGCGCGAGCAGGGCGCACCGTGGCTGCTGGACGAGGCGCGGACGCACGCGGAGGCGGCGGTG
>NZ_LJGW01000497.1 GCF_001751255.1 Streptomyces nanshensis | reverse complement strand
TCAGCGGCGGATGTACCAGGCCCATCCCAGCGCGGTCTTCGTGCCGTTCTGCAGCTCGGCGGCCACCTTGGCCGCGCTGGAGGGAACGTCCGACGGGCGGTAACCGATCGGCCCCCGTTCCATCGCGTTCGCGACAGCGGCCTCGAGCGTCAGCCCGTCCCCTTCCACGTCCGAGTGGTCCTCGCCGTGGCGGATTTCCTGGGCCACCGTGAAGACCTGCATGACTCGTCCTTCCGACCTGGGTTCCCGGGAGCCGGTGGAGCGGTACACCCCCGCCCCACATGCAATAATTTACCTTAACAGGCGTCGCCAGTCAAGGTTCACGATCGCCGGGCGCACACCGGTCAGCAGGGCCCGCAGGGTGTCCTTCTCGCAGGCCACATACAGCGCGGCCCTCTGGCCGGCGGTCCAGTCCAGGGCGAACCAGCCCGGCGCGCCGGCGAGGGAAGGCGACAGCCGAGGAGGCCACCCGGCCTCGAACGCGCACAGCTGCAGGACTGCGCCCACCGGTGGACGCGGTCCGGGCGCAGCACACCGCACGGACCCCTCACCAGCAGCCTCTCCCGGCTCAACCGGCCTTCCTCGCCCACCGGTCGACACCGCATCGCCGCCCCGCGCCGGCCGAGGCGCCCGAAGACGTCCGCGCCGGGCACGCCGGGCCAGCCGCGACGCGAACCCCGGCCGATGC
>NZ_LJGW01000487.1 GCF_001751255.1 Streptomyces nanshensis | reverse complement strand
CCGTTCGGCGGTCGCGGCGGCGCCCCGTTCGGCGGCCGGGGCGGCGGTCCGTTCGGCGGCCGGGGCGGCGGTCCCTTCGGCGGCAGCGGTATCGACCGGATGTTCAGCGAGACGGCGGGCGGTCAGATCTCCTGGCTGCTGCCCGCCGCGCTGATCCTGCTCGTGGCGGGCCTGGTCGTCACCCGCAAGGCATCCCGAACGGACGTGCAACGCGCGGCACTTGTGGCCTGGGGCGGTTCGCTCCTGGTCACCGGCGTGGTCTTCAGCCTGATGTCGGGGATCTTCCACGAGTACTACACCGTCGCCCTCGCCCCGTACATCGCCGCGGTCGTCGCCATCGGAGCGGTGCTGCTGTGGCGGAACCGTACGCAGCGGGCCGCGTCGATCGCCCTGGCGGCGACCGTCGCCGTGACCGCGGTGTGGTCGTACGTCCTGCTCGGACGGGCGGGCGACTGGCTGCCGTGGCTCAAGTGGGCCGTCGTGGCCGCCGGGTTGCTCGCCGCGGTGGGGCTGCTGGTGACCACGGTGCTGCCCCGCCGCGGAGTGCGCGCCGTGGCGGTGCTCGCCCTCGCGGCGGTGCTGGCGGGCCCGGTGGCGTGGACGGTCAGCACCGTACGGACGCCGCACACCGGCGCGATCGTCACGGCGGGACCCGCCGTGCAGGGGGCGGGCTTCGGCGGACGGG
>NZ_LJGW01000492.1 GCF_001751255.1 Streptomyces nanshensis | reverse complement strand
CCTCGCCGTCGAGCCCGGCCAGCGCCAGCACCTCGTCGACCTTCGCGGGGACGGCGGTGACGGCGGCCATGGCGCCCGCGTCCCCCTCGTCCGGTATCTGCGCGAGGATCGCCTCGGCGCGTGCGGCGCTCGCGGTGAGCACGTCGCGCGGGGAGAGCGCGCCCGCGACGCCGAGGGCGACGAGTTCGCCGTAGCTGTGTCCGGCCGCCATGTCGGGACGGATGCCGAGCGAGGCGAGCAGGTCGGCGGCGGCCAGTTCGACGATGCCCAGGGCGGGTTGGGCGACGGCGGTGTCGGTGATGCGGGCGAGCTGTGCGTCGGCGGTCGCCTTGTCGAAGGCGGTGGGCGGGTAGAGCGCGTCCGCCCAGCGGCTGCCGAGCTGGAGGTAGCGCTGCAACTCGGGGAAGGCGACGAAGAGGTCGGCGAGCATGCCGGGACGCTGGCTGCCCTGGCCGGGGAAGAGGAAGGCGATGGCGCCTTCCCCGGAGTCTCCGGCCCGGGTGGTGCCCCCGGCGGTGAACAGGCCCGCGGACGGGTCGTGCGCGCCGTCGGCGGCGCGGCGCAGCAGCCGGGCGAGTTCGCCGACGCTGCGCGCGAGCAGGGCGATGCGTACCGGTTCGCCGCGTACGGCCGCGGAGTCGGAGACGCGGGCGGCGCCGAGCGCGTAGTCCCGCAGCCGCCAGGG
>NZ_LJGW01000499.1 GCF_001751255.1 Streptomyces nanshensis | reverse complement strand
GCGGTGGTGCGTGGGTCTGCGGTGAATCAGGACGGTGCGTCGAATGGTCTGACGGCGCCGAGTGGGCGGGCGCAGCAGCGGGTGATTCGGCGGGCGTTGGCGAGTGGGGGGTTGTCGGCGTGCGATGTGGATGTGGTGGAGGCGCATGGTACGGGGACGCGGCTGGGTGATCCGATCGAGGCGCAGGCGTTGTTGGAGACGTATGGGCGGGGTCGGGATGCGGGGCGTCCTTTGTGGTTGGGGTCGTTGAAGTCGAATATCGGTCATGCGCAGGCGGCTGCGGGTGTGGCTGGTGTGATCAAGATGGTGTTGGCGTTGGGGAAGGGTGTGTTGCCGCGGAGTCTGCATGCTGATCGGCCGTCTCAGGAGGTGGATTGGGCTTCGGGGTCGGTGGCGTTGTTGGCGCGGGAGCGTGTGTGGCCGGGTGGGGGGCGTGTGCGTCGTGCTGGTGTGTCGTCTTTCGGTATCAGTGGGACGAATGCGCATGTGATCGTGGAAGAGGCTCCGGAGGAGGAGCCTCTTCCGGAGACTGCGGAGGCTGCGGGGTCCGGGGAGGCTGTGGGGTCTGGTCCGGTGCCGTTGGTGCTCTCGGGGCGTTCGGAGGGGGCGGTACGGGATCAGGCCGCGGCGTTGCGTGTCTTCCTGGAGGAGCACCCCGACACCCCCCTCACCGACGTGGC
>NZ_LJGW01000490.1 GCF_001751255.1 Streptomyces nanshensis | reverse complement strand
CGCTGCTGCCCGGCGCCCGTCCCGTCTCCGACCCCCGCGCCCGCGACGAGGTCGCACGGGCCTGGGGTCTGGCCGAACTGCCCGCCGCCGCGGGCCGTGACACCGCCGGCATCATCGACGCGGCGGTCGACGGCGAGCTGTCGGCGCTAGTCGTCGGCGGCGTCGAGGTGGCCGACCTGCCGGACCCGGCGCGTGCCGCGCAGGCGCTGGACGAGGTGGAGTTCCTGGTCAGCCTGGAGCTGCGGCCCAGCGAGGTCACCGACCGCGCCGACGTGGTGCTGCCGGTCTCCGCCGTCGCGGAGAAGGCCGGCACGTTCCTCAACTGGGAAGGCAGGGCACGGCCGTTCGAGGCGGCGCTCAAGCCCGACCAGATGACGCGGCGGCACGTACAGCCGGACGCGCGGGTGCTGCACATGCTCGCCGACGCGCTGGACGTGCACCTGGGCCTGCCCGACGTACGGACCATCCGCGGCGAGATCGACCGGCTCGGCCAGTGGGAGACGGAGACCTCCGCGGACTTCACCCGGGCCGCCGGCGGCGGCTCGGCACCCACCGGCTCCTCGGCTCCCCAGGCGGGCAAGGGCGAGGCGGTGCTCGCCGGGCACCGGCTGCTGCTGGACCAGGGCCGGCTGCAGGACGGCGACGAGGCGCTGGCCGGCACCCGGCACCCCGCGCG
>NZ_LJGW01000496.1 GCF_001751255.1 Streptomyces nanshensis | reverse complement strand
TCCCGTGCGGGGATGTTGAGTGTGGATGGTCGGTGTAAGACGTTTTCGGTGGGGGCTGATGGTTATGGGCGTGGTGAGGGGGTGGGGATTTTGGTGTTGAAGCGTTTGTCGGCTGCGGTGCGTGATGGTGATCATGTGTATGGGGTGGTGCGTGGTTCGGCGGTGAATCATGGGGGTCGTGCGAATTCTTTGACGGCGCCGAATCCTCGTGCTCAGGCGGATTTGGTGGTGGGTGCGTGGTCGCGGGCGGGTGTTGATCCGCGGTCGGTGGGTTATGTGGAGGCGCATGGTACGGGGACGGGGCTGGGTGATCCGGTTGAGGTGAACGGGTTGAAGGCTGCGTTTGCGGAGTTGTATGAGCGGTGGGGTGTTTCGGGGGTCGGTGAGGCGCATTGTGGTCTGGGTTCGGTGAAGACGAATATCGGGCATTTGGAGTTGGCGTCGGGTGTCGCGGGTGTGATCAAGGTGTTGTTGCAGATGCGGCATCGGACGTTGGTGGGGAGTTTGCATGGTGAGTCGGTGAATCCGTATGTGCGGTTGGAGGGGAGTCCTTTCCGTCTGGTGCGGGAACGTGAGCCGTGGCAGGCCGTACGGGATGAGAACGGGCGGGAGTTGCCGCGCCGTGCGGGCGTGAGTTCCTTCGGTTTCGGCGGCGCCAACGCCCAT
>NZ_LJGW01000483.1 GCF_001751255.1 Streptomyces nanshensis | reverse complement strand
GGGCCCGGCCGGTGCGCCGCGCCGCCCGACGCGCCCGCGGCGGCGCGCAGTTGGGCAGCGACCCCGTCCACGTAGACATCCGGATCGGCCAGCACCGTACGGCCGCCGAGCAGCACCCGGTCGACGTCGAGAAGGCTGACGAGATTGGCGGCGCCCACGCCGAGCACACGCGCCGCCTCGTCGGGCCTGCCGCGCCGCACGGCGTCCCCGCACAGCGCCTCCAGACAGCCGTTGCGGCCGCAGCGGCACGGCGGCCCGTCCAGCTCGATCACCTGGTGCCCGAACTCCCCCGCACCGTTGCGCCGTCCCCGGTGGATGCGCCCGTCGAGCACGAGACCCGCGCCCAGTCCCGTACCGAGGTGGACGTACGCGAGCGACTCCTTGCCGCGCAGGGCGAGACCGAGCGCGGCGGCGTTGGTGTCCTTGTCGAGGACGACGGGCATCCCGAGGCGCCGCGCCAGCGCGTCCCGCAGGGGGAAGCCCGCCCACTCCGGATGTCCGGTGACCTGGCCGAGGACGCCGCGCACATGGTCCAGCGGTCCGGGCGCGGCGACGCCGACGCCGACGACGCTCCCCCAGCGGGCGCCGGGACCGACGGGGTCGCTGGCGGGCGGCGGAGGCCCGGCGCCGAACTCCGCCTCGGCAGGCTCGGATTGGG
>NZ_LJGW01000500.1 GCF_001751255.1 Streptomyces nanshensis | reverse complement strand
GGTCTGATCTGGTCATTCGTAAGATCGGAGGGCCCGGGGGCTCTGGGTATGGCTGTCATGGTTTCGCCGGTTCGACGGCTTAGAGGACTTGGCCGCCCGGAGCCCTGCGACGACTCGACCGCCGATTGGGATACGCGACTTGATCGCTGCTGTAGGACAACGCCGGCGAGGTCGTCTGCGGGCAGGACGTGAACAGGCGAGCTGGCGGAGGGGAACGTGCCCGAGATCTGGGCCGGTGTGGACATCGGCAAGACTCACCATCACGCGGTGGTGATCGACGCCGACGGTGAACGGCTGCTGTCCCGTCGGGTGCTGAACGACGAGACCGAGCTGCTCGAACTCATCGGTGACGTCCTGGCGATATCCACCGACGCGCTGTGGGCCATCGACCTGAACCAGGGCGGCGCTTCTCTGCTGATCGGCCTGCTCCTCAGCCACGGCCAGCCCTTGGCTTACCTGACGGGTCTGGCGGTCCACCGCGCCTCGGCCACCTACAAGGGTGAGGGCAAGACGGACGCGAAGGACGCTTTCGTCATCGCCGACCAGGCCCGCGTCCGACGTGACCTGGGCCTGCTGCGACCGGGGGACGAGATCGCCGTCGACCTGCGCACTCTGACCACCCGGCGCCTGGACGCGGTGTTCGACCGCA
>NZ_LJGW01000479.1 GCF_001751255.1 Streptomyces nanshensis | reverse complement strand
CGTCGGACGGGCCCCAGAGATAGCCGGTGTCGGAAGGGAGTCCGGTGCCGTCCTTGGTGAGGGGCTCGCGCCACCACGAGGGCGTCGCCGGTACGGGCGGAGCCTGCGCCTCCGGAGGCGCGTCCGCGACGGCGTGCGCCGTGGTGGGGTCCACGGGAGCCCCGACGGCCTCGGCGGCCTCCGCCTCGCGGCGGTGCAGCGACCAGTACGCGGCGCCCGCGACCGCGCCGACGAGCAGCAGGGAGAAGGAGGTGCTGCGGCCGCCGAGCGAGGCGAGGAAGAGGCCGCAGCCGAGGAGCGCGACGAGGATTCCGGCGAGGGTGCTGCCCTCGACACGTCCCGACAGCAGCCGGCGCACCTCGTTCTGCGATACGTCCTCGGCGGGGATCAACAGCCAGGCGGCGCCGTAGAGGACGAGGCCGAGGCCGCCGACGACGGAGATCACCGCGAGCGGGATCCGGAAGACGACGGGATCGAGGTCGAAGTAGCGGCCGAGTCCCGAGCAGACGCCCGCGAGAACCTTGGGACGCCGGCTGCGGGTGAGCCTGCGCGCGGGCTGCGGACGGGGGGTGCCGGTGCCCGTGCCGGGGCCGGGGCCGGGGTCGGGACCGGGGTCGGGACCGGGGCCCGTGCCGGTGTCC
>NZ_LJGW01000481.1 GCF_001751255.1 Streptomyces nanshensis | reverse complement strand
CGGGCCGGGTCGCCAGCGCCGCACCGGCCGCCGCGGCGAGCGGCGGCACGCACAGCAGGACCAGGGTCGCGGCGATCGGCAGCGGACGGTCGGCCGACAGCAGCCGCACGCCCGCCCCGCCGAAGGGAAGGGAGGGCACCGACGACACCAACTGCCCCCGCAGATACAGGCACACGACGAGTGCGATCGCACTGCCCAGCAGCGCGGACATCGCCGTCGACGCCGCGGCGAGCACGGGGATGCGGGCCGGGCCCACCCCCGCCACGTCCAGCGCCGACAGCGAACGCGAACCGGGATCCGTACGCGCGACGGCGGCGGCGAACTGCACGGCCGCGGCCAGCGGTACGAGGCACCACACCAGACGGACGAGGGACGGGCCGGGCTGCTGCGGATGCGCCAGGGCGTGGCCCAGCGCGGCCAGCAGCAGGAAACCCACGACTGCCGTGGCGCACGCGACCAGAAGACGGCGCAGCAGCGTGAGGGGGCGGCCACCACGGGCTAGACGGAGAGCGAGCACGCGGCACCCTTGGAGTCTTCGCCGTCGGAGTCGCCCTTCGACGTACCGTCGCCCGCCGTCGCCGCGCGGCCGTCACCGGGGCCGTCGCCGCGCAGGGCGCCGGGGCCCGCGGCGGCG
>NZ_LJGW01000480.1 GCF_001751255.1 Streptomyces nanshensis | reverse complement strand
AGAACCCGACCGGCGCCGCGGTCGGCGCGCGCCGCGCGGCCCGCCTGCGCGAGGTGCTCGCCGCCCACCCCGCCACCCTGCTCGTCGAGGACGACCACGGGCACGGCATCGTCGCCGAACCGCTCAACTCCCTTGCGGGGCATACCGATCGCTGGGCGCTGGTGCGCTCCACCGCGAAGGCGTACGGGCCGGATCTGCGTCTCGCGGTCCTCACGGGCGACGAGGTCACCCTCGACCGGGTGCGCGGACGCCAGCTCCTCGGACCGGGCTGGGTGAGCCGGCTGCTCCAGGACGCCGTGCTGCACCTGTGGGAGACGGGGGCGGTCGACACGGCCGCGGTGGCCCGCTCGTACACACGGCGCCGCGAGGCGCTCGTACGGGCGCTGGAGGAGCGGGGAGTGCGGGCGCACGGGCGGAGCGGGATGAACGTGTGGGTGCCGGTAGGCGACGAGACCGGCGCCGTCGCGCGTCTGCTGCAGTCCGGCTGGGCGGTGGCGCCCGGCGCCCGCTTCCGGCTGGCGTCGCCGCCCGGAGTGCGGCTGACGGTCTCCCCGTTGACGGCCGCCGGTGCCGGGGAGGTCGGCGATGCGGTGGCCGCCGCCCTCCGCCCGTCCG
>NZ_LJGW01000477.1 GCF_001751255.1 Streptomyces nanshensis | reverse complement strand
GGGCGGGGGCCGCCGGGGGTGGTGGCGGCGCGGGAGGCGCCGCCTCCGCCTCACGCGCGCGGGAGGAGCCTGGCATGACATCTTCCTGTTGACGGTCCGCAGTCACCGATACACCGTTCCTCACTGCCTCAGCCGCGAAGCCGGGGTGCCGGCTCCATGTTCCCCGGGGACGTCAGCCAACGGGGGGTCGTCGGTGAGAGGTCACCGTACTCGTCCGCGGCGTGCCGCACGGGGCGGATGAGCCATCGGCAAAAGACTCCGCACGAGGGCGGGTGGAGATTCGCCGCGCGGACGGTCGGACCCTGCCAAGCGCGAGCGATCCGGCCAGAAGCGGATCAACGCCTCGCCTCCGGCGATCCCGGCACCGCCGCCGTACGGGCCCGGGGGTGGCACCAGACGCACCCCCTTTACGGGGCGCAGGGCCATGTCGGGCCGGCCCGGCGCTCCGTAGCGTCCCGGGCATGACGAAACGGGACGACAGGGGCGGAACGGTGAGCGGCGGCGTGAGCGAAGGGGCACGGGACGGCGTATGGGAGGACGGGGCACGGCGAGCCGGGCGGCGGACGGCGCGGCGGACGGTGCTGCGCGCGGCCGGGCTCGCGGCGG
>NZ_LJGW01000510.1 GCF_001751255.1 Streptomyces nanshensis | reverse complement strand
CCTGTGTGAATCTGGCGGGACCACCCGTCAAGCCTAAATATTCCCTGGTGACCGATAGCGGATAGTACCGTGAGGGAATGGTGAAAAGTACCGCGGGAGCGGAGTGAAAGAGTACCTGAAACCGTGTGCCTACAAGCCGTGGGAGCGTCGCCGTGTGTGCTTGCACATGCGGTCGTGACTGCGTGCCTTTTGAAGAATGAGCCTGCGAGTTTGCGGCATGTTGCGAGGTTAACCCGTGTGGGGGAGCCGTAGCGAAAGCGAGTCCGAAGAGGGCGTGGAGTAGCGTGTTCAAGACCCGAAGCGGAGTGATCTAGCCATGGGCAGGGTGAAGCGGAGGTAAGACTTCGTGGAGGCCCGAACCCACCAGGGTTGAAAACCTGGGGGATGACCTGTGGTTAGGGGTGAAAGGCCAATCAAACTCCGTGATAGCTGGTTCTCCCCGAAATGCATTTAGGTGCAGCGTCGTGTGTTTCTTGCCGGAGGTAGAGCACTGGATAGGCGATGGGCCCTACCGGGTTACTGACCTTAGCCAAACTCCGAATGCCGGTAAGTGAGAGCGCGGCAGTGAGACTGTGGGGGATAAGCTCCATGGTCGAGAGGG
>NZ_LJGW01000472.1 GCF_001751255.1 Streptomyces nanshensis | reverse complement strand
CGGTCGCGGCGACCGGCCCGCGGCGCGCGGCGACCGGCGCGGGATGATCGGAGCGGAACGGTCCGGTGGGGCGGCCGGGCTGAGGGACGGACGGCCGACGAGCGGCCGGGCCGGCGAGGCGACCGTTGCGAGGAGAGCGAGAGACCATGGCGGGCACTGTGCGCACGACCCCCTCCGGCAGCCGGGGCGAGCTGCGCGAGGACTACGACACCGCGCTGCTGGACCTGGACGGCGTGGTGTACGTCGCGGGCGACGCCGTACCGCACGCCGTGCGGTCGCTGACGGAGGCGGGCGAGGCGGGCATGCGGCGCGCGTACGTCACGAACAACGCCTCGCGCACCCCCGAGGCCGTCGCCGCGCACCTCCGCGAACTCGGCGTCCCCGCCGCGGCGGACGACGTGATCACCTCCGCGCAGGCCGTCGCCCGCCTCATGGCCGAGCAGCTTCCGGCGGGCGCGCGCGTCCTGGCCGTCGGCGGCGAGGGGCTGCGGGAGGCGCTGAACGAGCAGGGCATGCGCCTCGTCGAGTCGGCGGACGACGAGCCGGACGCGGTGGCACAGGGCTACGGCGGACCCGGGCTGCCGTGGGGACGGCTGGG
>NZ_LJGW01000475.1 GCF_001751255.1 Streptomyces nanshensis | reverse complement strand
CGCCAGGGGAGTTGGGCGGTGATGGTGGTGGGTCCGCCGGTGGGGGAGTGGATGAGGAGGTGTCCGTCGACGGCGTTGAGGCGTTGGGTGAGTCCGGTGAGTCCGGTGCCGTGGTGGGTGGTGGCGCCGCCTTGGCCGTCGTCGGTGAGGTGGAGGAGGAGGTGGTGGTGGGTGTGCCAGATGTCGAGGTGGGCGGTGTGGGCGTTGGAGTGTTTGGTGATGTTCTGGAGGAGTTCGGAGGCGGTGTAGTAGGTGATGCCTTCGATGGCTTGGGCGGGGCGTCGGGGGAGGTCGACGGTGATGGTGACGTCGGCGGTGCAGTGGGTGGCGAGTGCGGTGAGGGCGGGGGCGAGTCCGCGGTCGGTGAGGATGGCGGGGTGGATGCCGCGGGCGAGGTTGCGGAGTTCTTGGAGGGCGAGTTTCACTTCGTCGTGGGCTTCGCCCACCATGTGGGCTGCGGTGTGGGGGTCGTGGGGGAGTTTTTCTTTGGCGAGTCCGAGGTCCATGGCGAGGGTGACGAGGCGTGCTTGGGCTCCGTCGTGGAGGTCGCGTTCGATACGGCGCAGATCCGCCGCGGCCGTGTC
>NZ_LJGW01000473.1 GCF_001751255.1 Streptomyces nanshensis | reverse complement strand
CGCGCCCGCGCCCGGCACGGACGCGGCGTCGCGGCCGTCCGCGCGCGAGGCGCGGTCCCGCTCGGCGCGCTCGGAGGGGGAGAGTTCGCGCAGGACGGCGCGTGCCTCGCGGAGCTTCTTCAGTACGGCCTTCTTGTGGTGCTTGCGCGCGGCCCGCTCCCGTTCCAGGTGCGCGAGCTTGGCGTCCGCCTCGGCACGCTGCTGCCGCAGGGCGCGCTCGGCGCTGTTGAGCCGGCGCAGCTTCGCCTCCTGACGGCTGCCGATGCGGTCGAGGGTGGCGGCCTTGTCGAGATAGCCGTCCGCGTCCTCGGTGAGCATCAGGGCCACGGAGGGATCGATGCCGCCCGAGCGGTACTGCGCGCCGGCGACCGAAGCGAGCGCGGAGCGGAGGCGGTTGACGCGCTCCTGCTTCCGCGCGGCGTTCTCCTGCGCGTACTCGACCTGGCGTTGCAGCTCGCGTGCGCTCTCGGCCGCCGCGTTGTACTTCTCGGTGGCGGCCTCGGCCTGCGCATAGAGCCGGTCGACGCGGGCGCCGGCCGAGCGCTCCGCGCCGGCGCCGGGATCCGCGGGGCGG
>NZ_LJGW01000484.1 GCF_001751255.1 Streptomyces nanshensis | reverse complement strand
GGCTTCCCAATGCTGAAGTCAAGCCGCCGCTGTGACAGGCGGTGCTACTTGGTAGCACCGCCTGTCACGGAGGAGGGCCCACAGGACGTTGACGCGTCGGCGCGCGAGGGCAAGCACGGCTTGGACATGGCTTTTGCCTTCGGTGCGTTTGCGGTCGTAGAACTTCCGCGAGTTGGGATCGAACTGGATGCTGATCAGCGCGGAGGTGTAGAAGACCCGTTGCAAGCGCCGGTGGTAGCGCTGGGGCCGGTGCAGGTTGCCGATGACCTTCCCGGAGTCGCGCGGCGCGGGGGTCACACCTGCGAAGGCGGCAAGGCGATCAGGGGTGGGGAAGTCGTCCAGGCTGCCACCGATGCCGACGAGGAACTCCGCGCCGAGGACCGTGCTGATGCCGGGCATGGACTGGATCACTTCGGCGAGTTCGTGCTCGCGAAACCGGCCCTCGATGAGTTTGTCGGTCTCGGAGATCTTCTCGTTGAGGGCCGTCACCTCCTTCGCGAGGGTGTGCACCATCTTCGCGATCGCGGCCTCGCCTGCGACGGCCGTGTGCTGGCGCTCGGC
>NZ_LJGW01000501.1 GCF_001751255.1 Streptomyces nanshensis | reverse complement strand
GGCCAACGACGAACCCGAACTGCTGAAGCTGGTCGGCGACGTCCTGGACCTCGCCGACGGCCGGGAGGTCACCTGGGCACTGGACATGGCAGGCGGCGGCCCCGGGCTGCTGATCGCCCTGCTCGTCAACCACGGCCAGGAACTCGTCTACATCCCCGGCATCGCGGTCAACCGCGCCTCCGAGGGCTACCGCGGCGCGGGCAAGACCGACGCCCGGGACGCGCGAGTGATTGCCGACCAGGCCCGCATGCGCCGTGACCTGCAGCCGATCCGGCCGGGCGATGACGCGGGCATCGAACTGAAACTGCTGACCGAGCGGCGCGTTGACCTGGTCGCCGACCGCACCCGCACCACCAACCGGCTCAAGGGCCTGCTCAACAGCATGTTCCCGGCCCTGGAACGTGTCCTGGACATCGGCACGGCCGGAGCCCTCCTGCTGCTGACGGGCCACCAGACGCCGGCGGCGATCCGCCGCACCGGCCTGCGCCGGCTGACAACCTGGCTGCGCAACCGCAAGGTCCGCACCCCCGAGGCCCTGGCCGCCAAGGCGGTGGATGC
>NZ_LJGW01000482.1 GCF_001751255.1 Streptomyces nanshensis | reverse complement strand
GATCATGAACGGGATGCCGCCGCACATCGCCCAACTCATCCTCGGGCACAAGGACATCAACACGACCATGGGTTACAAGGCGGTCTATCCCGAGGAGGCCATCAACGGTCACCGGTCCTTCATCGCCCGTCGGCGGGCCCTGCGCCCCAGTGAGGAATACCGGGCCCCGACTGACGAGGAATGGAACGAGTTCCTCGGCCACTTCGAGCGGCGCAAGGTCGCCCTGGGCGACTGCGGACGCGCCTACGGCACCAGTTGCCAGCACGAACACAGCTGCGTCCGTTGCCCGCTCCTTCGTCTTGACCCAGCTCAGCGGCCCCGACTTGAGGAGATCCGCACCAACCTGACCGACCGGATCGCTGAGGCAGAACGCGAAGGCTGGCTCGGTGAAGCCGAGGGCCTGCGCGTCAGCCTCACCGCCGCCGACAGCAAGATCACTCAACTTGAAGACCGTGACCGACGGGCCACCACCATCAACCTCGGCATCCCGACCTTCCGAGAGATCGCCGGACGGACCGCATCCATGCCTTCCCAGTAGTTCAGAGAA
>NZ_LJGW01000491.1 GCF_001751255.1 Streptomyces nanshensis | reverse complement strand
TTGGGGTGGTGGGTGGCTGGTTGTTGTTTGAGAACTGGACAGTGGACGCGAGCATCTGTGGCCAAGTTTTTAAGGGCGCACGGTGGATGCCTTGGCATCAGGAACCGATGAAGGACGTGGGAGGCCGCGATAGGCCCCGGGGAGCTGTCAACCGAGCTGTGATCCGGGGGTGTCCGAATGGGGAAACCCGGCAGTCGTCATGGGCTGTCACCCGCATCTGAATGTATAGGGTGTGTGGAGGGAACGCGGGGAAGTGAAACATCTCAGTACCCGCAGGAAGAGAAAACAATAGTGATTCCGGGAGTAGTGGCGAGCGAAACCGGATGAGGCTAAACCGTATGTGTGTGAGACCCGGCAGGGGTTGCATGTGCGGGGTTGTGGGACGGGACTTCGGTCGTCTGCCGGCGGCTGGGTGAGTTAGAAACCATTGCGATAGGCGAAGGGCATGCGAAAGGCCCGGCGTAGAGGGTAAGACCCCCGTAGCTGAAATTGTGGTGGCTCACTTGTTCTGTTTCCCGAGTAGCATGGGGCCCGTGAAA
>NZ_LJGW01000474.1 GCF_001751255.1 Streptomyces nanshensis | reverse complement strand
GTGACGACGAGGACCGCCAGCACCGCCTTCAGCAGCCGGTTGCGCAGCTCCCGCAAGTGATCCGCGAGCGGCATCCGCCCCTCGGGATCCTTCTCCCTTTTGCCCTGTCTACGGGCCGACTTGAGCAACCCAGGTCCTCGGTGTCTGAAGTATCGGAAAGACCGGTCCCGCCGTACCGGTCGGGTACGGCCCCTTCACCCGCCGCTCAGGACGGGTTCTGCTGCTTCTGCTCGGCCGGCTCGGAGACGGGCCGCGAACTGGCGACGTCACCGGGAGCCGCCTGGATCGTCTTCGCAGCCGCCTGCTGGGAATCCGCGGAAGCGCCGCCCTCGCCCTCGTCACCGCCGTCCTTCTTCATCTGCTTGGCCTCGCTCTTGAGAATGCGGGCAGACTTGCCCAGCGAACGCGCCATGTCCGGAAGCTTCTTGGCACCGAACAGCAGCAGGATGACCAGGACGATCAGAACGATCTCAAGGGGCTTCAGATTGCCGATCATGTGCCACTACCTTCTCGCCGGGGCCGGCGTGTGTCC
>NZ_LJGW01000469.1 GCF_001751255.1 Streptomyces nanshensis | reverse complement strand
AGTTGGGCGGCCGCGTCGGCTCCCAGGGCGCGCTGGTGTGCCGCGCCGCCCTCGTCCGTACGGCACAGGGCCAGCAGCACCCTGCCCAGCCACAGGCGCCGTTCGGCCTCGACGCGCTTGCGCAGGGTGCCGTCCGCGCGGCGCGTGCCGCGGGTCGCCCGGAGCAGTTCGGCGGCGGCGCGCAGTTGTGCGGTGTCGCCCTCGGTACGCCACAACTCGTAGCGCACGGCGGCGAGTTCGAGCCTGGTGTCGATGCCGTCCGCGGTCAGCAGGTCCGCCGCCTCGTGCAGCAGTTCCCGTACGCGGCCCGGGCGGCGGCGTGCGTCGGCCGTACGGGTCTGGGCGTGCAGCACCTGTCCGAGGGCGAGCCGGGCGCGTTCGGTCTCCGCGGAGGGGCGTCCGGACGCGGCGGCGCCTCCGGCGTCCCCGGTTGTGGTGTCCGCGGTGCCTGTGGCGTCGCCGGTCTCTCCCGACGCGCGCCCGGCGCCCGCCCGTTCCGCCTCGCGTACGGCCGCCG
>NZ_LJGW01000471.1 GCF_001751255.1 Streptomyces nanshensis | reverse complement strand
GTCGTCGTCGAGCCGGCTCGACGGAGTGGAAGGGTTGTCTTCGGCCACTGGCACCTCTCGTGAACGCGCGTCGAGGGGCCCTGGCACCGTTACGGCACCAGGGCCCCGAGGGGATCAACACCATCTGCCGGCTCTTCTTACACCGGCCTTCTCTTTCCGCACCGACGCCCGGGTGGACGGGTGCGAGGATCGCGGCTGCTGGACCGAGGACCACCTTCCAATCCGGGGTCTGCGGTACCCGGGCGGACTCTCACTGCCCGGGCGATCCTGATGGCGTCTGGCCTCCTCCTTCTTTCTCGTTGCTTCGCTACCGACCTTGCAGACTGCACGCGGCCCCGGGGGCCGCCGGCCCGGCAGTCAGCAGTGGAGCCCTCATCAAACCGGCCACACAGCACGGCTGCCGTTCCGTCTTCTTCCGTCTTCTTCTTGCCTTGCCTGCACGGCAGTTCGTCATCTGCCGCACTCTCGGACCTCTTGAGTACGGGCAAG
>NZ_LJGW01000476.1 GCF_001751255.1 Streptomyces nanshensis | reverse complement strand
CCCCAGCGCTGCCGCCGTCGTGGCCGTCACGGCACCGAACCGACCGCTGACCGTCGCATGGTGCGGAGACTGCCGCGCCTACATCCTGCCCAGGCCGGGAAACACGGCGCAGCGACTGACCAACGATCACAACCTTCGCCGCGTCTCCCCGGAGGACGACGAGACGCTGCCGGGGGACCGCAGCATGCTCACTTCGCTCTTGGGGACGTGCGATGACGACGAATCAGCGCTCACCAGCTTCGGCCATCCCGTCGTCGAGGCCGTTACTCTCCCCGGGGCCCCCGGGGAGTCCCGTCGTCTCGTGCTCGCGTCCTGCGGCGCCTACGAGCCGCACGAGGACGGCGGGCACCCGCTTGCCGGCGAACTGACCGGAACCCCGCGCGAAGCTGCCCGGCGCTTCACCGCGAAGGCCGTGCAACTATCGCTTGCCGCCTCACGCGCGCTCGACCCGAACCGCCCGAACGCGGACAACGCCAC
>NZ_LJGW01000489.1 GCF_001751255.1 Streptomyces nanshensis | reverse complement strand
GGGTGGGTAGGGGAGCGTCGTGTGCCGGGTGAAGCAGCCGTGGAAGCGAGTTGTGGACGGTATGCGAGTGAGAATGCAGGCATGAGTAGCGATACATACGTGAGAAACGTGTGCGCCGATTGACTAAGGGTTCCTGGGTCAAGCTGATCTGCCCAGGGTAAGTCGGGTCCTAAGGCGAGGCCGACAGGCGTAGTCGATGGATAACCGGTTGATATTCCGGTACCCGTGGCAGTGCGCCAGCGCTGAATCAGGTGATGCTAAGCCCGTGAAGCCCCCGGTTGTTGTCTTCGGATGACTGCTGGTGTGGTGGAGCCGGCGGACCGAGCTTGTAGTAGGTGAGTGATGGGGTGACGCAGGAAGGTAGTCCAGCCCGGGCGGTGGTTGTCCCGGGGTAAGGGTGTAGCCCGAGGAGCAGGTAAATCCGCT
>NZ_LJGW01000478.1 GCF_001751255.1 Streptomyces nanshensis | reverse complement strand
GTTACCGACTTTCGTGACGTGACGGGCGGTGTGTACAAGGCCCGGGAACGTATTCACCGCAGCAATGCTGATCTGCGATTACTAGCGACTCCGACTTCATGGGGTCGAGTTGCAGACCCCAATCCGAACTGAGACCGGCTTTTTGAGATTCGCTCCACCTCACGGCATCGCCACTCATTGTACCGGCCATTGTAGCACGTGTGCAGCCCAAGACATAAGGGGCATGATGACTTGACGTCGTCCCCACCTTCCTCCGAGTTGACCCCGGCAGTCTCCCGTGAGTCCCCAGCACCACAAGGGCCTGCTGGCAACACGAGACAAGGGTTGCGCTCGTTGCGGGACTTAACCCAACATCTCACGACACGA
>NZ_LJGW01000470.1 GCF_001751255.1 Streptomyces nanshensis | reverse complement strand
GGAGTCTGGGCCGTGTCTCAGTCCCAGTGTGGCCGGTCGCCCTCTCAGGCCGGCTACCCGTCGTCGCCTTGGTAGGCCATCACCCCACCAACAAGCTGATAGGCCGCGGGCTCATCCTGTACCGCCGAAGCTTTCCACCACCAGACCATGCGGCCGGCAGTCCCATCCGGTATTAGACCCCGTTTCCAGGGCTTGTCCCGAAGTACAGGGCAGATTGCCCACGTGTTACTCACCCGTTCGCCACTAATCCACCCCCGAAGAGGCTTCATCGTTCGACTTGCATGTGTTAAGCACGCCGCCAGCGTTCGTCCTGAGCCAGGATCAAACTCTCCGTGAATGC
>NZ_LJGW01000463.1 GCF_001751255.1 Streptomyces nanshensis | reverse complement strand
GCCGATCCCGATACCGCCCCCGACGACCACGACGGCCGCCCTCGAAATCGTCGTCGTCACGGCGGCCTCCGCCGCCCTGACCCTGGTTCTGGCCGCCCTGGTTCTGACCGCCGCCCTGGTTCTGGTTCTGGCCGCCGCCGTCGCCGCCCTTGCCGCGGCCGCGCTGGCGGTCGCGCTTGGAGGGACGGTCCTGCTGCTGACGGCCTCCGCCGTCGCCGCCGCGGCCGTCGTTGCGGTCGCCGCGCGAGCCGTCGCCCCGGCCGCCGCCGTCGTTCTTGTTCTGCTGGCCGCCGTCACCGCGGCCGTCGCTCTTGCCCTCGGCGGCGTCCACTGAGGCCT
>NZ_LJGW01000464.1 GCF_001751255.1 Streptomyces nanshensis | reverse complement strand
CCCCGGCTGCTGGCACGGGGCGACGGTTTCGGCTGTCCCGTCAGGCGCCGGGGTGATCCCGGGTGCTCTGTGTCGTGTCGGCTCGTTCGAGAAGCCCCGAGCGGTAGCCGATCCCGACGGCGTGCGCGCGGTCGCGGGCGGCGAGCTTCTTGAACAGGCTCCGTGCGTGGCTCTTGATCGTGTTTTCGGCGAGGTACAGCTTCCGGCCGATCTCGGCGTTGGAGTGGCCGCAGCTCATCCCTTGAAGGATTTGGAGTTCGCGGGCGGTGAGCCTCGGGCGGCTCGCTGGTCTGGGGTTCACGTGTTGGCTCCTTGGTTCTCCGCGCGGGGATTGCC
>NZ_LJGW01000452.1 GCF_001751255.1 Streptomyces nanshensis | reverse complement strand
CTGTCAGGCGTCGTTGGGCTGGGGCGAGGCTTCGGCGTGACGCAGCTCCTCGTTGATGCGCTGGGCCTCTTCGAGCTGGTCCTCGAGGATGATGATGCGGCAGGCGGCCTCGATGGGAGTGCCTTGATCGACCAGTTCGCGGGCCCGGGTGGCGAGCCTCAACTGATAGCGGGAGTAGCGGCGGTGGCCGCCCTCCGAGCGGAGCGGCACGAAAAGCCTGGCTTCGCCGAGCGCCCGCAGAAACGCCGGCGTGGTACCGAGCATCGCGGCGGCCCGGCCCATGGTGTAGGCGGGGTAGTCGTCGTCG
>NZ_LJGW01000465.1 GCF_001751255.1 Streptomyces nanshensis | reverse complement strand
GTGTCCTCCGGCAGGGTCACCTCGGCGAACAGCGCACCGTCCTCGCCCCGCCAGGCAGCCGTCAACCCCTGGAAGACGGGACCGTAGTCGAAGCCAGCGTCCGCGAACCGCTCGTAGCAGTCGGCGAGTTCCACGGGGTGCGCGTCGGCCGGAGGCCACACCGACGCGTCGAATCCCGCAACCGGCCCCTCACCCTCAGCCAGGACGCCGCTCGCGTGCTCGACCCACGGAACGTCCCCATCAGTCTCCGGCCGTGCATAGACAGCCAGTCGGCGACGCCCCGCATCATCCGCAGCTCCCACCGAA
>NZ_LJGW01000458.1 GCF_001751255.1 Streptomyces nanshensis | reverse complement strand
GTCGACCGCGTCAAAGAGCTGATCAAGTACAAGGGATACCAAGTCGCCCCCGCCGAACTGGAAGGAGTCCTGGTCGCTCACCCGGGGATCACGGACGCCGCGGTGCTCGGCGCGCTGGACGAGCGGGGGCAGGAGGTGCCGAAGGCGTTCGTCGTACGGACGCCGAACGCGGCGGGCGGGACGCTGACGGAGGAGGACGTCCTCGCGTACGTCGCCGAACGCGTCGCCCCGTACAAGAAGATCCGCACGGTGGAGTTCATCGACGCCGTGCCACGGGCGGCCAGCGGCAAGATCC
>NZ_LJGW01000466.1 GCF_001751255.1 Streptomyces nanshensis | reverse complement strand
TGCGCGACGGTCACCATCGATCCGCCCGGCTCCGGAATCCCCACGGGGACGGTCACCTTCACCGGTCCGGGGGTCAACGAGACGGCCACGCTCGACGCCACCGGTCAGGCGTGTGTGACCACGACGACGCTGGAGTCCGGCACGGTGACCGCCACGTACCTCGGCGACACCTGCGCCGCCGGGTCGTCGGACACCGCGGAGGCCGTGGTCGACGCGGCGGACACGACGACGACGGTCACGGCCGACCCCGACCCGTCGGTCTGCGGCGAGAGCGTCGAGATCTG
>NZ_LJGW01000454.1 GCF_001751255.1 Streptomyces nanshensis | reverse complement strand
GGGAGTCAGCGTCTGGGGATGGGGCGGGAGTTGTACGGGTGTTTTCCCGTTTTCGCGGAGGCGTTGGACGGGGTGCTGGGGCATCTGGATCCGGGTGTGCGTGAGGTGATGTGGGGTGGTGAGCCGGGGCGGTTGGGGCGTACGGGTTGGGCTCAGCCTGCGTTGTTCGCGTTGGAGGTGGCGCTGTTCCGGTTGGTGGAGTCGTGGGGGGTGCGTGCGGACTTCGTCGCGGGGCATTCGGTGGGGGAGGTCGCGGCGGC
>NZ_LJGW01000456.1 GCF_001751255.1 Streptomyces nanshensis | reverse complement strand
CCGCCCGGATACCGGCACGACATCCCCACGATCACGACCGGGTCGTCCGCAACCGGCGGCAGCAGCCGTGTCGGCACATGCTCTACGGCATGGGTGCTCTCGTCGGCGAAGAGTTCGTCGCGTACGTACTCGGCGAGGCTCATCGCGGTGGGGTAGTCGAAGACGAGGGTGGCGGGGAGCCGCAGACCGGTGGCGTTGGTCAGCCTGTTCCGCAGTTCGACGGCGGTCAGCGAGTCGAAGCCGAGGTCCT
>NZ_LJGW01000457.1 GCF_001751255.1 Streptomyces nanshensis | reverse complement strand
CATTCGACGCTGTCGCCGAAACGCACCGTCTCCCGAACATGCCGAACCCAATACTCCGGCGAAGCCAACTCCCCACCCACAGCAAGCCGACCCGTCACATTCGACACCACCGGAATCACCGGCTCACCGAACGACAGGCCCGCCACAGCCTCACGGAAACCCTCAAGCATCGGATCCATCAACGACGAGTGAAAGGCATGGCTGACCAGCAAACGCCTAGTCTTCCGCCCCTCCCCCGCCAACCGG
>NZ_LJGW01000459.1 GCF_001751255.1 Streptomyces nanshensis | reverse complement strand
CTCGCCCCCGCTGTCCATGACCAGGGTGTGGTGATG
This sequence comes from Streptomyces nanshensis, assembly GCF_001751255.1. Classification (GTDB taxonomy): domain Bacteria; phylum Actinomycetota; class Actinomycetes; order Streptomycetales; family Streptomycetaceae; genus Streptomyces; species Streptomyces nanshensis_A. Next base: position 205 of record NZ_LJGW01000459.1, on the reverse strand, counting down.
GGTCTTGCCGCAGTCGGTCCCGGCCCATATCCGGCTCATCGTGCTCCAGCCGCTCGTGCGTGCAGTGCGTACCACGGACGACCTCGCCGGCATTGCTCTACACAGCGACCTGTTCGCATTTCCCAATCGGCGGCCGAGTCGTCGTGGGGAGCCGGGCGGCCAAGCCTCCCGAGCCATAGCCGGCAGCCGCATGAAAGCCACACCC
>NZ_LJGW01000467.1 GCF_001751255.1 Streptomyces nanshensis | reverse complement strand
CGTCGAGCTGTGCGCCACCGTCACCACCGACGCACCGGGCTCCGGCACCCCCACCGGGATGGTCACCTTCACCGGCCCGGGCGGGCTGAACCAGACGGTGCCGCTGGACGCCACCGGGCAGGCCTGCCTCACCACGGACGTCCTGACGACGGGCACCGTCACGGCCACCTATCTCGGCGACGGTGCCTGCTTCCTGGGCTCCGTCGGTACGGCGGCGGTCACCGTGAACCCGGCGGA
>NZ_LJGW01000453.1 GCF_001751255.1 Streptomyces nanshensis | reverse complement strand
GGGCGCAGGATGCCGACGCCGTAGACCTCCAGCGTCTCCTTGTGGAATCCGTCGTGCTGCTCGTCGGTGGTGTCGGGTCCGTACCGGAAAAACTCGTCGTCGACGACGACGGCGAGGACGGGGCTGAGGTCGTCCTCGACGGGCCCGAACATGCTGCGCCACCAGGCCAGGACGGCCATCGCCTCGGCCCGGGTGGGACGGGTGTTGCGGTAGCGGACGCCGTCGCGGTGGTC
>NZ_LJGW01000461.1 GCF_001751255.1 Streptomyces nanshensis | reverse complement strand
GGAGTGGCCACCGCGGAGAAGATCGTGATGCACAGCACCATCACCCGCCACCAGCCCAGCAGCCGGCGCCCCGACAGAATGCCCGTGAAGTTCAACATCACCAGCAGCAGCGGCAGTTCGAAAGCGAGCCCGAAAACGATCACGAGCCGGGTGACGATATCGAGGAAATCATCCAGCGGAATCAGGTTCCCCGTGCCGTCCGGAGTGAAGTCCAGCAGCGTCTTGGCCGCCGC
>NZ_LJGW01000450.1 GCF_001751255.1 Streptomyces nanshensis | reverse complement strand
CACGACATCCCCACGATCACCACCGGGTCGTCCGCAACCGGCGGCAGCACACGCGAAGGTACGAGGGCGGCCGGGTCGGTGTCCGAGCCGAACAGTTCCTCCCGCAGGTGCGTCGCGAGAGCGGCAGCCGTGGGGTAGTCGAACACGAGCGTCGCCGACAGCCGCAGCCCCGTCGCCGCCGTCAGCCGGTTACGGAATTCGACGGCGGTCAGCGAGTCGAAGCCGAGGTCCT
>NZ_LJGW01000460.1 GCF_001751255.1 Streptomyces nanshensis | reverse complement strand
TCGCGGTGGTCGTCATCGGTGCCGTGACGATCGCCGCCATCGGTTTCGCGGGTTCCTTCGCGGCCGTACGCGACCTCGCGGCACGCAAGGGCTTCGGTGCCTTCGCGCCGTTCTTCCCCATCGGGATCGACGCGGGCATCGTCGTGCTGCTCGCGCTGGACCTGCTGCTGACCTGGATCCGCATCCCGTTCCCGCTGCTGCGCCAGACGGCGTGGCTGCTGACGGCGGCC
>NZ_LJGW01000448.1 GCF_001751255.1 Streptomyces nanshensis | reverse complement strand
CCTGCTCTGTTCGCGGTCGAGGTGGCGTTGTTCCGCCTCGTTGCTTCGTGGGGCATCGAGCCCGACTATCTGGCGGGGCACTCCATCGGTGAGGTCGCGGCGGCGCATGTGGCCGGGGTGTTCTCTCTGGAGGACGCGTGCCGGCTGGTGTCGGCGCGGGCGCGGCTGATGGAGGCCCTGCCCGGGGGTGGGGCGATGGTCGCGGTGGAGGCGGCCGAGG
>NZ_LJGW01000446.1 GCF_001751255.1 Streptomyces nanshensis | reverse complement strand
TGGAGTTGGGTCCGGACGGCGTGCTCTCGGCCATGGCCGCGGCGATCGCTCCCGATGCCACGGCGGTGCCTCTTCTGCGTAAGAACGTCGTTGAAGAGGCCGCTGTGCTCGGGGCGTTGGGGCGTCTGCATGTGGCGGGGCATCGTGTGGAGTGGGTCCGTCTCTTCGACGGTACCGGCACTGAACGTACCGATCTGCCGACCTACCCCTTCCAA
>NZ_LJGW01000445.1 GCF_001751255.1 Streptomyces nanshensis | reverse complement strand
CGCCTCCACAGCGACCATCGCCCCACCCCCGGGCAGCGCCTCCATCAACGCAGCCCGCGCCGACACCAGCCGGCACGCATCCTCCATAGAGAAGACTCCGGCCACATGCGCCGCCGCGACCTCACCGACCGAATGGCCCGCCAGATAGTCGGGTTCAATGCCCCACGAAGCGACCAGACGGAACAACGCCACCTCGACCGCGAACAGAGCAGG
>NZ_LJGW01000439.1 GCF_001751255.1 Streptomyces nanshensis | reverse complement strand
AGCACCCCCCGGCGCCCGCCGGGGAGCGGGCCGCGGCAGGAAGACGGTGCGCCGCGGCCGCACCGCTCCGGAAGCCCTCAGCACACGCAGCAGGTCCCGCACCGGCCGGTGCGGGACCTGCTGCGTGTGCTGAGGGCTTCCGGAGCGGTGCGGCCGCGGCGCACCGTCTTCCTGCCGCGGCCCGCTCCCCGGCGGGCGCCGGGGGGTGCT
>NZ_LJGW01000441.1 GCF_001751255.1 Streptomyces nanshensis | reverse complement strand
CCCTCGTCTTGTGCGGGGCTGTTTTTCGTGTGCTGTGTGCGCCGGAAATCAGTTCGGTGCGGGGTGGGCCGGTGTCTCGATTTTGAGGTGCTGGGTGGGGTGTTCTACTGTGGCGGCCGCGTCGGAAGACGCCCCCTCCCGGCAGGGGATTCAGGTCAGGGAATCCGTTCGGTTCGGAACGGGAATTCGGATCTGATAGTGTCGGGGTCA
>NZ_LJGW01000449.1 GCF_001751255.1 Streptomyces nanshensis | reverse complement strand
CCCAAGCGCGTGGAGGAGGTGACGGCGTTCGAGTCCTCGTTCGGTGAACTGGTGGTGATCGGAGCTCACTCCCGCTGCGCCGATTGCGATCAGGCGCCGGTGTATGTCGTGGGCGAGGAGGCCGTTCACGTGCAGAGCCCGTGCCCCTTCCCGGACGGCATCACCATGCAGATCACCCTGGAGGTGCCGTCCGGGCAGATGATCGTC
>NZ_LJGW01000440.1 GCF_001751255.1 Streptomyces nanshensis | reverse complement strand
ACACCCCGTTCGCAGTGGACTCCTTCCCGGAGCAGCTTCACAACCCGATCACGGATCACAGCGACTTCATCAACGTCATGCCCGAGGACCTGATGAAGACGGCCGTGGACTGCATCAACGAGAACAAGGAGTGCTGAGGTAACACCCCTCGCGCCGCGGGGCTCCGGCCCCGCGGCGCAGCGGACCACACCGAGCGGCCCGGAC
>NZ_LJGW01000442.1 GCF_001751255.1 Streptomyces nanshensis | reverse complement strand
GAGGAGCACCCCGACACCCCCCTCACCGACGTGGCATGGACGTTGGTCTCGGCGCGGTCGCTGCTGGAGGTGCGCGCCGTGGCGGTGGCGTCCGGCCGGGACGACGCTCTGGCGGCACTGTCGTCCGCGGTGCCGGTGGCGGCGGGGGAGGGCCGTACGGCTGCGGTGTTCTCGGGTCAGGGTGCGCAGCGTCCGGGGATGGG
>NZ_LJGW01000444.1 GCF_001751255.1 Streptomyces nanshensis | reverse complement strand
CTGATCTTCCTGGTGCTCGTCGGTATCGCGGTTGTGGTGGTCGTGTTCGTGAAGCGGAGGGACAGCCGGGATCGGGTGAGTGATCCGTGGGGTTCTGGCGGTGGTCCGACGGTGCCGTCGCAGTATCCGGGGCAGCAGTATCAGGCTCCGACGGGGCAGTTCGGCGGTCCGCCCAACTCGCCGCCTCCGCCGCCGAATCAG
>NZ_LJGW01000331.1 GCF_001751255.1 Streptomyces nanshensis | reverse complement strand
GGAGAGCGTCCTGACTACCTCGTCGAGGACGAGGAGACCTGGATGCCCGAGCGGCGCGACGTCGCCCCGCCCACGATCGGCTGACGAAGTACCGGCACTCTACGAGGTGCAGCAAGCTCAGGGGTGCGGCCATACGGCCGCACCCCTCCGCCGGAAAAAGAGGACTCGACAGATGGGCTTCACGCGAACCTTGCGTGTCATCAGCGGAGTAGTGCTGACCGGGGCGTTGGTTCTCACGTCAGCGCCGAATGCCGCGGCTGATCGGACAAGAAATGATCAGTGGGCGCTGAAGTCTCTGAACGCGGAGTCCATTTGGAAGATCACCAAGGGCAAGGGCCAGACTGTTGCCGTCATCGACGACGGCGTCAATCCCAGTCATCCCGACCTTGAGGGAAGTGTCCTCAAGGGCAAAGACTTCATCGACGGTGACTCGTCCACGGTCCCGAAGAAGGGTGACGACCACGGGACGGCCATGGCGGGGATCATCGCCGGTCACGGTCACGGTGCGGGAAATCAGGACGGCATCATGGGACTTGCGCCCGAAGCCAGAATCCTGCCGGTCCGGGCCAACGGGTCGACGTCGGAGCAGCTGACCCAGGCGATCAAATATGCCGTTGACCGCGGCGCCTCAGTGATCAACATTTCGCAGGGCGGAAGCACGTACTCGGCGGATGACGCAGAGGCCGTGGCTTATGCGCTGAAGAGGAACGTGCCCGTTTTCGCCTCAACTGGTAACTCCGGTAAAGCAGTTGAGTATCCCGCCCGGTACCCGGGGATGGTCCCAGTCGGCGGGCTGCAGAAGAACGGCACCGTATGGGAAAAATCCAACAAGGGTAAGCAGACTCTGCTCACCGCCCCAGCGGTAGGGGTCGTCACCACAGGTGGGCCGAGCAATCTGAACGGCTACGGGATCGGTGACGGCACTTCTGACGCGACGGCATATACGTCGGCTGCGGCTGCCCTGGTCCGGTCGAAGTACCCTGATCTGACGGCCGGGCAGATCGTCAACCGTCTGACGAAGACTGCGCAGATGCCCGCTTCGAAGAAGGGCGGCGAGCTTCCGGACGAGCAGTACGGCTACGGCTCGATCCGTCCTCTCGCGGCGCTTCAAGAGGACGTCCCGAAGGGTTCCACGTTCGGTCCGCTTTCGGTTCCTCAGTCTCTGAAGGACGAGGCGAAGGTCGCCGAGAAGGAACGCGAGTCGAAGGCTCAACAAGAGCAGGCCGACAAGGAGTTCGTGTTCCTTTGGGCCATCACGGGCATTGTCGCGCTGCTCTTCGTGGGCGGCATCGTGCTGGTCGTCGTTCTCGTGCGGCGGCGTAAGAGGAAGCGGAACGGCGGCGGCCCGGGCGATCCGGGTGCGTACGGCGGTTACCCCTACCCGCCGGGTCAGGTCCCGCAGCAGGGGCCGTACGCGCAGCAAGCCGCGCCACCCCAGCACCCCCCGTACAACTGACGCCCACCGCACCGGGGTTCCCCCGCCGGGCAGGCAACCCCGCGTGGAGCTTGTGCGGAGATCCCGCGGGTGGCGTCGCGTGGTGGCAGATCACGATCGGGTGTCATCGTGCGGATCAAGTCACGTGCGGCGCAGGGGATTTGACCGCTTGGTCCCAGAGGGCGGGAGTCCGCTTTTCGGAGGGTGGAGGGGGACGCGCTGGGTGAGGGCGGAACCGTCCGTGGGGTCGGGTTCCGTGCCGGAGAGGGCGCGTCGGGCCGGGAGCTGAGGGGGTGTCAGCGGTGCTCACTAAAGTGTGCGGCACACATGCGGCGTCCCCTCCGGCCGGCGTTCTCTGACGGGTGCTTCGCGGCACCGGCGCAGGCCGGACGGGCGCGCCGCGGTGCCGTACACACGCGTCGGGAACGGAACGGGGGAGGCGCAGCCGGTGGGGCGGATGCGAGTCGATCTCAGTGAGCTCGAGGAGACGGTGCGCAAGCTCGGCCGGCTGGCGACGGCCATGGGCGAGTCGGTGACCAGGAGCAAGTACAACACCTACCTCCCGGAGGGGGCGCTCGGCAGCCACCGGTTCGTCGAGAGCAACGAACTGACCGACGCCCACCGGACGATGAAGGCCCACATCGAGGAGGTCGTCGAGGTCGTCAACGAGGCCATCGACGACTTCGGTACGAAGACGAAGACCGTGCACGGCAACTACCAGAACGCCGAGTACGACGCGAAGTACGGCATGGACAGACTGGGTTCAGAGTCCGGGGAGTAGCGAGCGCCAGGGGGCGAGGGCAGGCATGGACGGCGGCGAGGCCGGGCGTGGCGGTGAGGGCGCCGGGGCGGGCGGCACGTACGAGGCGTTGTACAACGCGGGCGAGGTCAGGACCCCGTTCGCGACGGAAGAGACCGTCCCCTCGATGAAGGCGATGCTGGCCGACGCCAAGCCGGAGCAGGTCCTCGGCGTCGCCGAGGCGTGGGAGCGGATCCACGATCATCTGGTGAACGGCGGCGGCAGCGTCCAGGGGGACTTCGACCGGATCGTCGCGCATGCGCTGGAGCACTGGGAGGGCCCGTCGGCGGAGGCGTTCGCCGAGCTGGCCGTCAAGATCAGCAGACAGCTCGGGGAGTTGGCGACGTACGCGCGCTACACCTCGACGGCGATGCGCAACGCGGGCGAGCGCCTGAACGAGATCAAGCCGAAGATCGACGCGCTCGGACGGCACGACGGCCTGAGCGGCGCGATGAACCGGCTCGGCGGCGCCGTCACCGGACGCGGCCGCACGCTGGACGCCGGGTTCCGCGGCGAACTCGACACCCGGGAGCCGGGCGGGGCCCGGGACGGTCGCGAGGACGACGTGCCGGAGAGCGAGGGGGATCAGCGGCAGCACGCGGTCGCCCTGATGGTCGACCTGGCGCTCACGTACAACTCGCAGCGGCAGGCCATGAGTTCGTGGGAGCGGAAGCTGCCGCCGCGGCGCGGGGGCGACGACGGGCGGTATCCGGGAGAGCCCGGGGGAGTCCCGCCGATGCCCGGTCCCGGCGTCGGGCGCGTGGGCGAACCGGCCCCGACGGCGGCAGCCGTCGCC